>JACPVC010000183.1 GCA_016191955.1 Chloroflexota bacterium
CGCCGTGGGCACGCTGCTTTCCACCATGTCTGTGCAGACGCGCACACGCGATGTATTGCTGCCCATCCTGCTTTTCCCGGTGGCGGTTCCCGTGCTTCTGGCATCCGTCAAAGCCAGCGGCGGGATCATTGCCGGGGCAGAGTTTGCAGAAATCCTCGCCCCGCTTAATCTACTTATTGTTTACGATGTCATCTTCATCGCCGCATCATTCATGATCTTCGATTATGTGGTTGAGGAGTAGAGCGGAGGGTGCGTCGCACCTAAATTAATGAGATAAGTCTACAGGTTAGATTCGGCTGATTAAGTAGACTCAGCCTACCCGTCTGGTGCGACGCACTTGCCAATGGTCAGAAACCAGCCCAAAGTCGCCAATGAGGCGTCCAGTCAAATTCTCTAAAATCTACAAACTGTTTTCATCCGTATTTTCATCACACATTTCATCTTCTATTTCATAATCATCAGTTGAAAATCTGCAATCGTAAATCCAAAGAAGGAGTTTTATCCATGCAATCCAAACCAATCGCACTCACCATTCTCGATATCCTCTCTGCCATCGGGGTCATTGTTGCGACTTATTTCGCGTTGGTCTTCGCGCCGACCGAAGCCGTGATGGGCAACGTCCAGCGCGTGTTTTACTTCCACGTGGGAACCGCCTGGGTCGGGCTGATCGGTTTCGTCGTCGCGGCAGTGACCGGCATCATCTACCTCGTCACCAAAGACATGAGATGGGACCGCGTTGAAGTTGCTGCGGTGGAAGTCAGCACCATGTTCTTCTTCATCACCATTTGTCTCGGCTCCATTTGGGCACGCCCTGCCTGGAACACCTGGTGGACGTGGGACCCGCGTCTCACCACCGCCGCAGTCACCGAGTTGATCTACATCGCCTACTTCATGCTGCGCGCCGGTATGGAAGACCCCGAAAAGCGCGCGCGCTTCGGCGCCGTCTACGCCCTGTTGGGCGGACTGAGCGCGCCGATCACCTTTATGGTCATCCGCCTCTTCCGCACCATTCACCCAGTCGTCATCGGCAACGCCAGCGCCGCAGCCCAGGGTGGTTTTGACATGACCCCCAACATGCTCACCGCCATGTTCATTGCACTCGGCGCCTTCACCGTCCTCTTCATCGACCTGATGTGGCATCGCATCCGCATGGGCAATTTGGAAGAGAAGGTCGAACAACTCAAACTGAAAGTCTCAATGTAATAGGAGAATAAAAAAATGGAAAACGTCAACACCGATGGCTACATGGTGGCAGGCTACATCGTAGCGTTCGCCACCATGGGCATCTACCTGCTCAGCATGTACCTCCGCAGCCGCAACCTCAAACGCGACCTCGAAACCTACGAATCGATGGACAGGGAAAAGAAATAAGCCTGAAGAAGTGCCTGTCACAATATGCCGCAGGGTATAATGTGGCGGGCTTTTTTGATTCTCATGCCAAGACACCGCTGGGCAAACCATCTTCTTTTGATGCTGATCGCCATCTCGAACCTGGTGGTCAGCTATGGAGCCTTGCCCGCCTCCGGCTCGGACCTCGCGCCTGATTCCGAATCCAATCCCCCACCTGGTCCTGACCGTTTCTCCATCATCGCAGTTGAATATCAGTCCTACGAGTGGGAATTACTCAAATGGAAAGACAGAACCCTCGTCTGCAACATCACCGTGGACCATGACGGGATGCCTCTGCCGGACGAAGTCTATCGGGATTGCGGCACCATCATCTACCGCAATTGGATCTCCCAGCCGATGTGCAATCTCAACAACGTCGCCAACTGCGAGGGCTACTACGCGATTTTGAAGGACACTGACACGAAGGAAAAAGAGATCGCCATGCAATTGCCCGCCGCCAGCGCATGGGTCTCGCTCGAAGACTGCGAACCTGTTTACAGTACCTCCACCAACATCTGCGAAACCAAACCGATGCTTGTCATCACGGGGCAGGAACCCCTGCCAAACGAATCGATCATTCGCATCGAAGGGACGTATGATGGGCAATCCTTTTTCTGCGATGAGACCGATGTATGCAAGTTCCGCATCCCTGAAACCGGCGATGAAGGCGTGACCGTTGAATTCTGGGCATACTCGACCTATGGCGACAGCAGCATTATTTACGAAGCACAAGTCCGCGCCAAGCAAGTGGACGAGGGCGACCCGGACCAACTCTACTGGTACGTGGATGTGCTCTCAGCGCAATGGCAGGGCGGCGTGACGGCGACCTGTGCCGAATCTTGGGGGACGTTCCCACCCGTTGGCGGCGCACCGAAATGGCTAAGCACTCCCACCGAAAGCGAAGACCTCAGCAGCGACATTCCCTATACCTATCTTGCCGCGAACCTCATCCTACAAGGCGTGGTGGATGCCCGCTCCTGCCCCGATGGCGGCTTGTCTCCCGGAAATGTAGCCAACCAATGCGGCTTGGAAAAATCGCGTGATGCCGTGCGCGAATGGCAAAACCAATTCGACGGTCTTATTCTTGAAACGGCAAAAGAGACCAGCGTCCCGGCGTTTTTGCTGAAAAATCTTTTCGCACGCGAAAGCCAGTTCTGGCCCGGCATCTTTCAGGCAGTGGGTGATATCGGTCTGGGTCAACTGACCGAAAACGGCGCAGACACGGCTCTCTTCTGGAACCGTTCTTTCTATAATCAATTCTGTCCGCTTGTGATGGACTCGGAAACTTGCGGCACAGGTTATGCCAACCTCGATGAAGACCAACAGGCAGCATTGCGGCGCGCGCTCGTGGGCAGTGTTAACGCCAGTTGTGAAGAATGTCCGCTGGGACTCGACTTAACTCAGGCAGATTTTTCTGTGGGTGTCTTTGCCAACACACTGATCGCAAATTGCGAACAGGCGGGGCAGGTCATTTACAACTACACCGGCTCTTTACCCAGTGACGCCGCTTCGTACGAAGACCTGTGGAAGTTCACGCTGGTCAATTACAACGCGGGCGGGGGCTGTCTCGCCGAGGGTGTCAGCGGCGCAAACGGAGCCAATGGTCTGCCGCTGACGTGGGAGACCGTCTCGCCGCACCTCATTGGCGCGTGTTCGGGGGCAGTGGATTATGTGAATGACATCAGCGAGCAGGTAGATCAGTAGGAAAGTACACAAGTAGACAAGTAAATAAGTAGATGGGTTCCCGTGAGCATGGCTTGCGGGATTTTTTGTTTAACCAGTTGTAAGCGGGGGTAATCGATTTCCATAAGCAAATCTGATAAGTAGACGTTATGTATATCACTAATAAGTATAAGAGGATTGAATAATAATTGTGAAAAATCGCACGAAGAGAGGTTCTGTGAAATTCAAATTCATTGGTATTTACCTGATGGGCATGCTGTTGATCTCAGCCTGTGCCACCGCAAAAGCAGAGTCACCCACAGCGACAGAAACGCTCACAGAAACTGAAGCAGTTCCAACGTCTGCGCCTGAAGCGGGAGAGTGTGTGGCGTGTCATATCGATAAGGAACGACTCATCGAAACTGCCGCTCCCATGGTGAAGGCAGAATCCGAATCCAAAGGGGTTGGCTGAGGGGGCGATGTGGCTCCGTTGGAGCCCTGGGAAAAAGTTTTGGTAAATAACGAAGCGTTCGCGCAGACCGACCACGGCGAATTAACCTGTGTGCAATGCCATGGCGGGACGAACGTTTCGGACAAGGAACAGGCACATGCGGGCATGGTCATCAGCCCGAGTTCTCAGCCGGATGTTTACTGCGCCGAGTGCCATGAAGAAGAGACTGCCGTGTACCCGAACAGCCTGCACAATACCCAAGCCGGTTACTGGACGGCGATCAACACCCGCAATGGAAACATTCCCGAAGATCACCCCGCTTTGGATGAAATGTTCGGCAACCATTGTGCAACGTGCCACACCACCTGCGGTGAATGCCATGTCAGCCAACCGGACAATGTGGGCGGTGGTTTGTTCTCGGGTCATGTCTTCGAGAAGACCCCACCGATGACGCGTTCATGCACGGCTTGTCACGGCAGCCGCGTGGGCAACGAATTCCTCGGCAAGAACGAAGGCATCGTAGGCGATGTGCATTTCCGCGATGCGCGCATGAGTTGCGTGAAATGCCATGAGGGCGCAGACCTGCACGGCATGACCGATGAAACCGCTGCAGCCGATCATCGCTTGAGCGGCACAGAAGACCCCAAGTGTACAGACTGTCATGCAGAAGTTATTGACGGTTCAGACGGCATCGACATGCACGCCCAACATGCTGATGGAGCCGAGATCTCCTGCCAGGTCTGCCATTCAGTTTCGTACACCAGTTGCGATGGCTGTCATGTGGCGGTCAGTGAGACAACTGAAAAGCCGTTCTTTGAGACGGAAGCAACATACACAACTTTCTTCATCGGGCGCAATCCGCTTCAAAGTGAAGACCGTCCCTACAAATATGTGCCAGTGCGTCATGTGCCTATAGCAACGACAAGTTATGAATTCTACGGCGAGGATTTGTTGACGAACTTCGACGCCCTGCCGACCTGGGTCTACTCCACGCCGCACAACATTCAACGCTTCACGCCTCAAAACGCGACCTGTGAAGCCTGCCACGCCAACCCGGAAATTTTCCTCACCGCCGACAAAGTGCAAGCGACGGAACTCGTTGCCAATCAGAATGTGATCGTCAACACCTTGCCCGGTCCTGTGGATATGTTCCTCGCCGCCATGTTGCAGCCTGCTGAGCACGCCGACCTGACGACCGATTCGTGCGTCACCTGCCATGATGAGGGAATCCGCAACTCCCCCATCATCCCTGAAAGTCATGTCAACTTTACGAACGATAGCTGCTCTGGATGTCACAAGCTGCCCTAATGCGCCAACAAAGTTAAGTTGTAGAGCAAGATGCCATCTTGCCATGGCAATTTAGCAAATTGCCCTACATTTTATTCTGCTGCTACGTTAGCGGCGCTTGCTAAACAAGAATCATTCTTCAATAAGGAGAAGAAAATGTCCAAGAAATTTCAATTGTTTTTAGCCCTGCTCCTCACCCTCAGCATGATCCTGGGAGCATGCGGCTCACCCGCCCCTGCAGAAGCGACAGAAGCAGTCGTGGCGGAAGTCGTCACTGAAGCGCCCGTTGTAGAAACGGGTCCTGATGTTCTCGCGCTATTCACCGACCTCACCGCCAGCCTGCCCGCCGACAAAGGCTACGGCACCGTCAAGTCTGCCGCGTTGAACGAAGAAATGGTGGATAAAGCTCCGTTCATTCTCGATGTGCGCGAAGCTGCCGAAGCGGAAGCCGACGGCTACATCGAAGGAAGCGTCAACATCCCCGTGCGCGAAGTGCTCAACAACCTCGATAAACTCCCCGGTCTCGATGACCCCATCGTGGTTACCTGTGCCTCCGGTCATCGCGGTGGCATGGTGATGGCTTCTCTCACATTATTGGGCTACACCAACGTCCGCAACCTGGCGGGCGGCATCAATGGCTGGAAGAAAGCCGAATTCCCGGTCATTACCGGAACCGCTCCAGAGACTGCAGTTGCCATCAGCACTCCCGTCGTTGAAGATCAGGCTTTGTTCGAAATGCTGAACAGCTTCCTGACCGAATTGCCCGAAGACTTTTACGCCATCAAATCGGACAAACTTTCCGAGGCGCTGGCTGAGAGCACTCCCCCGACAGTTGTCGACATCCGCACATCTGAGGAATTTACAAAAGACGGGCACATCGAAGGTGCAGTCAACGTCCCCATGCAGGAAATCTTCGGCAACCTCGATAAACTCCCCGCCAAAGATGCCTACATCGTTGTCAACTGCGCATCGGGTCATCGCGGCTCCATCGTAACCATGGGACTTCGCCTGCTTGGCTACACCAACGTTATGAATCTTGCGGGCGGTCTCAACGGCTGGAAAGCCGCTGGTTTGCCTGTGGCTGGTATCGTCAGCGATATGGGCGCCTTCCTCGTCAGCCTGCCCGCCGATGCCGGTTTCTACACTATCAAGTCCGACAAGCTCAACGAAATGATGGTCGAGAATCCGCCCTTCATTTTGGATGTGCGCGAATCCTCCGAAATTGAAAGCACCGGGTACATCACCGGCTCCATCAATATCCCGATCCGCGACCTGCTCAAGAATCTCGATAAACTGCCCGCCAAAGATCAGAAGATCGTCATCACCTGCGCATCCGGTCATCGCGGCGCGCTTGGTACAATGGCACTCCGTCTTTTGGGATACACCGACGTGATCAACCTCGCCGGTGGAATTAACGGCTGGGTCAAGGCTGAACTCCCATTGGAAGCTGGCGTTCCCGCCGCGCCCGTAGCGGGTACCGCTCCCGAAGTGGATGCCGACACCCTTGCCATTCTCGACGCCTACCTGAGCAACCTGCCCGAAGGCTTCGGCACCGTCAAAGCGCCAGACTTCAACACCGAAATCGTCTCTGGAACCGTGCCCTTCATTTTGGACGTCCGCACCGCAACCGAATTGACCGATAACGGATACATCGAAGGCGCGATCAATATCCCCGTGAACGACATGCCCGCCAACCTCGCACAACTTCCCGCCGATAAGTCCGCGCCCATCGTTGTGACCTGTGCGTCCGGTCACCGCGGCGCCATGACTCAACTCTATCTGCAATTCCTGGGCTATACCAATGTCCGCAATCTTGCGGGCGGTATGAATGGCTGGATCGCAGCGGAGCTTCCCGTCGCCAAATAGTTATGCAAGTGACAGTCGCCTCCGCGGGTGACTGTCACTTTTACAAACCAACAGCCTGTGAGGAGAACCTTACAGGCTGTTTTATTTTGGGGTAATTACCCCATGACGTCATAACCAGATTTTGACAAGCCTCACTACTCAGGCTTATGAGAAAGACTTATGCTTATGCAAAGAAGTTATCACCATCCCTTATCGAAAGCGGAAAAGCGAATGATCGAACTATCCACTTTGCAGGTCTTTCTCGTGGCAGCCGAAGAACTGAATTTCAGCAACGCCGCAAGGCGGCTGCATCTCTCCCAGTCTGCCGTCAGCCAGAACATTCACACCATCGAAAAAACATACGGCGTGGAGTTATTCGTCCGGCATGGGCGCTCAGTGGAGCTGAGTGAGGCGGGGCAGTCCATTTTGCCGATGGCGCGGGAAGTGCTGCGCGCAGCGCGGATGCTCGAAGACGGCTTTCAGGAAATCCATCACCAGATCGGCGGCGAATTATTGATCGGCTGTTCCACCTCGGCAGGGAAATATCTCATGCCAGCCCTGCTTTCAATATTTCAGGAAAAATATCCCGACGTTCATCCGCGAGTCAAGGTCATGGGCCGTGACCGGGTCCAAGAGAGCCTGATCGCACAAAAACTTCCAATTGGCGTTGCCAGCAAAAGGCTCGAACACCGCGACATTGAATGTGAGCCCCTTTTCGATGACCGCATCTATTTGATCGTCCCAGCCAACCATCCCTGGGCGGAATATGGTCAAGCCACCCCAGACGACCTGCTCGACCAAAAGATCATCATGCGCGAAGAAATGTCCGGCACATGTGAAACCGTCCTGGAGGGCTTAAAGCGCTACAGCATCACGCCCGACATGCTCAACATCGTTATGGAACTTGGCAACCCCGAAGCCATCGAAATGGCGGTGGAACGCGGCGTGGGCATTGCCTTCGTCTCCGAGATGGTGGCGGCACGCGGGCTTGCCTTTGGGCGCGTGAAAAAAGTGGAACTTCAGGGTCTGCCTTTGAAACGCACGGTACACATTGCACGGCACATCAACCATCCGCTTACTCGCGCACAATCCTTGTTCTGGGAGTTCGCCCAAAGCCAGCGTGAACAACTCAACACCGAGATATGGGACAGTCTCACGACATTTGAACCTGTGGCATAAAACCAACTTGTGCTAAACTTTACAAATAATCGTCATTGCGAAAAGCCGTCCTGAGCGGAGCGAGGCGAATGCCGAGCGCAGTCGAAGGACAATGAGGTAGCAATCTCCACATTCTCAGAAGATTGTTTCGCGCTTCGCGCTCGCAATGACAGACACCTCACGGAGGCTCCATGCTCACATTCCTAGAAAAAATCCTCTTTGCAGTTGCTGTCCTTGTCTCGCTCTATTTCACTTACAAAGGCGTGATGAGAATCATCGGTCACATCACCAGCGGACAGGGGAAAATTGATTGGTCGCTTATTTGGAAACGGATTGGAGAACTCATCGTCAAGGTGGGGTTGTTCCAACCCGTTTTTCGTTTCAGGCTGGGTCCGAGCATTTTGCACGCGCTGATTGGCTGGGGCTTCCTCTCCTTCCTGCTCATTAATCTCGCGGATCTGATTTACGCCTATACCGGGCTCAAATTACTTGAGAACACAGGCTTGTTTGGGGATGTATACCGCCTCATCGCGGACATTGCGAACATCGCCATCATTTTCGGCATTCTGGCGATGGCGTTCCGCCGCTTCATTCTTAAGCCGGTAACTTTATCCACTCGCGACACAACGTTGCTTCATCCGAAAGCGCGCACAGGCATCATGCGCGACTCGGCAATTGTCGCCACGTTCATCTTTGTCCATAACTCGATGCGGTTCTTGGGAGAGTCCTTCAATTTGGCGGTGGCAGGTCACGCTGACAGTTGGCAGCCAAGCATCTCGGCGACGTCCCAGCTTTGGGCGGGGGTGGATGCGAGTGTTTTGGTCGCAGGGGAACACATCGCGTTTTGGTTGTCCATTGGTGCAGTCGTCGCGTTCCTGCCCTACTTCCCCATTTCAAAACATATTCATCTTTTCTTTGCGCCGTTGAATTTTGCGCTCAAACCCGAACGCAAGTCCATTGGCCAGTTGAGCTATATCAACCTCGACGATCAATCCATCGAGCAATTTGGCGCGGCGAAGATGAAAGACCTCGGCTGGGAACAGATCATGGACAGCTACGCCTGTATCATGTGCTTTCGCTGTCAGGAAGTTTGCCCGGCGTATAACACTGGGAAATTATTGTCGCCTGCTGCGTTAGAGATCAACAAACGCTATCACTTCAACAACGGCGGAACGACCGATGTACCAATGCTCGATCTGATTTCAGAAGAAGCCGTGTGGGCATGCACAAGCTGCGGCGCCTGCGTGGACATTTGCCCGGTTGGCAATGAACCGATGCGCGACATCCTCGATATTCGTCGCAATCTGTCCATGATGGAAAGTGCGTTCCCCAAGCAATTGGAGACGGCGTTCAAAGGCATGGAACGTAACATGAACCCGTGGAATGTTTCGCAGGGTGACCGCATGAAGTGGGCGGAAGGTATGAGCGTGCCCACCGTTGAACAAAATGCTGAACCTGAAATTTTGTGGTGGGTTGGCTGTGCGCCTGCCACGGACTCACGCGCACAAAAGACCGCCCAAGCCTTTGCAAAAATTTTGAACACGGCGGGCGTCAATTATGCTGTGCTCGGCAAGAATGAAGCCTGTACTGGTGACTCTGCTCGCCGCGCCGGGCGTGAAGATATTTTCTTCGGGCTGGCTTCACAGAACGTAGAAATCTTGAATTCCGTAGGGGCGGGGTCATCCCGCCCGTTACGCATCGTGACGACCTGCCCACATTGTTTGCATACCATCAAGAATGAATATCCTGCCTTTGGTGGAAATTATCAGGTCATTCACCACACACAACTTATCAATGAGTTGGTCGGTGCAGGGAAAATCTCGATGAACCTCGAAGGCGATAATATGAAGATCACCTTCCATGACCCGTGCTATCTGGGACGCCACAACAAGGTCACCGATGCGCCGCGCGATGCGTTGAAATCTGCCGGGGTTGAGACCGTGGAAATGCCACGCAATGGAGACAAATCCTTCTGCTGTGGCGCAGGCGGCGCGCAGATGTGGAAGGAAGAAGAGGAAGGCTCGGCGCGTGTGAACTCGACACGCTTTGCGGAAGCCAAATCCACCGGCGCGAATACGGTAGCGGTGGGCTGCCCGTTCTGTTTGACAATGATGACGGATGCGGCAAAAGGCGATGGAAGTAAAATTCAAGTAAAGGATGTTGCGGAGATCGTGGCAGAGAGGTTGAAATAACTACTGCTCGAAATAAAAAATGCGGACATATTCGTCCGCATTTTTTATTTATTAGGACTTACGCAGTTCAAAATCTTTTGCCGCGAATTTACGCGAATTGCCACGAATTTTTTAAACAATTCGCGCTTGCTCTTGGGGTTTTGCGTAAGTCCTATTTATTTTATTAGCGATGGCAATTTTATATCTGGATTCTTTTGCCGGGCGGGGTCGATGGCGCGTTGTGTGAGCGGAACCGCCTGCGCGCCAATCAACGTCATATACTCGATGACCAAGCCCTGGATGGCTATCATCCCATCCCCCTGGTAACTCGTTACAACACCATCATCATTTACACGCAAGCCATAAACACGCCGCGCCAACTTCAGGGCAGGCTCGCCGATCAGTTTTAGGAAACGCTGCACAATGGCAGTCAGCACCTCAACATATACATTTAAATGATCACTCTGTTCCATGACTACGACTCGATGGCTTTCCGCATTTGGAAAAAGCCCACAAATATCAATAAAAATCCGACTACATTCAAACCACGGTGCAAAAGCGGGCGGGTTGTGGCATCAATTGCCTCAACAAAATCTTTAAGCAGTGTATCTGTGAGATGCGTAAGCCCGAGAAAGAAAACGCCCACCATGATTAATCTCAAACCCACCGCAAGCGTGCCGCCGATGCGGGGGCGAAAGTATAAAGCCAAAACTGCACTGATCACAAGAATGATATCTAAAACATAAGTAACGACATGCGAATCCATGAAAGAAAATGCTCCTATAATCTAGACTTAATTTGTCCTAATTACGAGAATATCACCAAGTATTACAAGCGTCAAGAAGATTAGCAGGGTCTCGGAAAACGCGCAGGCATAATAGTGAGCATAGCAGCAGATAAAATCTTTGCGCAAAAACTACAATGCCAACCTTTATCCTTTGTTATAATCTCCCTCAATACCAACTCAGGAGAGATTCATGCCCAACAAAAAGAAGGGTACGATTGCGCTTCCCCTCGAAAAAGATGAGATCATCAAAGATTACCGCCATGCCTATCAAAGCAGGCAGGCTTCCCTTATCGGTAGACGCGAAGTCCTCAGCGGCAAAGCAAAGTTTGGTATTTTTGGCGACGGCAAAGAGGTCGCCCAGCTCGCCATCGCCAGAGCCTTTCAAAAAGGGGATTGGCGTTCCGGCTATTATCGAGACCAGACCTGGATGTTCATGCTCGGCGTGATGAGCATTCAGGAATTTTTTGCACAACTTTACGCCCATGCCGATACCACCTACGACCCCGCCAGCGGCGGACGGCAAATGAACGCCCATTTCGCCACACGGCATTTGTATCCCAACGGTTCGTGGCGCCCCCAAACCCAACTTTACAACACAGCATCCGATGTCTCCCCCACCGGCGCGCAAATGCCGAGAGCGGTCGGGTTTGCGTATGCATCGGTGCTCTATCGCAACATCAAGGAACTGCAAGACCAAAAAGATTTTTCCATCAACGGCAACGAAGTGACCTTCGCCACCATCGGCAATGCGTCCACAGCTGAAGGTCTGTTCTGGGAGGCAGTCAACGCCATCGGCGTGCTCAAGGCGCCCGCCATCATCACGGTCTACGATGACGGCTATGGTATCTCCGTCCCCAATCAATTTCAGATGGTCAAGGAAAATATCGGCACATTGCTCAAAGGCTTCGAACGCGACCCCAACACACTGCCCAACAAAGTCCAGAACGGATATGACCACTACACCGTCCGCGCCTGGGATTACCCCGCCCTGCTCGAGACCTATCAAAGCGCTGCCGAGATCGCCCGCGAATTTCACATCCCCGCGCTCGTTCATGTTATCGACGTGACTCAACCGCAAGGTCATTCAACATCCGGCAGTCACGAACGATACAAGACTCCTGAACGACTCAAGTGGGAAGAGGAATTTGACGGGCTCAAAAAGATGCGGCAGTGGATGACAGACAACCGCATCATTTCCAAGCCGGAGCTTGATTCTCTCGAAAAGGCAGACTACGACACTGTAGAAGGATTCCGCAAAGCCGCATGGGACGCGTATCTCGCGCCCATCACGGAGGAGCGCAATCAAGTAATGGATATGTTGGAAGAGATCGCCAGCTCGTCGAACCATGCGTCCGAGTTGCGAATGCTGCGAGACCGGCTGTCAACTCTCCCGTCGTATACGAGGCGCGACATCCACACTATTGCGCATGAAGCCTTGCGTCTCCTGCGCGACGAGTCGAATCCTACCAAGCAAGTCCTCGTTCAATGGAAGCACGAGAACGACAAGTTGAACGTGGAGCGTTACGGCTCGCATTTGTATTCGGGCACAGCCATGAAAGTGGATGAAGTGAAGCCTGTCTATTCCGACTCTTCGCCGACCATGTTCGGCTTCGAAGTGGTCAATGCCGCATTCGATGCCGCGCTGACACGCGAGCCGCGACTGATCGCCTTCGGTGAAGATGTTGGCAAACTCGGCGATGTGAATCAGGGCTTCAAAGGCATGCAGGAAAAATACGGCCAGTTCCGCGTGACCGATACCGGCATCCGTGAAGCGACCATCCTCGGTCAAGCCATCGGCATGGCAATGCGCGGACTGCGCCCCATCGCCGAAATTCAATATCTCGATTACGTCTTGTATGCCCTGCAAACCATGAGCGATGATCTCGCGTCGCTGCACTGGCGCACCGCTGGCGGACAAAAAGCGCCTGTCATTGTGCGCACGCGCGGGCACAGGCTCGAAGGCGTGTGGCATGCTGGCTCGCCAATGTCTGGTCTATTAAATTTGGTGCGCGGCATATATGTTCTGGTTCCAAGAGATATGACTCGCGCCGCTGGTTTTTACAACACGCTTTTAAAATCTGATGAACCTGCGATTGTTGTTGAGGTCTTGAACGGTTATCGCGTGAAAGAACGCCTGCCTGAAAATATCGGTGAGATTACATTGCCGCTTGGCGTCCCCGAAACCATCCGCGAGGGGAAGGATGTTACAGTGGTCACCTATGGCGCGTGTTGCCGCATCGTGCTGGATGCCGCCGATAAACTAAGCAAAGCTGGCATCGAAGTGGAAGTCATCGACGTCCAATCGCTGATGCCGTTCGATGTTCATAGTAAGATCGTCGAGTCGTTGAAAAAAACGAATCGCATTCTGTTCGTGGATGAGGATGTCCCCGGCGGCGCGACGGCATACATGATGCAGGAAGTCATCGAAAAGCAAGGCGGCTATTTCCATTTGGATTCGCCTGCCCGAACACTCTCCGCCAAAGCCCATCGCCCCGCCTATGGTTCAGATGGCGATTACTGGAGCAAGCCAAATCCTGAGACGGTGTTCGATGCCGTGTATGACATGATGCATGAAGTGGACCCGTCTTTATATCCCAAGTTCGATTAACCGCGAAGCTCGCCAAGAGCGCGAAGAAACTCTTTTGTTTTTCTTAGCGGACTTCGCGCCCTTGGCGGTTATAAGGAGAATTTATGGCGACAAAAGTTTTAGTTCCAAGGCTCGGCGAAGGCGTGGACGAAGTTACGGTCACAAAATGGCTCAAGCAGGAAGGCGATACGATCAACGAGTTGGAACCGCTGCTCGAAGTCAATACGGATAAGGTCGATACCGAAATCCCCGCCCCGGCGACGGGAACAGTTTTGAAAATTATCGCGCAAGAAGGAATCGCTGCGAAGGTAGGCGAATTGCTGGCGATCATTGGCAAGCCTGGGGAAGCAGTGGAAGTATCAAGTATTCCCGTGTCAAGTGCTCCCGTGTCGAAAGTCGAAGAGCCTGCCCTGAGTTCATCGAAGGGTCAAAAGTCAGAGCTTCAACCTGCAACTTCCCACTCGTCCCTCGTTACTCGTCCCTCCGATCTCGGTTTCATCTCCCCTGTCGTCGCCAAGATCGCCGCCGAGCATGGCGTTGACTTGTCCCAAGTCAACGGTACCGGGTTGAACGGGCGAATTACGAAGAATGATGTGCTGAATTATGTAGCTTCGGGTCAAAAGTCACAGGTCAAGAGTCAAGCGACTGTCCATCGTCCATCGTCCATCGTCGCAGGGGAAGGTGACCAACTCATCAAACATTCCACCATCCGCAAACAAATTGCCGCGCACATGCTTGAGTCTAAGCACACTTCGCCACATGTATTGACGGTGATGGAAGCGGATATGTTGCGCGTGGCAAAGCATCGCGCCGCGAATAAAGCTGCCTTTGAGCGCGACGGCGTCAACCTGACGTTCACGGCGTATTTCATGATGGCAATCGTGGCGGGGCTAAAAGCCTACCCGCAAACCAACTCTTCATGGACGGATGAAGGATTGCTCATTCATAAAAATATCAATCTGGGCATGGCGGTTTCACTCGGTGAAGATGGTTTGATCGTCCCCGTCATTAAGGGCGCGGATAATTTATCGCTGTTGGCAATGGCGCGCACGATCAATGACTTGGCAAACCGCGCCCGCACGAAGAAACTGCAACCTGATGAAGTGAAAGGTGGCACGTTCACCCTCACCAATCATGGCGTGAGTGGATCGTTGTTCGCCTTCCCGGTCATCAATCAACCACAGGCGGGCATCCTTGGAGTAGGTGCAATGCAAAAACGCGTAGTTGTCATCCCCGCTAAAGACGGGGCGAGTGATGATGCGATTGCCATCCGCCCGATGGTGTATATGTCTTTTGTGTTCGATCATCGCATCCTCGACGGTGCATCGGCGGATTGGTTCCTGGCGAAGGTCAAAGATACGTTGGAGAATTGGGCATGAGCGACAAACAGAAAGATAGTCCAAATATCAACAAGAATGTCCATCCGCCGATTGTGGCGATGATATTCATCATTGTTGGGCTTTTACTGGGGTGGCTCGTTCCCGTTCTGGCTGGGATGTCTCCCGTCATGAAGAACATCGGGCTTGGGCTGACGTTCGTTGGCTTTCTTTTGGGGGTTGGGGCATTTATGGAATTCCGCAAAGCAAGGACTACCCTCGACCCGCACAGTTCAGTCAAGGCGCTGGTGAAGAGCGGCATCTATCGTTTCACACGCAACCCTATCTATTTGGGTTTTCTCTTGATGGTCATCGGCTTCCCATTGGCGTATGGGACTCTTTGGGGTTTGATCGTCGCGCCGTTGTTTATCGCAACCCTCAGTCGGTTGGTGATAGAGAAGGAAGAAGCCTATCTGGAGAAAAAATTCAAAGACGAATACACAGGCTACAAGTCTAGAGTGAGGCGGTGGCTTTAGTGCGTCGCACCAGCCGGGTAGGATTTATCTGATTAATGAGTGAATCTACACTGTTGGATTTGACTCGTTAAGTCTGGTGCGACGCACTCTTTCAGGCGGCGAAAAGTCGCCTTTTTTCTTTTGCTTGTAAATTAGAACAAATGTACTTATAATGAGTCAAAGGAGATACCCCATGTCCATCCAAACTTCTGAAATTGAACTTAATGTGAATGACAAAAAAGTAAAGGCATATCTCGCCAATGGCGGCGGACCCGGCATTTTGCTTTTACATGCCTGGTGGGGCTTGAAACCATTCTTCAAACAAGTCTGTGACCGCATCGCCGAACAGGGTTATACCGTCCTCGCACCCGACATGCGTGATGGTCAGGTGGCAAAAACAATTGATGAAGCCAAAGCCTTGATGGAAAAAAACGATGGTCAACTTGTTGGCGATATCGTGATGACGGCGAAAGATCATTTGCGCGGCATGGTGAAAGGAAAGATCGGCGCCGTTGGTTTTTCGATGGGCGCGGCATGGGCGTTGGTCGCCGCATCCTCCAAGCCTGAGGAGTTCGCCGCCATTGTTCTTTTCTACGGCAATGAAGGCGTGGACTATGGAAAGATCACTGCCAAAGTGATGGGACATTTCTGTGTAGTTGATGAATGGGAGCCAACCGAGTTTGTGGATAACACCTTCGTGGAGTTTAAGAAAGCAGGCGTGGATGCGACGCGTCACGACTACCCGGGAACTGCCCATTGGTTCGTTGAAGAAGACCGCCCCGAATACGACCCCGCTGCCGCGCAGTTGGCTTGGGATCGGACGTTTGAGTTTCTGAAGAAAAACATGTAGGTCACGCTTTTAGCGTGACGTCACGTTACAAACGTGACCTACGAGAATATAAAAAGGTTAAGGGTATAATCGCCCTTAACCTTTTTATATTTAGGAGAGTCCTCTCTATGGCTGAAAATTTTGATGTCGTTGTGATCGGCGCGGGACCTGCCGGCTATGTTGCCGCGATCCGTGCTGCGCAATTGAAACAGAAAGTGGCTATCGTCGATAAACAATGGATGGGTGGCGTGTGTTTGAACGTCGGTTGTATCCCATCGAAGTCCCTGCTCAAGAATGCGGAAGTGGCTCACACCCTGCGCGAACGCGGCAAAGACTTTGGTTTCACTTTCGAGAATCTCAAGCTCGATTACGGTGTGGCGGTCAAACGCTCGCGCCAAAACTCCGACCGCCTCACCAAGGGCGTCGGCTTCTTGATGAAGAAGAACAACATCGCTGTCTTCATGGGTGAAGCAAAGTTCAAGGCGAAGGATAGCATCAATGTCACGGATAAAGACGGCAAGGTGACCGAACTCAAGGCGAAAAACTTTATTGTCGCCACGGGTGCGAGCGCCATGGTCCCACCAGTGTGGAAAGTGGACGGGGAGAAAGTCGTCACTTACTTGGAAGCCATCCTTCAGGATAAACTGCCCAAGTCTGTGGTCGTGATCGGTTCCGGCGCGATTGGCGTGGAATTTTCCACCATTTGGAACGCCTACGGCGTGGATGTGACCATCGTCGAAATGCTGCCACGCATCGTTCCGCTTGAAGATGAAGAAGTCTCGAAGGAACTCGAAAAGGAATACAAGAAACGCAAGATCAACATCCTGATCGGGCACAAGGTCGAATCTGTTGAAGCGACCAAAACCGGCGTGAAGGTTAAGGTGTCAGCGGAAGGTAAGGAAACGGTTCTTGAAGCAGATCAGGCGTTAGTCGCGATCGGGTTCCGTCCCAATTCCAAAGGCTTGGGGCTTGAAGAAGTCGGCGTCAAAATCAGCGAGCGCGGATTCGTCGAAGTGGACGAAAAGATGCAGACGAACGTGCCCGGCATTTGGGCAATCGGCGATGTGACCGGCAAACTGATGCTGGCGCACGTCGGCTCGGCGATGGGTATTGTCGCAGCCGAACACATCGGCGGACATGAGACCATTACTCTCGATTACGAAATGATGCCGCGTGCTACGTATTCGTATCCGCAGGTTGCTTCATTTGGTCTTACTGAAGCGCAGGCAAAGGAACGCGGATACGATATCAAGATCGGGCGCTTCCCCTTCCAACCAAACGGCAAGGCGCTCGGCATGGGCGACTACATGGGCTTCGTCAAGATCGTCATGGATGCGAAGTACGGCGAAATCCTCGGCGCGCACATGATCGGACCCGAAGTGACCGAACTCCTGCCCGAGTTGACTCTCGCACGCATGATGGAACTGACCCCGCACGAGATTGCCCGAAACGTGCATGCCCACCCGACGCTCTCCGAAGCGATCATGGAAGCAGCGCACGGCGCGGATGGAAGTCCGATCCATATTTAGTAAAGCGCTCTGGCAGGGGCTGAGCGATAGACATCCAGACCTCCGAAGTTCATATGAATTTCGGAGGTCTTTTTTTCTTCCTCTTACAGATTTGTCTATACATCTTGAATTTTTTGAAATAGTGTGCTATTAACAATCGGAATAAAAAATAAACCCACTTCACCCAGAAAAAGGGGCAATGGGCAAGCGAAGTCAGGATAAAAGGCAAACATATGCATCGAGAACGAGTATCAGAAAACGTATTTTGGTTCCAAAGCGAAGTGTATGCGCAGGTCACGGCGGGCGTCATTATTGGTCCCCAATGGGCGGTGGTGATCGACACCCTCGCCCTCCCCGAAGAGACCCTCACTATGCGCGAGTTCATCGAGCACGAATTGGGCGTGCAGGTACGCTACGTCATCAACACCCACTATCACGCAGACCATTGTTGGGGCAATTGCTTCTTCCGCGATGCAGTGGTCATTGGGCATTCCAAATGCCGTCAGTATCTGGTCGAAGACGGCGTCTCCTCGCTGGAGAATGCCCAAAAGCAAAACCCCAGCCTGCGCCAGGTTAAGATCGTCCCGCCGCACATCACCTTTGAAACCGGCGAAATGACCCTGCGAGTCGGCAAAAAGAATTTGATTATCTCCACCGCGCCCGGTCACAGCGACGATGGCATCTCCATTCTCGTCGAAGAAGACCGCGTCCTCTTCGCAGGCGACTCCTTCATGCCTCTGCCCTTCATCGTCGATGGCGATGTGGACGACATGCTCGCCTCCGTCAAGAAGATCGGCAAGATGGGGCTGGAGAATATCATCCAGGGTCACGGCGATATCATCCTGCGCGGTGAGATCGACGCCGCCGTGCGCGAAAATGTCAACTACCTCAACAACATCAAGAAAGCCGTCAAGGCTGGCGGCAAACGCAAGAACATGGATGAATATCTCGAAGAGATCGCCATCGAGGATTGCGGCAAGAGCCGCGTATACCTCGGCGGACTAGCAGAAACCCTGCATCGGCGCAACCTGCGGGCACTGCATCGGCAAATGCACGGCGACTAAATAAAACGGATGTTGCAGATGCAAGACAGGTCTGCAACATCCTGCATTTTGGGGTACATTTTCAGCGGATTGACGTGCCGCTCTTCCCTCACCCCAGCTTGATTCTATTTCTGACAGGGTTTATTACCCTGCGGCATTTCTCTCCCAACCGTAACAAGGATTGCCTACCGAATGCGCAAAACAAACCGACTGATGGCTGGCTTGCCACCCTTCCAACAAGGCGGCTTGGATTCGCTCTGCGGCTTGTACAGCATCATCAACGCCGAGCGCATTATCAACTATTCCACAGACAAACAGTCGCAGAAGTTATTTGATGAATTGATCCATTACCTCTCCCGCCGCGGTTTGTTGAGCAAATTCCTTATTGGCGGCATCCTCCATCCCCAAATGCTCGTTATCCTAGACAAAGTGGTGGGCAAAAAACGCATCTCGAACGTCAAACTTCCCTGGCGCGGCGTTACCAACCCAGACCTGACCACGTTCTGGAAATCGATGCAAAATTTTCTAGACGGCACCCCCGGCCACTCCATCATTCTCGGTTTACACGGGTATCACGATCACTGGACCGTCATCGAAAAGATTACCAATCGTTCCATCCTGTTGTACGACTCAGCGATGATCAAACGCCTGCCGCGTTCATCCTGCACCACCGTCTATGCCACATGGCAGCGTAAGCACGTCCTCCTCCCCGCGCAGACCTATTTCCTCTCGAACGAAGTACTTGATATTACGCAGTACGATACGTGACCCTTATTTTTAGACACCCGTCATTGCGAACCACCGCACTGACGCGGCGCACGGTACAGCAGGCAATGACGGAATTTACTCGTATTTGTGCAAGAGAAGAGAGAGTGTCTAAAAGAATGGACTAAGAGAATCTTTCACCACGGAGATCACGGAGTCCACAGAGATTTTTGAGGGTTTTCTCCGTGATCTCTGTGGGCTCTGTGGTCAAATCTTTTGGAAAGCCCACAAAATTAGACACCCCCAGAGAAAACAACCACCCATTTTCTGTTATCCTCTGTGATAGACTGACCCAAACGCCCGTCTACTTTATTGGAGGTTGTATGGCGATTGATCTGACCCAATTCGACAGGGAAGAATACTGTTACCTCACCACTCGCGGACGCAAAACCGGCAGCCCGCATGAGATCGAAATCTGGTTTGTCGTATATGAAAACTCGCTCTATCTCATGTCTGGCAGCATGGATAAATCGGACTGGGTGAAAAACCTGCTTCAAGAGCCGAATGCCACCATCCGCATTGCAGGGCAGACCTTTCCCGTCGTTGCCAGCCTATTGGAGGATAAGGCAGTGGAACCTCTGGTCCGCATGGCGATGGCGATCAAGTACAACGAGTGGGAGGGGAGTGATCCCAGTGAGTGGGCGCAGACTGCTTTGGTCGTGAAGTTCAAAGTTTAGCGCCTATCCGAAAATCGTCTCGAAGTGACCGCTACAGGATTCCACAGCCTCCGTGGGATGCCTGATTCTTGCTTTGCATTTCATTATCCCAAAGCAGACAGCCGAAACGACAATACCAATTGAATCAACATCAAGATAATAACCACCAGCGCTGAAACCATCACCATGCCCATCAACCCGGCATTAAACAAAATGGGACTTTGCAAATTGGCGTACGTGGAAATCTCGAACGCCATCAGGATCACCAGCAAAATCACCGCGAACAACATCGAGCCAAAATCGCTCAAACGGCCGAGCGTTTCCTCTTTCCGTTCGGGAGCCAGCCAGTATTCGCGGTTCGGCATGTTGATCATGCCCGGCGGCATGAACAGGAACAAGCCCTGCACCGACAAGCTGACCAGCACCACGATAAACAAGGTTTGAATCTGGAACCAGAAAAACTCCGCCTTCGAGACGAAACGGTCCGGCAAGCCTTGGGCATTGAAATGCGCCGCCATCTGCTCCGGGCTGATGCTCCACAGCCGCGCGATTTCAAAGATACAAATCAATAACGCAATTACAAAAAGAATTCTCCCGAAACGCATGGGGTGTTCCTTTATCACACACTGAATCTCTTTTGGGAATAACGCGGCTCTCTGGCAATGGCAGAAGGGACGGGTCTACTAATTTACCGCAGATAATCCAGGTAAAACGAGATAATTCCGAGAACCGAGGAGATAAACCCCACGATGCTTGCGATCAGCCCCAACAGTTTGCCGCCGGGGAAATTAAACCGCGCAAAATAAATACCCCAAAAGGCGGCACTCAGAAATATGAAAAATGTGGAAATACCCAGGAGCAGATATCCCGTTACAGAGAAATATACCAGCAGGTTTTCGGTCGTATCAAGACCCAGCAGCGGAGGGATCCTTTTACCTTGGCATTGATGTTCCAATGAAAATATAGTTGAATTTCCCTGTTCGCAAACCTATGCCTGTTCGAGAAAATTGGCAAAGGCAGTTAATTCCGCTTCGAGTCGTTCAAATGCATCGGACGCGTACTTGACCAATGTTCCTATTTTTTCAGGGTCGAATTTATGGGTATACACATTGCGAACCACATGGCGAAACCTGCGTAATTCATCCAGCAGGCGGCCCGTCTCCGCCGAGATTACGGCAGGGCGAACATGGGGGACTTCGTTCATCATCTGCCTCAACAAAAGGTCATGCCAGTTGTTGTTGCGCGGCAGGTTATCGTCCACAATTTCGGCAATCTGAAGAAAGACACGCTCGAAACCTGAATAGAATCCGTGTAAATTCAATGCCACACTGTCTAGATACACATCGTCATTCGAACGACGTGCGCCATTCCAACTGCTGTGGATGCGTGTCATAACAACTTGAATTTCACCTAATTCAAAATGGATCCGCCTAGCAGGTCTGAAAATTCTCCGCCACTCATAATGGCTTGCCATCCTTCTCGATTTCAGCTCGCATGGCAGTCGAACAAAATTCAGGGTTGACAAGGTCAATTTTGAACTCGGGGTTCATATATAGGACAGTTTCCATGGCAGTCAAATAATCATCTGAATGAATGCCGCGTTCGGCAAGATCAATATCTGAATACAGGGTAAAACTTCCACGCCGTGCCAGTGAACCAAATAAAATGACTTCCGTAGCACCAAATTTTGTTTTGAGGAGTTTAGCAGCTTTGAGCGCAACAGCATAAGCCCTGCGGCGGCGGCTGGTTACTTGCGTGCGCGTCTTCGCCCTGCGGCGGCGGATGGCTTCGCGCGGATGGTATTTCTTGAGTGCCTCGGGAGAAAGGTCTAATGCTGTTAATGGCATGGGTAAATTATACAGCTTTCCATGTCATTGCGAGCGCACCTTGTGAAGTAATCTCCTCTTGTGATGGGAATTTACTTCGTCGCGGCAAACGCTCCTCGCAACTCCCCCCGCTCGCGGATTGTAGCTCCCGCAATGCGTTGACCTTCCACGAATGGACAACGAATGCACGAATGTGCCGGCCTCCATTCGTTTATTTGTGAAAGGTTCTATTCGTGGACGGTTTCTCTCCATCATAGTTCTTTTGCCGAAACAATTACATCGTAATCCACATCCAGCGCATTTTGGAAATGCCTTTTCCCACTGATGATCTTCCGTCTTTCATCAGGGCGCAAGTCATCGAGGTTGCGAGTGTCTTTTGTTTCGCGGACAAGGTAAAGAACATCCTCTACTTCGTCATCGTCATTCTTCTTTTCAAGCACGATTGCCCAATCGGGGTTGTACTCTCCGATAGGCGTTGGGACTGTGAACCATAACGGCAGTTTCACGTACAGTTTTACATCTTCACGCGCTTCCAAACCTCTGACAAACTCCCTCTCAACTTCCGAATCAAAGACGACATGATCGTAGATGGAGTGAGGGGAAGGGACGAGATTATCCTCCCAGCTTGGAATACTCACGAACTGTGTCATTTCATAATATTCGTTGAGTTTTTCATATTGAATGCCTTCGACAAGCTGGTCAGCCAGTTTGGTTTTGATGATACGTGATGCGACAGACGCAAATTCGAATGGGTTTTTGAGGGCGGCTTCCCGATTCGATTTGGAAGATTGTTTGAAGATTTCCAGCAGTGTGTTCTTCGTCAAGCGGACAGGCGGCGTGGTACGTTCCAATAGCGAGGAAATTACTTCTGTGATGTTCGGTAGTGTATTTGCTTTATATCCTTCATCCCACGTACGTTCTGCGGTTTGAATAGTAGTGAAGGTATCGCCTTTCGCTTCTAATTTTGCGCGGCGGGCGACGATCTTTGGCGTGCGGATGGTTTCTTCGTTGAGCTCTTTCACCACATCGGTTACCAATTTTTGGCTGTCAATGGTCACAGCGTAACGTGTCTTGTGCTTGATGCGGCTCCAGAGTTCCTTGAATTCAGGTTTGAGTTCAAAGCCTTTGCGAAGTTGTGCCGTCTTCGGTCTCCTCGCATTGCCCAGTCTGGGAGAGGCTACGCCCGTGCCGTATTCGCTTTCCAATTCACCTTGATATTTTGAAACATAATTTTCATAACTTTCATTGGCAATGACGGTCAAGACATTGACGTTTTCATCACGGACTCTATCTCCCTGCTGGTTGATGGCAAGACGCACACCGCGCCCGATCTCCTGGCGTTTTTTAAATTCTGAGGCGGTTTGATTGAGTGTGCATATCTGGAAGACATTGGGGCTATCCCAGCCTTCACGCAGGGCGGAATGCGAGAAGATGAAGCAAACTGACTCTTCGAAAGACATTAATCGTTCCTTATCTTTCATGATTAAGTCGTAGGCTTCTTTATCTTTTTCTGATTCGCCAGTCTTGCTATCTTCGTAAATGATCTCGCCGGTTTTTGTTTTACGAGAAGCAAAGTAAGCGGCTTGTACTTTTTCGGGAGCGGTGTCTTTGAACTCAGAATTTGCTCTTAGTTCGTTGAATGCCTTGTTGAACAAAACACGGATGATCCCGTCTTCATTGGCGTAATTATCTACGCGGTCAATGAAGAACAGCGAAAGGACTTTGACGCCATGTTCGCGTAAGCGCTTCTGTTTGCGGAAGTGCTCTTGAATGGTGTAGCGGATTTGCGCTTCAAAGATGGCTTCCTTATCTGATCCGCGTGCTTCGCCCACACGGATCTCTGTATTATTCGTGAACAAAACAGCTTGATCGCCAACATTGATCTCTTCGACGACAAAATCGGCATATTCGGGGCGGTTGGCTTTCTTCTCCAACGAATCGCCAGGCTTGACGGTAACAACTTGTTCTTTGACAATGCCCGTCTTCATCAAAGCATGGACGGCAATCTTCGCCGTAAAGGTCTTTTTCTCAGACTTGACTTCATCCAACCGCAGGTAGACCTGATTTTCATCGGCTTCTTTTTCCACGCCAGCCACTTCCACTCGTTTTACCAAACCTTGACGGTAAGCTTCGTACGGAGTGAGGCGATGAACAAGGTTGTAAGGGTTGCGGTGAGTAGCAGAGTAACGGAGCGCAAAGAGCGGATTGAGCGCAGTAAGCGCGGCAATGCGCAACTCACTTTCCATATTTTGCGGTTCATCCAATATCAAAATTGGACGGGTCGCCTGCACAAGATGGATGGGAGTTTCCCCTTGCAAGCGGTCTGTGGTCTGGTTGATGACGTTACTGGCTTTGTTGAACGAGTCGATGGTCATGACCATGATCTCGATGCTTTCAGAGAGCGCAAACTGGCGGACTTGTGAAAGGTTCGCCGAGTCGTAGGCATAATAGCGGTAAGGCGTGTTGTCGTATTCTTTTTTGAAATGCGCTCTGGTGATTTCGAGGGTTTTCAACACGCCTTCGCGCACCGCTACGGACGGAACAACCACTACATATTTTCGGAAGCCATAGCGGCGAAAGAGTTCAAAAGCTGTCCGCAAATAGACATAGGTCTTGCCTGTGCCTGTTTCCATTTCCACCGAGAAGTTGAAAAAGCGGACGAGTTGTTTCCCTTCGGCGGTTTCAACGACGCGTTCAATGGAGATAAGTTCTTTATCCAGATCGATTTCATTTTGTTCTTGTACAGTATTAAGGTTAGTAAGCAGTTCCTTTGACGTCAAATTCAATTGATTGGGAAGCGCGGCAAACCCTAGCGCGGACATGATTTGGGTCTTCGCACGTGGTTGACCATCAAAGAGATTAGCAACCGCTTCAATAGCTTGGATTTGAAAATCTTGATTGGCGTCGAATTTGATTTGCATGGGTTGGACCCTCACCCTGCCCTCTCCCTGAAAGGGAGAGGAGGTTTCTGGGGGGTTAGGATGTTTTCGATTGTTTTGATGATCTCAGCCACAACAGCGTGAATGTTATAGCGGACATCGTTATTTGTAAAACGAATTACTTTATATCCAAGGATTTCCAAAAACTCAGTTCGAGCGGCGTCATATTGGATTTGGTCAGCCTCAAGATGAGATTCACCGTCGAGTTCGATGCATAACTTTGCCTGCGCACAATAAAAGTCAATGATAAAGCGATTTATCGGATGCTGGCGGCGGAATTTATATCCGAGATTGCGATTGCGAATTCCGCGCCAGAGCGTGGCTTCAGCAGGCGTTTGCGGATGCCGCATTTCGCGCGCGCGTTGTAAAATGATCGGGTGAATTCGGTGTCGAGTTTCCATAAATAAAAGGTCACGAGTCCCCTCTCCCCGCTGGGGAGAGGGCTAGGGTGAGGGGCGAACGCGAATCTTGCTTCGATCAGCGTATGGACCCTCATCCCGCCCTTCTACCCTAAAGGGCACACGTCCCTAAAAGGGAGAAGGAGTCTTAAATGGTTTTCAACCTACACTGCAATGACAAATTCGCCGCAGTCTCATCATCGAGCGCAATATCGCGGCAAATAAATAGACCGTCTTTCTTCAACTCCAGCGGCTTGACATCTTTCAGCTTGACCTTATCGGCAAGGCTGATATAAAAACCTTGTTCTTTGTCGGGGTCTGTTACGTGGTATAGACCTGACAGATCTGCGCCTGACCCTTTGCGATTGGAAGGTTTCTCCGTAAGACCTGTCAGGTCTTCGACGGTGATATTCAACCCGTAGCCTTCCTTCAAAGCGACTTCGTAAATGACATCCTCTTCCTTCCAGCCTTTGACCAGCGGATCGGCGAGCATTTCCATTTGCTTGGCGTATAAACCTGACAGGTCTTCAGTGGAAGATTTTTTGTCGGACTTCTTTTCCGTGAGACCTGTCAGGTTTCCATCCCATTGCTTGTAATTGGACTCGCGCAGTTTGAAGACCTTGAACCCCAAATCTTCCGGCTTGTCCAACTTCAATTGCCCTTCGCGTTCTTTCTTCATTTTCTTGATCACGCGGCGGATTCGTTCTTTGCCGATCTCGGCGATTGTGGGAAATTCTTTGTTGCCTGTAGGTTCGGGCAATTGCACAAGAATGAATTTGCGATTACCGCCATCTTCACGGTTGAGTTCTAAAACAGCTTGTGCGGTTGTAGCAGAACCAGAGAAGAAATCAAGAACGATTGCGTCTTCATCTTGAATAATTTTCATCATTCTTTTCAATAAAGATGCTGGCTTGGGATAGTCGAAAACATCTTTTCCTAACAGTGCGTCAACTTCTTTTGTTCCATCGTCAACAGTTCCAGTCTCTTTGTAATTCCAAAGATTTACCAATACTAACCCATCCTCTAATTCACTGAGAAATCTTTTTAGTCTTGGAAACTGATAACTACCATCTGCTCCCCAAAACAATCTATTTTCTTTCGCGTGTAGTTCATTTTGTTCTTTGCTGTATTTCCAAGCACTTGTTGGGTGTTCGGTAAACTTTCCTGTAAACGGGTTCTTTATTTTGTAAGATAAATTAGGACGTTGGCTTTTTGTTCTTTGGCTGACGTAAGAAACACTTGTCCAAACTCCTCTTGGATCGTTATCAGGGTTTGAATAAATAGAATCCGATTTCTCGTTTCTTGCTTCTCGTATTTTGATTAGGGCTTCACTCTTTCTATAAACCATAACGTAATCAATGACCGACGCCATCAATTTTGCATCATTGTTACGTGTGTATCTTTTTTCCCATGTTATGTTGGCGATAAAATTTTCTTCCCCAAAAATTTCGTTCATTAGCAATCGAAGATTATGTAATTCCTTATCATCAATGCTAATGAAAATTAGCCCATCTTCATCAAGAAGTTGTCGCGCCAAGAACAAGCGCGGATACATCATCGAGAGCCAGGCAGAGTGGTAGCGTCCGCCGGTTTCAGCGTTGCTGGTAAGCAGGTTGCCCTCGCTGTCCTTTTGCCCAGTCAGTTTCAAGTAGGTGTCGAGCGGGTCGGCGAAATTATCGGGGTACACAAAGTCATTGCCGGTGTTGTAAGGAGGGTCAATATAGATCATCTTCACCTGCCCGAAGTACGGCTTGTAGAGCAACTTCAAGGCTTCGAGGTTGTCGCCTTCGATGAACAGGTTTTGAGTCTTATCGAAATCCACCGATTCTTTGCGTGCAGGGACTAAAGTAGCGCGGGAAGGAGTTTGCAAAATACGAATGGCATCCCGTTTTCCCGCCCATGAGAAAGAATAGCGTTCGGGGCGTTCATCGCCAAAGTCACCGAGCGCGGCGCGCAATTTGTCGAAGTCCACTTTGCCTTCGCTGAAAACCTGCGGCATCAGCTCGCGCAGCATGGCAAGTTGTTCTTCGGTGATGGATGGGGTCTGTTTGGAGATGGGTTGTTTTTTAGGCATGGAAATTATCCGATGAAATGGGCGACTATTTTAATTCTTATCCACAATGGGGCAAGTATACCCCGAATAATTTTAGGTAGCAGTTAGGTGACAGTCACCTGCGAGGTGACAGTCACCTTTTTTTCGATTAGAATTCAGCAAATCACTCAAGGAGAAACACCATGGGCGTGATGATGCAAACCTTTTACTGGGACTGTCCCAAAGAAGACGGAAAAGAATTTCAATGGTGGAACTATATCAACCGCGAGATTCCCCACTTTGGCAAGGTGGGGTTTACTTCGTTGTGGCTGCCGCCCGTCCATAAGGCGGCGAATCTATTTGGACCATCCATGGGCTACGACCCGTATGATTACTACGACCTCGGTGAGTTCAACCAGAAGGGAACCGTCCCAACCTGGTTTGGAACGCGCGCAGAGTTGAATCAGCTCATTGAAAGCGCACACAGGCACGGGTTAAGCGTGATCGCGGATATGGTCCTCAATCACAACTCCGGCGCGGACTCTCAGGAAGTCAACCCCATCACCGGTCAATCGCGCTGGACGGTGTTCAAACCAAAGAGTGGCAGGTTTCCACGCAGTTGGGAATCGTTTCATCCCAGCATGTACGAGAGTTGGGACGAGATGACCTTCGGCGATATGCCCGACCTCTCGCATCGCAATCCGTATGTGTATGGCGAATTGCTCAAACTTGCGCGCTGGCTGATCGAAGAAGTGGGCTTCGACGGCTTTCGGTACGACTTCGTCAAAGGTTTTGCCGCCAATACGGTCACTGCCATTCAAGAATATCGTTACATGAAGAATGGCGCGTATCACAAACCTTTTGGCGTGGCAGAGTATTGGGACAACGCCACCAACACACTACACTGGGTGGATGAAGCCAACGAGTCCAATTACAACCCAGTGGATGCCTTCGACTTCCCCCTGCGCGAGTTGCTCAAAGGTATGTGCGATACCTATGGCTTCAGTTTGAAGAACCTTGTGCATGGTGAATCGGTGTTGAAGGCGCAGCCGCAAAGCGCAGTGACCTTCGTGGAGAATCACGACTTGCGCGATGAAGGTCGCCCCATCACGAACGACAAATTGCTTGCCTACTCTTACATCCTCACGCACGAAGGCTATCCCTGTGTCTTTTGGAAGGATTACTTCAACTACAACCTCGCCCTGCGCGATACGCCCAATGGTATCGACGCGCTTGTTACAGCGCATGAAAAATATGCAGGCGGCGATACGTCCATCCTGTATCTCTCCGACGATCTCTACATCATGCAGCGCGGCGGTCACGACTCACAACCCGGATTGATCTACGTCCTCAACAACCGCGGCGACGACTGGCGCGGCGAGTGGGTGCAAACGA
>JACPVC010000190.1 GCA_016191955.1 Chloroflexota bacterium
ATCCAAGGGAAGGCTTGTTTACCGGAACCGATGGGACCACCGACGAATAATTTCACTGGCAGAGTCATCAAGGCAACCAGTGGACTCTCTTTCGCCAGCACCACAGACGTGCGCAGGACAAGCCGCCGAACGCCCAAATTCTCCACGGGGTTGGTGGCATCTTCCCATTTGACGGTTAGCTGAGCAAGAAAGTCATCGCCGGGTAAAGTGGATTCATCGGCGAAGTCGCCACGCAATCCATAGTGATTGATACCGGAGATTTGCATGAAAAGGCTTGGGCGGCGAGTCGCTTCCCGAATGGCTTGAGCAAGCGCAAGTCCGGGAAGGATGCGGGAATCCTCAAAAGATTTTTTCTTCGCGACAGTCCAGGGCCAGGCGGAGGTGCTTCGTCCTGCAAGATGAATGACTACGTCCATTTCGTTGACGAGTTGCCCCCACCCATCGGTTGTGTGCCCGTCCCATTTTACGGTTTGAGCGCCGGGGTGAACATAAGTGCCGCGCGAGAGAATGTAAACGTTGTGTCCATCTGCAAGAAAGGATTTGGTCAATGCGGTTCCCAACAAACCCGAACCGCCTGAGATCAAAATATTCATTTTTACTCCTGCAATGATATGCCAATTGGGCGCATATACTGATTCAAGATTCTGGATGTATAATCACGCGAGTTACCGGAACCTTATGAACGAACCCGTATTAGTGCTCAATGCAAATTTTGAGCCGATTCATGTCTGCACGACACGACGGGCAGTCACTTTGATCCTTGCGGGAAAAGCCGGTATGATCGCAAACGGACGCGGACACATCCGCACCATTTCACAGCTCATCCCACGTCCATCGGTTATTCGGCTGGAATCGCAAATTCACAGACCGCGCCCGCGCGTCAAATTAACGCGCCGCGAGATATTCCGCCGCGATAATTATACCTGTCAGTATTGCGGCAAGCACGAAGGCAACCTCACCATCGACCACGTCATTCCCCGGCACATGGGCGGCAGGCATATTTGGACAAATCTGGTTACGGCTTGCTCCCCGTGCAATCACCGCAAGGGTGGGCGCAAAGTGGATGAGGCGCACATGCATTTGCTGCACATTCCCAAGGAACCGCCTGCGGACGCTTCGTATATTTTCGGGAAGCACCTCTCGGATAACCTGGAATGGGAACCGTATGTTTCAGGTTGGTAAATCGAAATCCCCTCATTGTGAGGGGATTTTTGGTCAGAATTCCAAGACCATAAAATCTTTTGCAAGTTGGATGCCGCCTTGATAGGTCTGTGAGGCTTCGGCGACAAGGTCACCTTTGGCAAACCTGCCGGTGGGATAGTGAATGAGGTAGAGTTTGTTCACTTCGGCTTTTGAAGCGATCTCTCCTGCCTGTGTCGCGGATGAATGACCGGACGACTCGCCCGTCGCTTCGTGGATGAGGACATCCGCGCCTGCGCTTAAGCGGACGACTTCATCGCATGGCTCCGTGTCACAGGAATATGCCATCACTTTTTGATTTTGTGTGAAGTTCACGCGCAAGCCAATGTTAGGAATCATATGCTTCACAGGCGAAGCATGGATGGTGAAATCCGGGCAATCAAGCACGAGGGTCATTTCTCGAACAGGCAGGCGGTAAAACACTACGGGGAAAAAGTTGGGCCACTCCGACCAGTTATAAAAACCCATCATATCCTCCACCCGGTCGAGGGTGTAATGCAAGCCGTAGATATTCAAAGGCTTCTGCCTACCCATCAGCCACATGTCCATCAGGAGGAGTGGGACTCCAGAGACGTGGTCGGGATGGAAATGTGTGACGATGATATCCGTCAGGTTGTTGAAGTCCAACCCGGCTTGTTCGAGGCGCAGAATCGGGTTACTGACCGAGTCAATTAACACGGTGCGATCTCTGCCCACAATGACCATGTGAGTATTTTCGCTTTCCGCTGTTGGGATGGAATTCGATGCCCCAAGTATGATGACCTTTGTCATAATCAAATATTAACCGAATTTCCCCCAATTGTTAATTGTATTTTCATGAAACATCCCGCGCAGTTTTGCGCGGGATGTTGTTTGCCTTCGCTCAATTCCCTATTACTCGGAGCAAAATAGTCGGTGTGACATACGCCTCGATCAGCGCCGCTATCGCCAACAACGGCACCACCAGACCGACGAAGATCTTCGCCCAGTCTGCCATCAACTCGATAACCACCTCCCCCATCGACTTGCCGTTCTGCGGGGTGACAAGGCCAGCGCCGATGTAAAGCACCACCGCGCTGCCGATCAACAAGGCGGGCAGTTCAAACATCCCATGCGGCAGCACGCCCGCAATGAAGATCGGCAAAGGCGCCACCCCAAGTAACTGCAAAAATGCATACACGCCGCCGATCAAAGCCACATTGATCATGTAAAACAAAACGCCCAGTACGCTGAAAGAAAACATCCCGGCAAGGAAAATGACAGCCATGGAACGGGTATTGTTCAGGAACAGGAAAGGAGCGCTGAGATGCCCGCGCAGACTTGAGAGGTCCGGGAGTTCTGCAATGTTTTCCTGCAATTTCGTCAAGTCTTCGGGCGAGGCGTTTGCTACAGTTTCGGATACGTTGGTCATGGTCCAGTCGTAGCTCATCCACACACTGACAGCGGCGACCAAAATCATGAGTCCCATGGCGGGCAAAGCACGGCGGAAGGATGACCCAACCACACGCCCATACCACTCGCGGACAGAAATTGCCCCGCCTATGAAATTCTTCCAGAACGTCTGCGCCATCCATTTGAAATTAAGCGTGTCGATCTCGCGTCCCAACAGGTATTCGCGTTCGAAATGCGCGATGCCCACCCGGATCAGCAACAGGGCAATAATCATTACACCGGCTATACCCAACCACAACACCCTCTCATTGCCCCAAAACAGCATGACCGCTTCGCCCTGCATCAGGATCGCAACCGGGATCACGATGAACGAAGCCAGCAAGTTCGCCGCCTTCACAGACGTGGATTGCACCGAGATCACAATCGCCGCGCTGACCATCAACACCGCATGCGCGGTGGTCAACAGGAACAGTTGCAGCATTACAGACGCGCTTGGCATGTCCAATCCCTGACGGATAATCAGGATCAAGTACAAACCAATCGAAATATAACTGGCGATCAATGGTGTGGCAGCGCCCACCAATAACTTTCCAAAATATAACTGCCAATCATCGAATGGCGCGGTCAACAACGGTTCGATGGTGCCGCGTTCCTTTTCGCCTACAAACGACTCCAATGCCACCACCAGCGAGACCGTAATCGGGAAGAAGCCGATAATCATGATCGAGAACGGAACTAGACGGTCGAGGATCAGGTTCGCCTGGTATTGATTCAGAAAATCGACCGTCTGCTTTGCGAACTCGTTCATCAAAAACGGAAAGCACAACGTCAGGATCGACATCGGGATCAACACGCGCCAATCACGGAACTGGTCGCGCAGCTCACGCTGAGCCACGAGCCAGACAAGGCGTAATTTATTGAACATATTCTTTTCCTCTGGCAGATGCCATGACCTTCAAATACACCTGCTCCAGTGTTCGCATCTCTTCCTGAAACGCAACCACAGGCGCGGACATGGAAGTGAGCCGTTGAATCAGTTGCGGATTCGAATCCTCCGGCGCCTCCACACGGACTTTCAAACTGGTCGGCGTTTTCTCAAGCAGTTCCATCCCTTTGGGCAGTTCCAAACCGTTCGTGTTCCATGCCTCGGCAAATCGGACGGAGTATTCCGGCACGCCAAGCACATCTCGCTTCAACTCATCCAAGCTCCCTTGAATCAGAATCCTGCCGCGATAAATGATCGCGATCTTATCTGCCAGCAATTCCACTTCAGTGAGGTTGTGCGAGCACAGCATGATCGTCCGCTGGGTAGACTTGAGCCGCGCGATCTCATCTCTCACCAGTCGCGCAGACTCCGGATCCATGGCGGAGGTGGGTTCATCCAATAACAAGACGCTGGGTTCATGCATCATGGCACGCGCCAGGGCGAGCTTTTGACGCATGCCTTTTGAATATTCACCGATGCGTCGTTTGGCAGCTTCTGCCAAGCCGAAATATTCTAGCAGGTTGTCCGTTCGTGATTTACGAAGAGCGGGAGCGAGGCTATACACCTGCCCGAAGAAGTCCATATATTCCAAGGCGGTCATGCGCATGTACAGACCGTGATGTTCCGTCAACACTCCCACCGAAGCACGGACGTCAGATCCGTTTTTAGCAACGTCATATCCTGCCACACGAGCGGAGCCGCGACTCGGCTGCAATAACGCCGTCAACATGCGGACGGTGGTCGTCTTCCCCGCGCCATTTTGCCCCAATAACGCCAAGATCTGCCCGGCTTGCACCGAGAGATTGACTCCATCCACTGCCATAAAGTCGTGGAATTGTTTACTTAAATCATTGGTCTCAATCATGGGATCATCCTTTTTTACTTGAGCAAGGCTACTTTTATTTTATTACCCATCCCCCATCCAACCCTTCTCAAAAACCTTACAAAACCGGGGCAAGGCGTCTGTGACCTAAAATGCTCGCCGCAACGATAAAAAGAAGCGCAAAAAATACCTGATTTGCATTTACGCCGTTAACCAGAGCCACGTCCAGGCGCAGAATTTCAAGCAGGAAGCGAATTAAAGAATAATAAGCCAGATAAACAAGATAGATATCGCCTGCTTTGAGATTTTCTGCAAACTTGCTGCGGGGAAGCCAGACCAACAAGAACACACCAACCAAATTTAGAAGGTATTCATATGCAAATAACGGATGATAGAACTCGATCTGCTCATATCCGGGGAGACGATTTTCAGGCTGGATAAATATACTCCAAGGCAAATGAGACGGCAAACCGTATAACTCTTGATTGAAATAATTCCCCAACCGACCGATTGCCTGCGCAAGGAGAACACCCGGAGCCAGAACATCCGCCATCTCCCAAAACGAAAATTCATCTTTACGAGATGCCCGCCACAAGGCGAACGTCCCACCGAGAATTGCGCCGGGGATGCCGAAACCGCCAATCCAAAACGAGAGGATGTCTAAAGGATGGGATAGATAATGACTGGTGGTCAGACCAAGTTGAACGGAGGAAAGAGGCGGGGTCAAAACATGCCAGAGACGGGAGCCTATCCACGCCCAGACTGTCACAGGTACGAAGAGATAATAGATGAGCTCGGCATCCTGAAAGCGGCGATGGGCTTCAATGGCGGCAGCCAATGCGCCAAATGCAATGCCCAAGGCAATCAGCAACCCGTTCCAGCGCAACAACACAGGACCGAGGGTAACGCCGTCTATCAAGCCTTTGCTTCCTTGGACTGCTTGATGCGTTCACGCCCCTGTTCACGGACGTGCAGGATGCGTTGATAGGCTGTGATATTTGCCAGCACTGCGATGATAACCACCGCAACGAAAGGCTGATTGAAAACAAGCAAGGGAATCAAAACGATGTAACGCTCAAGACGGGTCAGGATGCCAACCTTTGCCGTAAAGCCCAATCCCTCGGCGCGGGCTTTGACATACGAAACCAAAACCGACCCAGCCGCCGCCAAGAATGAAACCATGACGCCGGGATAATCGTTCTGCATCAGGAAGTAATAGAGAATGCCACCAAAGGTAACCAACTCCGCATAGCGGTCGCTGACCGAATCGACGAAGCCGCCGAAATCGCTGGGCTCGCCGCGCAGACGCGCCATCGTGCCGTCGAAGGCGTCCACAAGCACGGAAGCCAGAAGGATGAATGCGCCTGTCGTCATGCGCCCTTGTGCGATGACATACGCGCCAATCGTTGTGCCTACCAACCCCAACAAGGTGATGGTGTTCGGCGTTAAACCCAGCCCGTTGAGGAAATGCCCAATCGGGTCGAGGATGCCTTTGAAGATACGTCTTGCGCGGTCTGAAAAAGTGAGTTTAGGATTCATGATTTAAGAGTTTATGGCTCTCCCATTTTAAGCGGGATTAATTGTCAAGGCTGAAAATCTCTGCCGCGAATTTCATGAATTGAAAAAGAATTCGCGGCTAAAGTCTTCTGACTTAAATTGTTCGCGCGCAACACGCCGCCGAGGACGACGACTTTGAGCATCAGGAAGCAATTTTGCCCGCGAGAATTATCTTGCTTCATTGTTCAGATCATCTTCTTCATCGATGAGCACTTCGCGTTCCTTGCCGCCGCCCTGTGAGGGACCGACTACGCCCATCGCCTCCAACTGGTCGAGCAGGCGAGCCGCACGCGGATAGCCGATCCGCAAGCGGCGCTGGAGCATGGAAGCAGAGGCGCGCTGTTGTTGGCGGACAATCGAGACCGCCTTTTCGATCAAGCCATCGTCTTCATCTTCATCGGGTTCTTTCAAGAGCGTTTCCCACGGCGGGACTTCGACAGCATTCGCATCCCAATTCTTTTGCCAGTGAGCGATGATGCGTTCGATCTCCATGTCTGTAATCATCACACCCTGCGCGCGGACGGGCGTACCTACTTCCGGGTTGAGGAAGAGCATGTCACCGCGCCCAAGCAGGGACTCGGCACCCGTGTAATCGAGGATGACGCGGCTGTCGATACCGGATGCAACCGCGAAGGCGAGGCGTGCCGGGAAGTTGGCTTTGATTAGACCCGTAACCACATCTGTGGAAGGGCGCTGGGTGGCAACCACAAGATGAATGCCCGTGGCGCGCGCCATCTGTGCGAGGCGGACGAGGTTGTGTTCCGTCTGGTCGGGGGCAGACATCATCAAGTCGGCGAGTTCGTCGATCAAAACGACGATCCGCGGAAGCGGTTCTCCATCGGCAGAGCGCGAGACCTTCTTATTATAAGAAGTCAAATCGCGGGCATGCATCGACTCAAGCAAGCGATAGCGATGCTCCATTTCGACCACCACCCAACGCAACACGCCGAGGATACGGTCGAGATTGGTCTCGACCTTTCCATACAGATGTGGCAAGCCGTTGAAGCGAATCAACTCGACCATCTTCGAATCGATCATCACCATGCGCAGTTCTTCGGGTGTGTTGTTCATGGCAAGGCACGCCGCAATGGCAGTGATACACACAGACTTACCCGAACCCGTCGAGCCGGCGATGAGCAAATGCGGCATACGCGCCAGGTC
>JACPVC010000191.1 GCA_016191955.1 Chloroflexota bacterium
CGAGCCGGGGACATTTTTCAACGTGAACACAATGGAAGTCTTCGCCTCTTCCGTCGGGACAACTGCTTCTCGTCCGACAGCGAGAAAACGCGTATAGTTTTCCGCGTTATCTTCAATGCCTTCTTCCAGAATCTGCATCCCATATAATTCCGCTGCCCGCTTCGACGCAATTGCCGCCACATCACGCGCGCCGGATTCTTTGAGCATCTTCACGCTTCCCGCTGTGTCGTAGGCCTGTTCGGCGTTGATGCCGTGATTCCGTAAATACGCTGCACACTGCCCCAACGCCTGAGGATGGCTGATGGCTTTCTTGATATCTTCCTTTTTCACGCCGGGCACAGCGATCAGACAATGCCGCACGCGCAAGAAATACTCCCCCACAATGTGAAGGTCATGCCGCAGGAGTAAATCATAATTTTGGTGAATGCTGCCCGCCAACGAATTTTCGATGGGAGCCAACGCCAGGTCGCTTTTGCCAGAGACGACAGAGTCAAACATCGCATCGAACGATTCACACGGGACCGTTTCCACGTCCCCAAAATAATTGAAGACGGCTTGTTCACTGTACGCGCCGGGTTCGCCTTGGAAGGATACTTTCATCATTACTCCATCGGGCGGGGAGACCCCGCCCCTACTGATAACTGATTACTGACAACTGGGTTACTGTCTCTCCGCCCACTCCACAATTTTCTTGAATCCCGCTTCCACATCTTCATCCGAAGCGGCGATGCATAGACGGGCGAAACCTTCTCCCTGCTCACCGAACGCGGAGCCGGGCACGAGCGCCACACCGACATCCTCCAGCAGTTTTTCGCAAATCTCCACTGAAGACATCTTTAGCGGACGAAAATCGAGGAAGAAATAGAAGGCGCCCTGCGAAGGCGTGACAATGACCTTGTCGCTTTCAAATTCGCGGGCAAGATTCAACACGAGTTCGCGGCGTCTGGTATACGCAGCGCGCATGGATGCGGTCACTTCTTGAATCGCAGGGTCGGTGAGAGCAAAGGCGGCGGCTTTTTGAATGAAGGGAGCGACACAAGTGATGGAGTTCTGACTGGCTTTCAACGCGTTGGCGATCACATTTGCAGGCGCGGCAAGGAAGCCGACACGCCAACCGGTCATGGCATAGGACTTGGATAGGCTGTGGACGAGCAACGTCCGTTCTTTGGCGCCTTCGATGGCGGCGGCACTGGTCGGTTTCTCGCCGTAATACAAGCTTCCATACACTTCGTCGCTGACGACCCATAAATTATGTTTCGCGGCAAAGTCTTGGAGTTGCTGCAAATATTCGGGGGTAGGGTACGCGCCCGTCGGGTTCGAGGGATAGTTTAGGACGATGACGCGGGTTTTCGCGTTAGCGGTCAAAGCTTTCAGCCAAGAGTCGAAATATGGGATGAACCCATTCTCGGCTGGGGCAGGGATGCGGATCACATTTCCACGCAGCATGGTCGCCATGTTCGAATGAGTCGCCCAGGAAGGGTCCGGTATCAAGACGTCATCACCGGGATTCAAAATGGATTGCATGGCGGTGTAATAGGCGTGGATGCCGCCGTTGGTGACGAGAATTTCCGAAGCGGGGTCATAGGTCACGCCTTCATCACGTTGAAGTTTATGGGCAATGGCTTTGCGCAGTTCAAGCGTGCCATTGGATGGTCCATAATGGGTCTGCCCTTCCTGCATCGCTTTGAGCGCGGCTTCAGCGATGGCGGGGTGCGTTCCAAAATCCGGGTCGCCGACTTGTAAGCCGATGATCTGACGCCCACTGGCTTTGAGCGCCATGATGCGGTCTGTCAGTGAGACGGTGGCAGACTGGCGAATCAATTCGAACTGACTATTAAGTGTTTGCATAAGATACCCTTCGCGTTTAATGGGCGTGAGTGTATAGGGAAATAAAAATCCCGTCAACGTTTCGACGGGATTTATCCGGCAAAGGGAGAGGTTGGCGCGGGAGCCGGCGGCTCGCTTCGCACCGGCAGGATGAACGAGAAAATGCTGCCCTGTCCTTCTTCGCTATCTGCCCAGATGCGCCCACCATGCATCTCAACCATGACCTTGGCAACCGAAAGCCCCAACCCCATGCCGCCATGCTTTCGCGTGAGATGCCCTTCCACTTGATAGAAGCGGTCGAACACATGCGGCAGGTCTTTGGCGGGAATGCCGATGCCGTTATCTTTTACGGTGACTTTCACATAATCGGGTTGCTGCTCGCCGCGGATCACGATCTCGCCGCCGCTATTGGTAAATGTGATGGCGTTCTTCAGGATGTTGCTCAACACGATTGCAACTTTACCGGCGTCCACATCCACCCATAGTTCATGCCCGGGTTCAAGCGCTTTCTTAAGCGTGATATTCTTCTTCTTTGCCATTTCGCCAAAGGACACGCAAACATCTTCGATGATACGCGCAATGGACAGCTTGCGCGAACGGACCAATGCCCCGCCCGTTTCATAGTTATCCACACTCGTCAGGCTTTCGATGATCTCCTTCAGCCGCGAAGCATTGCGGATGATGGCATCCACCTGTTCTTCGTAGCTGCTGCCGAGCAGTTCTTTTAAGAAGGTGGAATGACCGAGGATCAGACCCAGCGGAGTGCGCAGTTCGTGCGATGTGATGGCGATGAACTCGTTCTTCATCCGATCCAGTTCACGCGCCTCTTCCTGCGACGAAAGGACTGTCTTTTCAAGAATATCCTTTTGCATCGCTGCAGCCGCAAGTGCCGCCAGGGTTTCGACGATCAGGACATCTTCGCTTGTATAATTGCTGCGCTTGTTGAAAACTTCGAGCGTCCCAATCGGCTTGCCGCGCGCCGCCATGGGCGCACTCAAAATGGAATGAATGGTAATACCGGCAAGTTCGTCCACTTTTTTGGAATGACGCGGATCGTTCACCGCATTGTCCACGATGAGAGATTTCCCATTCAGGAAGACCCACCCGGCAATGCTGCCGTCCAATGGGATCCTTACATTATTTTCGCTGTTTGGATCACGATGAAACCATGGCACATATTTGAAATAAAAACTCAGCGTGGTTTCGTCATATTCCAAGAGGGAAGCCGTCTCACTGCCCGTCAACTCCACCGCAGCAGAGAGGGTCAAACGCAAACAGGACTCCAAATCGGCTTCGGAATCCAGGCTGCGAGTCACTTCGTGGAGGCGGGAAAGGATTTTTTCCTTATCGGCGGTCATAAAAAAAGCCTTGGGTAAGATTATACTTCACGGTTGTATCTGAAGAACGACCCACGAAAATCAACAAGGAAACTGTAATTCAACTCCAGGAGATAAACAAATGGCAAATAAGAAAAAAGTGCGTGTGGCGATCATCGGTGTGGGAAATTGCGCTTCCTCCCTCGTACAAGGGGTGCAATTCTACAAGAATGCAAAGCACGACGACGTGATCCCCGGCATCATGCATCCACAATTGGGTGAGTATCACATCCGCGATATTGAATTCACCATGGCAATCGATATCAACGCCACCAAGGTCGGGAAAGACCTTTCCGAAGCGATCTTCGCCGAGCCAAACAACACGTACAAATTCACAGATGTTCCAAAACTCAACGCGCCCGTCGTGCGCGGCATGACGCATGACGGCTTGGGCAAATATCTCAGCCAGGTCATCGAAAAAGCGCCCGGCTCCACTGCCGATATTGCACGTCTATTGAAAGAAACCAAGACAGAAGTGGTTATCAGTTTCCTGCCCGTCGGTTCGGAGATGGCGACCAAGTGGTACGTGGAACAGATCATCGAAGCGGGCTGCGCCTTTGTCAATGGCATTCCCGTTTTCATCGCATCCTCTGAATATTGGGGCAAGCGTTTTGCCGATGCCGGTCTGCCCATTCTCGGCGATGACATCAAGAGTCAGGTCGGGGCGACCATCGTTCACCGCGTGTTGACCAGCCTCTTCGTCGACAGAGGCGTGAAGATCGACCGTACATATCAGCTCAACTTCGGCGGCAATACAGACTTCCTCAACATGCTCGAGCGCGAGCGCCTCGAAAGCAAGAAAATTTCCAAGACCAACGCCGTCACCAGCATGATTCCCTACGAGATCGACCCGGGCAATGTGCATGTCGGTCCGAGCGACCATGTACCCTGGCTCACCGACCGCAAGTGGTGTTATATTCGCATGGAAGGCACGACCTTCGGCAACGTGCCGCTCAACCTCGAACTCAAACTCGAAGTGTGGGACAGCCCCAATTCTGCCGGCGTGATGATCGATGCCGTGCGTTGCGCCAAGATCGCGCTCGACCGCGAACTCGCTGGTCCCATCGTCGGTCCGTCATCCTACTTCTTCAAGACTCCGCCCAAGCAATTCAAAGATGAGATTGCAAGACAGAAAGTGGAGGATTTTGTTTCGGGGAAGAGTGATGAGTAGCGAGGAATAAGAAATAAGTAACGAGAAGGCGTGCTGAAACCCAGTACGCCTTTTCTGTTATTATTGGCAATCACAAAAGGATACAAATTCATCATGCGACGCAAAACTGCTCGTCACTCGTCACTCATTTCTCGCTTCTTACTAAGCCTTAGCCTGTTTGCAACACTTCTGGCTGCCTGCCAACCCGCAGCCGCGACTCCCGACATCAACGCCGCGCTGACAGCGGCATTCGAAACCGCCGTTGCCCAGATCAACGCGCCGACGGCAACTCCGCAAATCACAGAGACTCCCATCCCCACTGCCACAGTCCCACGCACGCCTCCTGCGCTGCCAGCGGTGTATCAAAGCGCGCTGCTCAAACCCGAAGACCTGCCGCGCACCTACATCACAGACTCGTGTCAGTATTTAAAGAACAAATGGGACTCGACCAAGTCCGCACCGGGGACGATGGTGATGGTCGTGATGCATCACGGCATCAACAAGGGCGAAGCCAGCGGTAATGACGTGACCGTCAACGAACACAAGAAGATCATGGACAGCCTGTTCGAAGCAGGTTTCACCGCCATCAACATGCAGCAAATGGCAGACTTCATATATGACAATGCCTTTATCCCCCAGCGCTCTGTAATCTTCATCGTGGATGACCGTCACTTCGCCGAATACTTTAACGACCATTGGCGTCCGTACCATGACCAGTGGGGCTGGCCCGTTGTCAACGCATATATCGGCATCGACGAACGCACCGACCTGTGGGCAGAAAATGCCGCCCTCTCCGCCGAAGGCTGGGTGGATTATCAATCGCACGGCTACATCCATAACATTCCCATCAGCGAAGGCTCGACCGACGAATTCATCACCATCGAAATGGGCGGCGCAATCGCATCCATTCAGAAATATATGAACAAGACGCCCATCGCATACATCTGGCCCGGCGGCGGATTCACCAAACGTGCCGTCGAGATCGGGTCTACCCTCGGCTATAAACTCGGTTTCACTGTCAACGAACGTGGACCGGTAATGTACAACTGGATTCCGCAGGCAGATGCGGTCAACGCATCCAATCCGTTAGCCATTCCTGAAACACCTGCTGGGAATCCGCTCATGACCCTGCCGCGTTACTGGAGCACCAACGTGCTCGATAACATCGATACCGTCCGCGTGATTGGTGAAGAAGCTGCTGCGTATGCCGAGCAGAACAAAGCCGTCGAATTGGAATACTACGATATCGTCTGCGCCCCAACCTACGGAGCGATTCCGTAAATGACCATTGACGATGGATGATAATAACCTTTCGCCTTTCCACGGTCTATGGTGTAACGTAAAAGTATCGGTAACATTTATCTAGCTCCTTGCTGCGAGCTTAACGCAAAGGCGCAGAGACGCAAAGGTTTAAATTCTTGGCGACTTAGCGTCTTGGCGTTAAAGCCCTTACAGTTTTGCGCCATATCCACAGATTTATTGTCCATCGTCCACAGCCCACCGTCTAAAACTGGTTTACAATTCCGTTCGTATGCACACAACAAGAAATACCATTCAACCGATTTTTCTCCGTTCCACACTCGTTCTTTCCATCGTATCCATCCTGGTTTCCTGCCAGCTAAATCCGTCAGCGACTACTCCTGCCTCAGTTCCCAGCGAACAGGCATCGGCGGAGTCTGCGCCGCCTCTTCCTGCAACATTCCAAACCGATCTGCTCAATCCCATCGATACGCCGCATACCTACTTCAGAGATACCTGTCGTTACCTGCGTTATAAATGGAATCCGATCTATTCCCAGCCGGGGACGGTGGTGATGGTCATTTTGTTCAAGAACATCAATCGCGGAACTGCCGAACTATCGGACAGTATCAGGATACTGGACTTCTTCGATCTGATGAATCTGCTCAAAGCGCAGGGTTTCGAGACAATCAACACCAATCAATTACACGCGTTCTTGCAGCGCAACGCCGCGATCCCTCCGCGGTCCGTTCTTTTGATCCAGGATGGCAATCAAACCGAGGAATACTTCGATAAGAATTTCCGCGAGTATTTCGAGAAATGGGGCTGGAGTGTTACCAACGGCTGGGTC
>JACPVC010000192.1 GCA_016191955.1 Chloroflexota bacterium
AACATCTTTTGATTTTGCGAGAGCAGATACTTGTTACGCTCGACCGTGTTCGTAAGCTGACGGGTCTGGTCTTCGATCTTTTCCGCCAACTCCAGTTGATATTCGCGCAGATACTCTTCGGCATTTTCAAGTTCATCCACCTTGCCATTCAGGTATTCGATGACCAGCTCTTCAAAGTCATCGCCGATGGGCGTGGGGATAAATCCCACCGCGCCTGCCGCCAGTGCCCGCACCCTGGCTTTGTTTGATGTGTCTCCCGAAACGATGACAATCGGCGTGCCCGAAAGCATCTTCTTCAGGCGTGTCGCCGCCTCACTGCTCGTCATGTGTAAAACGTTGTTGTCGAGCAAAATGAGACTGGGATGCGTCTCTTCCGCCAACCCCAACCCATCGAGCGGATTTACCGCCTCGAGCACGACGAAATTATGCATAAGCAAACGCCGCACCAGCGAGCGGGACTCGTCGCTGTCTGCGATATAAAGCACCTGCGGAAGTTTGCGTGGGTCGGAATTCATGTTCGATTTGCGATTGCCGATTTACGATTTGCGAACTGACTACTTGTCTACTTGTCTACTTGTTACTTGTCTACTTATCTCTTCACCCTTCTCGGGTCTGCCATACGATGTTGCTCCAACCTTTTTTGCACGATCTTGCTCACTGCCTCGACCGTGATCGGAGATTCGTCCATGACGCGCGAGAAGTCTTCGCGGGGAATCATCAGCACTTCGACCGGCTCGCTGCCCGCCCGCACATTGGCAATCGACTTGCCGCCGCGCAGTAGTTCGATGTCGCCGAAAAATTCATGCGCGCCCAGCCGCGAAAGGATGGTCTCCTTGCTGCGCGGCTTTTGCAAAACAACTTCCACATTCCCCTTGCGGATCATAAAGAAATGACTAACCGTTTCATCCCGCGAAAGGATGGTCTCCTTCGGCTGGTAAAAACGGCGTTGAACCAGCTTGGTGAACTCCAGCATGTGCCGATGGCGCAGTTGCGGCAGGGAACGCGAGACGGTCTCGTCGATTAACTCGCCGTCTGAGAGAATGATGTTGCGGTCAGTTCGCGAGGTCAGAGACGGGTCATGGGTCACCATCACGACGGTCTTGCCTTGTTCGACGAAATGCTCAAAAATGTGGATGATGGTGTCGGCTGAGCGGGTGTCGAGGTTGCCGGTCGGTTCATCCGCGATGAGCAGCGGAGGGTCACAAGCCATGGCACGCGCAATCGCCGCCAACTGCTGCTGACCCGTCGAAACCAGCACGGGTAATTTGTTGGCGAATTTTTCCAAGCCCACCATTTCCAGAAGCGCCAACGCACGCACGGGACGTAAATCGAAATCATACATATCGACATAATCCATCGGCAGCATGACGTTTTCGAGCAGGGTCAACATGGGCAATAACTGGAAGAATTGGAAAACGATGCCCAGATTTTTTCCACGCCACTTGGAACGCGCGCTCTCGCTCACGCCTGTGTAAATATCAGTGTGATTGACGATGACCTGTCCCTCGGTGGGATGGTCGATGCCGGTAATCATGTTCAAGAGCGTGGATTTCCCGCTGCCGGACTTGCCGACAATGGATACAAACTCCCCTTTGTTAATCATCAAGTCCACGCCTTTGAGGACGGTGAACTCACCCGCCGCGTTGGAAAATTTCTTGACAATGCCGCGCATCTCGATGATCGCTTCCGGCGAAGCATCATGCACTTTTTGCGGAGCAGCTTTCGGCTGAGTTTGAGGCGCGCGTTTTTTTGTCGCAGTGGTCATTGTTTGCGGCTCCTCTTCGGCTTGGCGTCCACTTTCACTTCATCCTGCAATTCCCCATCGACGAGAGTCAAACAACGGGTGAAACGACTCTTCAGGCTCATGTCGTGCGTCACCATGATGATGGTTTTGCCGCGCTCATCAACGAGGCGGGAAAAAACGTCGAAGATGTGGTCGGCGGTGACAGAGTCCAAACTGCCGGTTGGTTCATCCGCGACGAGAATCTCCGGGTCGTTGGCGAGGGCGCGCGCAATTGCAACACGCTGCTGCTGCCCGCCGGAAATGAAAGCGGGCAGTTTATCGGCATGTTCATCGATCTCAACCAAATGCAAAAGTTCCATCGCCCGTTCACGCGATTCGCGCGGCTTGAAATTTTCCGCCAGGTCCATGGGCAGGGTGATGTTCTCGATGAGCGTGAGCATGGGCAGCAATTGAAAAGACTGATAGACCACGCCCATCGTCTTTCCACGCCAGAGCGCCTTTTCATCTTCGCTGAGGTTATGCACCGAAATACGAGAACCGTTGGAATTCACGAACACTTCGCCGTTGGTCAGCTCGTCCACGCCGTTTATCATGTTCAACAAAGTAGATTTGCCTGCGCCAGATTTCCCCACCACGCCAAGAAACTCGCATGAGTTCACCGTTAGGTTGACGTTTCTTAAAGCCGGAAAATCCCCCGCCGCCGTTGAGTAGGTCTTGCTTACGTTTTTAAGTTCGACAATGGGTATATTTGCCATGCATACAAATTGTACCTCTATTGTACAATCTGGCGCAAAAGGCTTATTTGCAGTTTATTTTCAATCGTTTTGCAAGCATGCCAGAACCAAAGCCATCGCTCCCTGCGGTTCTTCCCGCGCAATTGCAAGCACCGGGAACATCCCCACCGAATACACTTCACGTACATCGCCCGCCTTCCAATGCCGCGGCAGGATTCCCACCGCATTGGATTCAGCATTGAGCGCATCAGACATCTGCTGCGGATTTACCGCCACCCGCGCCGACGACGTGACGCTTCTTCCCTGCATCACGAACTGATCAAACAACCGCTGCACATCTAACTCTGACGGATAGACCCACACCTGAGCCGACAAGTCGCCCAAACCCGAGAACAACGCCTCAGCCTCTTCGAGTGAAAGATTCTGCACCCCGCTTTCACGATGCGTGACGATGAGAATCTCTTCTTCGTCGATTTGATATGCATGTGAAAGCAGAATATCCGGCTCGCCGATGCGTAGAGAAATATCGGGTTGCTCTGCCGTGACATTCACAATGACGGATAGCTTATCGGCGCAAGTGAAAAGGTCATTCATCCACGGCTGAGCAGACGAGGTGGAGTAAGCGATGATCGTTTGAGATTGTTGCGCCGTCCGCGATGGCGAAGCGCATGAAATGAAGAAAGACGAAAGAAGAAAGAGCGCAAGAACCATATCACCCCTTCGGGGTTTCCTCAATCTTTCCATCATTGCTAGAATCATTCCACTCCTTCGGAGTTTTTCCGCGCGATCCGTGTATTCCGTGTGCAAAAAAACGGTGATGGGTCGAAATAAATGACGATACCCGTAGTGCGAGATAATATCTCGCACTACGTCATTTACACAAACCTTCTATCCAAAAAAAAACGATTACCAATTCTTCAACAGCGTGGAAATCAACTTTACCCGTTGGGCAAGGCTGCCTGCGAAAATATATTCACGCTCCGAGTGATAGCCTTCGCCGATGGCGCCGAGACCGTCCAACACGGGGATGCCGAGGTGAGCGACGAAGTTCGCATCCGAAACGCCGCCGGTGCCGCCAGCTTTCAGGTCGATCCCGATCTCTGCGGCGATGGACTTGGCTCTACCGAAAGTGGACTGCATGAGGTCATCGAAAGGCATCGGTCCGCGGTTGAGGGAGCCGGTCACTTCAACAGAAGTGCCTTCCAACACTGGCTTGAGATTCTTCATCAAGCCTTCGATCCGTTCCCATTCCTCCGGCTGCAAAATGCGGACGTCCACCTCTACCTCCGCGAAATCAGGCACCACATTAGAAACCGTCCCGCCGTGGATGACACCCACATTCAACGTGGTCTTCTTGGAATAATCGGTCATCTTCTGAATGGCGATGACTTGATGTGCCATTTCCTCGATGGCATTGCGTCCCTTTTCATGGTCGCCGCCAGCATGAGCGGCAATACCGCGCGTCTTGACATGGAATCCGCCGCCGCCCTTGCGCCAGGTCTTGAGCGAACCATCGAGCAGAGCGGGTTCCATCACCAACACCAACTCGGATTCTTTCGCCAGCGTCTGGATCAACTCGCGTGATGTACCGCTGCCAATTTCTTCATCCGAAGTGCAAAGTAAAGTGACGGGACGAGTCGCTCTCATCTTGTGAGCTTCTTCAATGGCTCCCAGGGAGATGGCAATGCTGGCTTTCATATCCGAGACGCCGGGTCCTATAATTTTGCCTTCCTCTTCACGATAAGGGAATTTCTCAATCGTTCCCAAGGGAAAGACCGTGTCCATGTGACAAACCAAAAGGATGGGTTTCCCTTTGCCGCCCCAACGCGCAATGACATGGTCACCCGTTTCTTTATTCTGGACGATCTTCACTTGCGCGCCAAGCTTGCGAGACTCTTCAATCACGATGGCACCAATACGGTCTACGGCTGCTTTTTCATGAGACGGGGATTCGGTTTCGACCAGAAATTTGAGAAGGGATTTTGTGTCCATGTTTAACTCCAGTTATCAGTTGGCAGTGATCAGTAGACAGTGATCAGTCATCAGTGGTTGGGTTGCCCTTACAAAGAAATCGCGTAAGGTGAGTTATTTCAGCAATAGCACAACGACACCTGCAACAAGACAATAGATGGAAAAGACATACAGCGAATGTTTGCGCAAATACGCCATCAGCCAGCGGATGGCAAGCCAGCCAACAATGGCGGACGTCACAAAACCGGTGATGAGGATGGGCAAAAACTCATGAGTGTTCGGCAAGATGATCGCCTGGACAGTTTCGTACAGCCCGGCTGCCAGCAAGATGGGCGCAGACATCAAGAATGCGAAGCGCGCTGCCGAAGGGCGGTCAAAGCCGCGGAACATCGCCCCAGCCATCGTCGAGCCAGAGCGGGAGGCGCCGGGAAAAATTGCCAGCACCTGAAACAAGCCGACTGACAACGCATCGATCCATGTGGCAGATTCAAGCGTACGACTCTTTTTATCAAAGTATTCCACCGCAGTCAGAAGAAGCGCAGTGAACAGAAGCCGTACTCCCGCCCACAGCAACGGCTCACCAGACATATTTTGTACGAACGGTTTGAGCGCCAATCCCAGCAATCCCGCCGGGATGGTGGCTACAATCACCAACCAACCCAAACGCGAGTGGTATTCCTCAAAAGGCTTGCGGCTCTTAATGCCTTCGAAGAACTTCAAGACGATATCCCAATAATCGTGCCAGAAGAAGAGCAGCAACGCAGCCACAGTTCCTAATTGGATGATGACGTTGAATGCAAAAAGCCGTTCATCCGATGGAAGACCAAGCAGACTGCTGGCAATAAACAAATGCGCGGTGGAAGAGACGGGAATGAATTCTGTCAATCCTTGCACGATGCCGAGAATGAGGGCGTGGAATACATTCACTTTGAAACTCCATTCGCGGCACGTTTGGCATTATTCGACCACTGACTCAGCAACTCTGGGGCGCGTTCTTCAAATGTACCTTCGGCAATATAAACGCGGATTAGTTCCATCAAACGAATCAGCGCCCGCAAATTGTGAATTGAAATCAACGTTCCCGCCAGCAATTCCTTTGCCACGATCAAGTGACGGATATACGCCCGTGTAAATGTCTGGCAGGTATAGCAATCGCAGGTTTCATCAACGGGGCGTTCATCGCGTGCGAAGGCGGCATTCATCAAATTGAGACGTCCTTCGGGCGCGAAAGCCGAATGATGACGAGCCAGGCGCGTCGGCAGGACACAATCAAAAATATCAATGCCACGCAGAACACCATTGATGAGGTCTTCAGGCGTGCCAACACCCATCAGGTAGCGGGGTTTATTTTCCGGCAATAACGGTGTGACCACATCGAGCGTATCGTGCATCTCCTGCTTGGTCTCACCCACCGAGAGTCCGCCGATGGCGATGCCGGGCGTATCGAGCGAGGCGATGAAATTGGCAGACTCCGTTCGCAGCGTAGGATCAACCCCACCTTGGATGATCCCGAACAGGGCTTGGTCGAGGCGTGTCTTCGCTTTCAGTGAACGCTCCGCCCAACGATGAGTCCGCTGCATGGCTTTCTGGATGTAGGCATGGTCGTTCGGGTCGGAGCACTCGTCGAACGCCATGATGATGTCCGCACCGAGATTCTCCTGAATGGCAATGGACTTCTCCGGTGTGAAACGATGCGTCGAACCGTCAATGTGACTCTTGAATGTCACGCCATCGTCATCGATCTTGCGCGTTTGCGCCAGAGAAAAAACTTGAAAGCCGCCCGAATCGGTGAGCATGGGGTTATGCCATTGCATGAACTTGTGAAGCCCGCCCATATCGCGCACAAGCTCATCGCCGGGGCGCAGATATAAATGATAGGTATTGCTCAACACAAGCGAAGCGCTGATGCTTTTGAGGTGTTCGGGGGTAAGCGTCTTGACGGTTGCCTGCGTACCAACGGGCGCAAATACCGGTGTGGTCAAGTCGCCATGCGGTGTGGAAAAAATTCCCGTGCGGGCACGGTGATTCTGTGCTGTGATGTTGAATTCAAACATGCGCAGAATTATACAGGATGAAACCCCGCCCTCGAATTGGTATGCCAACTCACCCACAATTGGTCCTTTTGAAATCATTGGACGATTTATATAATGGGATAAATACCCATCCTAAAATTGCTCTCGCCTCCCCGGCGGCGAGGACGCCGCCTTGAGCAGAATATTTGGATAGGTTGTAAATCCAACTCAAGAGAAAATCTTATGACGAAGCATCGCCTCATTCTTAGCCTATGCTTGATCCTGATTCTGACGGCTTGTGCCGCGCCCGCATCCCCCGCCCCCACGCAGACGTCCACTCCCAAGCCGCCAGCCGCCACTGCCACCATCGATAACTCCACGCCGACATTGACCGTCACGCCCGATGCCGCCATGGGAACGATGGAAGGCAAAATCACATGGCTGTTCCCTGGTTCAACAGACTCGCCTCCCGTCCCCGATGTGACTTTTCAACTTGACCGACACAACGGAGAATATCTAAAATACAAAGTCCGTTCTGAAGCGGACGGTTATTACGTCTTCGCCAATATCGAGCCGGGTGAATACGGCGTTGGCATCTATCTGAATTTGCGGCTCAACGAACGCCGGTGTGATGCCCCTGAATTCGATTCCAGTGAAGACTTGGAATGGTCTCACTACTCCACATGGAGCAAGGTGGACGTATGGTACGACGTCATTTTCTCGAACGTAGATATCATCGTCAAACCGGGCGAGACTGTCATGCTCGATTTTCAATTGGAATGCCCGTAGTGCTGTCACCCTGAGGGAGCGCATTTTGCGACCGACACATGCACCGCAGTGCGGATGCAGTGCGGTGAGGGTCTCTTACGAGTTTGCCAGAGATGCTTCGCTCCGCTACTAAGAAACAAGGATTTTCAAACCCTTTTTTGCCGCGAATTTCGCGAATTCGCACTGATTTTAAAACCAATTCGCGAAAATTCGCGTAATCCGCGGCTGAAGCTCTTGTTTCTTTGGCTTG
>JACPVC010000193.1 GCA_016191955.1 Chloroflexota bacterium
TCGCCGTTCCAAGCCAAAGAAACAAGAGCTTCAGCCGCGGATTACGCGAATTTTCGCGAATTGGTTTTAAAATCAGTGCGAATTCGCGAAATTCGCGGCAAAAAAGGGTTTGAAAATCCTTGTTTCTTAGTAGCGTAGCGACACATGTAGTGCGGTGAGCATCACTACAATTATCTAGTGACCCTTCGTGGCGCAAGGCGCCACTCAAGGTGACATCCTTAAAGAAGGAAGAATATGTTTCGTATTTTCAAACGCAAGGAAGATAAATTCCAAAAGCTGATCGAAGAGCAGGCAGAAATTTCATTTGAAGGCTTGCGGCTGTTGGTCAAATATCTCGAAACCTCCAACCCCGAGGTCGCCGAGGAACTCTCTTTAAAAGAAAAAGAGGCGGATGAAGTCCGCCGTATTCTGATCGACGAATTGAACCGCACCTTTGTCACGCCGTTCGACCGTGAAGATATCTTCGCCCTTTCCCGTTCCATCGATGACGTAATCGATTATGCCGATACTACCGTGGTGGAAATGGTCATTCTGAAAGTCAAGCCGACGCAATACATGCAGCGCGTTGCGTCTCTGCTCAAGGATGCTGCTTATGAAATTTGGCAGGGTGTCTTACGCCTGCCCAAGAATCCGAATGTGGCGCTCGACCATGCGCAGCGTGCGAAGGCGCTCGAAAACCGCGTGGAGGCAGTCTACCGTGAAGCTGTGGCAGACCTCTTTAGCGGACCTGAAGATATCCATCATGTCGTGGAAATGCTCAAACTGCGCGAGGTGTATCGTCATCTCTCCAACGCGGCAGACCGCGGCGATGAAGCGGCGAACATCATTGCCGATATCATCGTAAAGAGAACTTAACGGGATGTTAATCTCATTTTCGCTTGCGCTTGTTATTATCTTTGCGCTGACCTACGCATTCGTCAATGGGATGAGGGATTCAAGCAGTATTGTGGCGACCATGATCTCTTCGCGTGCATTTCACGCGCAGACGGCTCTTGGCTTGACGGCGGCGGCGGAATTTCTCGGCCCGCTGTTTTTCGGTGTGACGGTTGCCAAGACTATCGCAAGCAATATCGTTGCAGCCGACGTGATTTCGCTTGAAGCCCTAACCGCGGGTTTGGTCGGCGCCATTATATGGAATCTCATCACCTGGTATTTTGGGATTCCAAGCAGCTCGTCCCATGCCCTCATCGGCGGGTTGATCGGTGCGGCAGTGATCTCATCCGGTTGGGAGGCGGTCAGGTTGAGCGGGCTTGTCACAGTACTACTGGCTTTGTTCATTTCGCCGCTGGTCGGTTTTATCGTTGGGTTTATCCTCTTGAAGGCTGTGTATGTGCTCTCACAAAGTGCCACGCCGCACATCAATAATTTCTTCAAGCAAAGCCAGATATTCACCGCCGTTGCGTTGGCATTCAGTCATGGCACGAATGACGCCCAAAAGACCATCGGCATCATTACCTTGAGCCTCATCATCGGCGGACAGTTAACCGATTTCAATGTGCCGCTCTGGGTGGTGCTCATCAGCGCGGGGGCGATGGCGGCAGGCACGGCATTGGGTGGGTGGCGCTTGATCCGTACATTGGGCGGTAAGTTTTATAAGATCCGCCCGGTGCATGGTTTTGCCAGCCAATTGACTTCGGGCATTGTCATCCTTTGCGCTTCCGCCGTTGGCTTGCCCGTCAGCACGACACAGGTTGTGAGTTCAGCCATTATTGGTGTGGGAGCTTCAGAACGATTCGGCAAGGTGCGCTGGGGGGTTGCCGGTGATATTTTGACTGCGTGGGTCATTACCATCCCCGTTAGCGCTTTATTCTCTGCCGGAATTTATTCGTTGCTTCGGTTCATGAACGTTTCCGTTTAGGTTTTTGGTCATTAATTCAAAGCCTTACAAGCTGGTTTGACTTTGAATATTGATAATGCTAAAATGTTAACAGTTTGTTAACGGAATGGAGGTGCTGGGACTAGGATAAAGATAGTGCAAGTGATTTCGTTCGTTTGATCCATCCAAAA
>JACPVC010000184.1 GCA_016191955.1 Chloroflexota bacterium
CTCGAAGAGCACTCGGGGCTACTCGACCAGCAATAAATAATTATGGAGAATATCAATGAGCTACAAACAACGCACGCTTGATTTTTTGGAGATCGAATGGGCAGCCTATATCGAGCGGTTCAATCGCCTGCCCGAAATGGATGGGACAAAGCGCGTACGCAGGCAAGGCTATGATCGCTTCCGCGATATGTTGGCGCACATCCTGGCATGGTGGGAGGATGTGATGCCTGCCATCCTGGCGATTGCGGAGAAGCGCGATTTCGAGAGAAAGAAATACGACTTCGACATGTTCAACGCCGAAGCCGTGGCGAAGTATAAGGACTGGGATGAAGCCGAATTTTTGACTCACTTTGAGAAAAGCCGTCAGAAAGCCGTGGCAGATTTGAGGTCCATGAATGAAGCGGCGTTCGAGGATCGTCGCATTCAGGGGCGCATCGACGGCATCTTCATTAGTCATGCGCGCGAACATCTGGTCGCATTGAGCAAGTTCCTCACGTTGGATACACTTGAACATGAATGGGGAACGTATATTGCAAAGTTTGATACATCCGAAAAGAAGGATGAGTTTTTGAAGAAACAAGGCGCTGGGCGATTCGGTGATTTATTGGTGCATACCATGGCGTGGTGGGACGAGGGCGTCCATGCGGTACATGGAGCGCTGAAGGACCCGTCGTTTGTGTATGCGGGTCCGGCGGATACGGATGCCTATAACGCGGAAATCGTGGCAAAATATCAGGGAACGAGCGAAGCGGAACTGCGGATGCTGTTCGAACAGAAGCGGCAGGAGATGATCGACCTTGTGCGCGGATTGCCCGATAGCGCGTTCGGAAACCCAACCATCGAAGAATGGCTCGCCTCAGATGTTGTAGAGCACTTTGACGAACACGCCATTTAAAAAAGGAATCACGATGGACCATACTGTATATCTTGCCCTTGGAAGCAACCTGGGAAACCGCCTTTCGAATTTGAAGAATGCGATCTCGAACCTGCCGCCTCAAATGGATCTGAAGAAGAAGTCGCCAGTGTATGAGACCCCGCCCTGGGGTTATGTTGACCAGCCGTCATTTTTGAATCAGGTGGTGATGGTCGAGACGTATATGGAGTCGGAGAATTTGCTTACCCATTTGAAACGGCTCGAAACCGCGCTGGGACGTGAGCCGGGTTTCCAGAACGGTCCGCGCGTGATCGACATCGATATTTTATTTTATGATGATGCGGTCATCGATTCGCCGCCGCTGGTCATCCCTCACCCCCGCCTGCACCACCGTGGATTTGTACTCGTGCCGCTCAATGACATCGCGCCGCATCTCGTCCACCCGGTACTGGGCAAACCTATCAGCGAGTTGCTACTGGATGTGGATCGATTGAACATCAACGAATATAAAGGGAAGTAAAAGGACGACGGACGGTAGACGATAGACCGTGGTCTCAAAAGAGGAATCATGCGAATCACTCGTTATCAAACTCCCGAAGGGACAGCCACCTACGGCTGGATGTTGGAAGACAAGGTTGGCGAAGTGCAGGGGAATCTATTTGGCGAGTACCGCCGCCGCGAAGCGCGGACCCCGTTCAAGGAGTTGAAACTCCTCGCGCCCTGCGAGCCGAGCAAGATCGTCTGTGTGGGACGCAATTACGTGGAACATGCCAAGGAACTTGGCAATGAAGTGCCCAAGATACCGCTCATCTTTTTGAAGCCGCCCTCTTCCATTATTGCAACAGGCGAATCGATCGTTCTCCCGACCCAGTCAAAGCAAGTGGAGCATGAGGGCGAGTTGGTGGTGGTGATCGGCAAACGCGCGAAGAACGTCACCGCCGAGAGCGCCAAGGAGTACATCTTCGGTTACACCATCGGCAACGACATCACCGCCCGCGACCTGCAAAAAACGGACGGTCAATGGACACGCGCCAAAGGCTTCGATACCTTCTGCTCCTTCGGTCCGTGGATCGATACCGACTTCGACCCGTCTGACGCCGTAGTGACCTGCCGCGTCAACGGGCAGATGCGACAGATGGCATCCACGCGCGATATGGTTTTTAACGTCGGCACGCTGGTGGCATACATTTCCTCGGTCATGACGCTCGAACCCGGCGACTTGATCTTCACCGGCACGCCCGCGGGCATCGGCGAGTTGAAGAATGGCGATGTGGTGGATGTGGAAATCGAGGGGTTGGGAAAGTTGAGTAACCCGGTAAAGGCGTAGAAACGCTCGAACTCATTTAAGAGAACAGTTCAAGGTTTCCCTTGAACTGTTCTCTTTTTAAACCGCAGGCAATATACTTATGACAATTGAGTGAATATCTCAGGCTTCTGTTCCGCAATCCGCAGCAAAGCAATGGCTGGACCACTAGGCTTACGCCGTCCTTGTTCCCAATCCTGAACAGTCCGCAAACTAACACCCATCAACCCGGCAAATGCTGATTGGGACAGTTTTAATTTGGTTCGAATAACCCGTGGAGGTGCAGGCTGCTTCAAGGTGTGGACACGCAGCTTTTTCGCGCCAGCCTTGTATGCCTTCACCTCACGAATCCCCTCCAAAATTTCCAGACCAATATCGCGCTTAGACATTTTCGATTTCCTTTGCAATTTGTTTCAACACATGGGAAGGGATATTTTCCACTTCACTCTTGCTATAAATTGTCAGAAGCCAGATTTCATCTTCCTGCTTCTTGAAATAATAGATCACGCGTACACCGCCGCTCTTGCCTTTTCCCGACATCGCCCAACGGACTTTCCGCACGCCGCTAGAGCCGCGAACCACCTTTCCCGCTTCGGGGTATTGCAGGAGAAAACTTTGAAAGCCAATATATTCGTCCTCTGACAAATACTCATAAACATGTTTTGTGAATGCAGTGGCTTCGATGAATTCCATAAATAGATTATACGGCAAAGCCGTATCTCAGACAAGTTGTTTTAACGCGATAATCTTATGAAACTTGCAGAACCCTTTTTATTTCTTCTTCATCCAGTTGGCAATCTCCCGCCAGATGACCTCCCCATCCACCGAAGGGATGGGGAGCAAGCCGCCAAGCCCGAAGAAGAAATTGGTGGAGATCATGCTGGTGTTTACACCGGTCCAAAAGCCAGAGGGAATCCATTTAGCAATGAAGATACAAAAGATGCCAACGATGATGTTGAAGATGGGTCCGCCTAATGAACGGATGAGGTGAACGTACCCAGGGATTTGGCTTTGGTCGCCGTGATAGACGTTGACATCACGCGTGGCGGTGATGAGTAATTCGTCCATGGCGCTGTGGATCAGCTTGCCGCTGAGGATGTGACCGAAGGCATGCAGAGCGGTGGTAACCTCTACAGCGAGGACAAAGTAAATGGACTGGAACAATCGCTCGTTAAGAGCGAGGCGCGTGTCCAATAGGTTGAGAAGGAAATGCAGTCCGAAGAAAACGAAGGGACCGAACCATGTCCATGGCGTGATGAGCAGAGACACGTTCCAGAACTGACCGATGCGGATCCGGCGGACGGAATCCAAATCTTCAAGAATAAAATACTTGAGGTATTTGCTCAACTCAACTCATGGCATCACGCCAGCTTCCGATTGCAAGATAGACCCCGCAAAGCCCGACAATCGCAAACAGACTTAATCCCAGCCACAATAACGGATTCGCCCAATCCACTTCATTTGCATAACGTGACATCTGAAGCAGTAACGCCGGAAGGATCAGAATCAGCATCGGCGTTGCCAGACGCGAACGCGTTCGATTGTTTTCACGACGAATGAAAAGCAGGAGAACCCCAACAAGTGCCAGCCATCCGCTCAGTGAACGGGATGTAAGCGGGGTTAACTTCCAGGGAAAAGCAGGGATGAGGAGTGCCGGAAAGAAGAATGCGAACACAGCACTGAGGATAAATACGACTCCAACAATCAATAAAATCCATCTCAGCCAAACAGGAATCTGGTCGTCTGAAGTTAAAGGCGGTTCCATTTTTGCTTTTCTTTGATGCCACAGATATGCCGCAATAAAGATCGGTGGCGGTAAAAGATAACTGGCGAACCACACATAGAAAGGCGTGATTCCGACTGTGAATTTATCCCAATGCAGAAAAGTGGCGGCAAGTTGGATCATGCTAAATAGGGCTGTGGGCAACGCCATCACTCGGATCATCTCCCAGCGTTTCGAGAAAAGCGGCAACAGGAATAACGGAGCGGAAGTCATATAGAATGCGCCAAGCACTGCCGCCATCACAACCGGATCAATGGGCCAGGCAAAGTTGGTCACAGACTGGGCGGGGACAACCCCAATCGCCAGCACAGCGCCGACTCCAAAAAGAACTTCAACGGCGAGCCAGGCTCGAAGAGGAAATGCAATCGGTGTTCCTTGCGTCGTCATACAGAACCCTTCTTTCTATTTGAAGAATAAAGAGACAGCCCGGTGACCAACAGCCCCCACACACCAAGAAACAAATGAAATGGATGATCGAACGGCTGCAACCCAAATATGGTGGGGCGATGAGTGATAAACCCGAAGAGTGCCAGCCCTGTATAAAATATTCCAAAACCCGCCGCGAACCAGAATGCGCCGCGTTCTTTACCCCAGAACAAGACGCTCAATGCCACAATGGCGGTTAGGATGTGAAGAATGGAATGAGGCGGGATCATTTTCGTGATCGCCAGCAACTGCGGAAAAGATTCATCCAATGGCGGGTACAGCCGAAAAGCCAGAGTAGATGTCCCTTGCAATAAAAGGAAGATCCCTGTAAAGGCAGTGTAAATACGAACGCCGCGCTGCGTCATTTTTTCACCCCGTCACGAATGGAGGTTAATGTCATCCATCCGAGCAGTATGAAGGCAGTTGCAAAAGAAGCGAGCCAGACCCATGTTGCGATCCGCTCGAAAGAGAAAAGTTCAATATGAATAAAGGAAGCTAACAAAGCGAGGAATACGAATACGAAGGCGGCAGTGACGATCACCTTCACTTCTTGCCATGCTTTTTGCCTGCCAAGCATCAAGCTGCCAATGCCATATGCCAGAAATGGGCTTGAATAGATTTGAGCCAACAGACGCGTGATCTTCCAGGGCCAGAGATTCAACATCATGTCCGGTAAAAGCAAAAGCGCCAACGCCAGTATTATCAAAACCGTACCCTGAAAAGAAAAGTAACTTCTTACCCAACCAGGCAGGAGTGTTCCATCTGTTGGTTCGAGTAAGTTACGATAACGCCACAAAAAGCCAATTCCAATTAAGGGATATAAAATATATGCCCCGAACCAAAACCAGACTCGCTTATTCATGGGGTCGAACTCGCCAAGATAGAAAAGCGAGATCACAAACAGCAAGCCCGTCCAGATTGTCGTGACAACAATTGCGATTTTCGCATCTGTGTACGAACGAGCCAACATTCCCCCGATCGTGAAGGCGGTCGCAGAAAAATAAATAGCTCCAATAAAGCGGGCATGCAGCGGAGGCACAAGCCACGGAATCGCCTTATCGACATGGGTTGGAAAGAAATATCCCCAAACGCCCACCCATAAAGCGAACAGTCCAACAGCGGCAAAATATAACTTTAAATTACGAGACACCAATACCATAAATTCTCCTCACTAAAATTAGCCTGCGTACCTGGTGGAATGATATGTAAAACTTACCCCTAAATTATACAGTGAGACAGGCAATGGGAACAGACACATCACCTTTCGTTGCAATCATAACTTCTTTGTTTCTGGTATCATCCCCACACACTCAGGAGATTCAACCATGTCTTCA
>JACPVC010000185.1 GCA_016191955.1 Chloroflexota bacterium
ATTCATCCGTGTAGAATTGGCTACCTGCGGCAACCATGTTGGTAATGACAGGTCGAATGGTCACTTGTTGCACATTGGGCAACATCTGTATGACAACTTCACCATCGCGTTGCAGTAATCCCAACACTGGTGGCTTGTCGCCTGCCAGTGTTCCACGCCCACGCTTGCCTTTCAAACGGCGGCGGCGCCCCTTTCGACCTGCTTTTCGCACCTCTGCAGGCAAGCCTTTGTGTCCAGCTACGATGTACACTTCATCGGCTTCGACTTCACCGCTCAATTGGATGGGCTTTTTTTCGCCACAATCCCTTGACGCAACTGGCTGGTCATCACTTGGACATCGCCAGGCGACAACTCCAACTCCGCCGCAATCTGTTCGTTCGAGAGGTTCAAACCCATGAAGTACAGGCACAGCACCCACACTCGCAACGGTTGATGATGACCTTCAAAGATCGTACCACTCAGATCATCGAATTGTTGCCCGCAGTCTTGACACGCATATCGCTGCCGATGAGCTTGATGCGTATGAAAACCACGTTTGTTGACCGTGCCCGACCCGCATTTCGGACAGCGCACACCGTCCGACCAGCGCAGCTCACGAACCACCGCAAAGCACTTTGCATCATCAATCAATTGTTGGAGGTTGACCATGTCCCTATCTTACCCCCATCCGTCCACCTCCTTGATTTCAATTAAGAGCCATAATAATATCGCCATGGAGGATTATTCCTTATTATTCCATGGCGATTTCTATATTGCGCAAATCGTGTATAATCGCGGTCACGCCCCAGTAGCTCAATGGATAGAGCGCCTGACTTCGGATCAGTAGGTTGTGGGTTCGACTCCTGCCTGGGGCGCCAATTTTTCAAACTACCCATTTTGTGCGTACGCCTAAAATTGAAAACCCATTTCTTGAGGATTTGAAGAATCAAAGTGATAGGAAGGGAAGCAGTTCATTAACTGCTGCCTTTGTGGTGATTATTTGCGAAAGCAAATGTAATCTCTCTGGTATAAAATAATATACTCTCCCAACCTTGACCCGCAAGAATTAGGATATATCAGGGATCATAATTGCCCCACAAGATCAAGATAGCGAGGAACAAATATGGAATCAGATCCCAGAACGCCGGAACAAATCCGGGAACATTATGGAATCGAGAAAGAATTGGCGAACCGCTTGCGTAATTCAACAAGGGAAGAGCGCAAGACGTTATATAAAGATATGTATAACGAACTCTTCCGGCGCATTCCCCATCACCCACAGTTAACGCGCAAAGCCTCAAAGGAAGATACGGACAAGCTAATCGCGTATCAAAGCAACGACATCGTACCGTTAGTAAACAGCAAAACGGTGTTCCTCGAAGTCGGACCAGGAGATTGCGCTTTTTCGTTCGTTATTGCGAAGGCCGCAAAAATGGTTTATGCCGTTGATGTGTCCGAGGAGATCACGCAAAGTACAAATGTCCCCAATAATTTCAAATTAATCCTTTCAGACGGCACCAACATCCCGCTCCCAGCAGACAGCGTGAACCTAGCATACAGCAATCAGCTCATGGAACATCTCCATCCCGACGATGCTGAAACGCAACTCAAAGAAATTTATAATGCCCTGGCGCCAGGAGGAATTTATTTCTGCTGTACTCCCAATCGCCTTATAGGACCAACCGATGTATCGCGGCATTTTGACCAGTTCGCCACGGGCCTACACTTAAAGGAGTATACGATCAGGGAATTAAGTCGTATTTTTCGCAAAGTTGGTTTCAGGAAACTCAGGGTCTTGGCACGCATCAAGAAGATTAATTTTATTTTTCCAGCATCTCTGGTTATTATCATGGAAGGTCTAATCGATATCCTTCCTTATAAGCAAAAGAAAAGGGTTGCTTACATTAATCCGATCTTTACAATGTTGGGTATAAAGCTGATCGGCACAAAATAATTCAAAGAAAATAATAATCGACTCATTACCCGGGATATACCTTCTCCTCATATTATGTATGCTGCTTTGACAAAACACGTAGCAAAAAGCTTTCCGACCTATTTTTTTCTCGCACACTAAATTTATCAGAGGGTCTTTTTATTTTTTTATTCACCCATCATTTGGTATTATTCTGTACATGTATATTAACTATAGATCCCTTATTTTACGCAGTGAAAGTTTCCTCTAAAGGTTTTCGCGAAGCCAATGCTACAGTGTAATAAACACCCGGCGAAACAAGTTCATAAACAAGATCATAATTAAATGGAAATTCTTTATGTAGAATCTCGCGCACGGCGGATTCGTCGCACATTTCCCCGTGAATTTCTATTAAGAGCACATCCACCCTGCTTAGTACCGCCAACGAAGCGTTTAACACAGCAAGCTCTGCACCTTCAATATCCATTTTCAATACCGAGATGCGCTCCTCCTTATGCAGATATTTATCTATGAAATGGTCAAGCCGAATTGCTGGAACGCGAGCTCCAGTTTCCGAGGGGGAAATATGCGCCGCCATACTTAGCCCTTCGGTCTCGAAAGCGATCATCCCGTCTTCCTCCCAAAATGCGTATTGAAAGATATGCCAATCAAGTGTTGGGTTTTTTTGTTGATTACCTTCGAGTATCTTAAAGGTGTCTTGGGCAGGTTCCACTGCGAGCACCTTAGTCGAATTCCAAATTGAAAAGGCGTAAATCGAAAAAAGTCCCACGTTCGCGCCTGCGTCAATGATGATAGCGGGTGCCTCGTTATTATACAGTCGTGAGATCGGTTCGTATTCGTTCTTCAATAAAATGGAATCCATTAGATGCCACTCCATTGGGCGAAGGTCAAACTCAATTTCCTTGAAGTGAAAGGTGTTTAAGAATTTGTAGCGTGTGGGCTCATTAACTACCGCCAGAAAATATTTGAAGGTTTGCAATAGATGAAATCGTCTCCAATAAGCCGCAGACATGATCACATGTTGATAAGCCTGATTTATCCAGGATAAAATGCCCCACCCAGGAATGGTTCTTATCCAACCTGGAACGTTCCGTTTTTTATGAGCAAATTGATTTGTGTTATTCATACCGAATCCTTAGCGATCATAATCTGTATTGTTGATATATCCCTCAGAGCCAGCCTGTGATACAACCTTACCAGGAGATCCTATAACAACCGAGTGCGGCGGGATATCGTCGACGACAACGCAATTCGCACCAATGGCAGCGTAATCGCCGACATCAATTTTCCCCAATATCTTCGCGCCGGGCCCGATGAAGACATTGTCACCTATAGTAGGACAACCCTCATGCTTGCCGCGGTTTGATTGCCCAATGGTCACGCCCTGTGAAATGTTGCAATTCTTCCCGATGATAGATTTACTGTTAACCACGATAGCACCAAAATGCCCAATATAAAACCCGCTGCCAATTTGTGTAGTGTCGGGAATGCTGATTCCAAACTTGATCGTATAGTGGAATAATAATACGCGTGCCATTAAAAACAGACCAAACGCTTTCAACGGCTTGCCGCGCAAGTAGTGGCACAAACGCATGTAAAACGAATACTTCACACCCGGGACAAGAACAAAATTCTTAATCACTTTGGTCAGGCTGGGTTTCCCCATATAACGGTGAAAATCCGAGCGAAGAAGATAGCGAAATTCGTCAAAAGTCATGGCTACGAATCTCCTTCTTTTTGTTTTTGCGTTGAATCATACTTCGAGGTCTTCGCCCACAGAGATGTTTGCCTGCCAGACAAGAAGCGCACCATACCTGCCAAGGCAGCAAGGTTGCTATTGAATAAAAAAGTCGGGACGTAAAATATTCGTAGCCAGCCAGTATTGCGTTTTTCAAAAAGACGCCCACCAATAGCAAGAAGATAAAAAGCAATTTGCAATGAAAACATTATCCAATTATATGGGAATGTAAGAGTCAACAAAGGTAATCCGCCCTGCACAGGGAAAATCAGTGCGAGAAGGTTGAAAAACAAAGCGCCAATCATAAATAGCGGAACCAGTGGGCGCATAAATTTATGGGAGATGATCTGCCAAACAACGAGCGGGCGGTTCCATGGCAGGAGTCGATTCGCGTGCATGATGGCTTGATAGCGCCCAGCCACGATACGCTTGCGCCGTTCGATCCCATCCTGGGCGTGCAGCGAAAGGCTTTCAAACGAGCGTGCTTTGGGCGCGTACGCCACATAATAGCCCTGCTTTGCCACTTGCATGGCTATAAAAAAATCGTCATTGATAATTCCATCGGGCGGTGGAATAAATAAATCACGCCGCAATGCGAAGACTTCACCAACGATTCCAGTGCAGCAACCCAGAAGAGATTCGTTTCTTTGAATGAACGATTCATATTTCCAATACAAACCTTCGGATTCACCTAACCCACCTTCGCCCGCTTCAATAGTGCGCGCGCCGACCACAGCGCCTACGCGGGGATCGGCAAAAGGTGCAGCAATTTCTTGTATCACATCCGGCGCATAAGCGTTAGATGCATCGGAAAACAAAATAACCTCGCCACGTGCTTGTTGAATAGCGCGATTAATCGCGGCCATTTTGCCTCGTCGCGGCGGATTGAAAGCGAGTTCCACACCGCGATCCGCATAACTCTTGATGATCTCCTGCGTACCATCTTCCGAGCCGTCATCCATTACCAAGATCTGGAAACGGTCCCGGGGATACACCAATTTCAAACTGTTCTCAATTTTTTGTGCAATGACTTTTTCCTCGTTGAAGGCAGCAATCAAAAGAGTAATAGAGGGAACCGCGCTTGAATCTGTTGTCGGTCCGCGTGCCACGCGCGCAAAGAGCCAAATCAAGAATGGATACCCGATATAAGTGTAAACAACTAAGAAAACGAATAACCAGAAAAGAGTACCTACCATTGAGGCTCCTAATTTTGGAATCAACCAACTTATGGGTTAGCTATTTGTCAGGAAGTGATGGTTTCCAAAGTTGACGATACAACGCGTTTAATTTTTCTGCGGATGCAGAGAGGGAATAATTCTTCTCAACAAGCTTCCTGCCAGTGACGCCAAAGCGCATACGCAGTTCTATGTTATCGAGCAAAATCAATAAAGAGGAAAGGATCGCCTGTTGGTTATCTGGTGGAATAAGGATCCCATTTTCGCCATCACGAATCAGATCCGTCGCACCACCAACAGAAGTTACAATAGGCGCAAGCCCTGAAGCCATGGCCTCCAACAGTGCATTCGATAATCCTTCAGTCGAAGAAGGCAAAACAAAAATATCTGCAGCGCGTAGATATGGAGCTACGTCTCTAACATTACCTTCGAACCGGACCTTTGCGCCAGCTAACTGTTTTAAGGCTTCTCCCTCGGTACCTGCACCAAGAATCAATAATGTAGCCGCAGGATGTTTCTTAATAACTTCCTTCCAAATTTCAACCAGATGGATAACCCTCTTTTCCGGGTCGAGCCGTCCAGAATAAACCACGATCACGTCATCAGGCAAATTCAATGAATGCCGCAGGTCAGATTTATCACCGGGTGCAAATCGGTCAGGGTCAACACCGTTGGGGATAAAGATACGTTTTTCTTTTGGAACGCCGATTGCTTCCAACTCGTTATCAATCTCAGTGCTAATAACAACAAAAGAATCAATTCCTTTCTTTATGGATTCAATGCGGCTTCCGCCGAATGCGCGATTTTTCAGCTTTGCCAAGTCACCCAATTCGCCGCCACGTAGCACTTTTGCTACAACAGGTGTCCGAAAGAGCCACTTTGCCATAAGTGCCGTTGTTGCAGGGGATAACAACTCGTGAGCATGAATCACATCAGGTTTAAGTTTTGCCAGCATGGGCATTGCACTTATGGAATAGCTTAATGCCGCCAAGGGTTTTGGTCCCGGTACCGGCAGCCGGTACACAGGAACATTGTTAATTATTTCGAAGGGCGCGAGAACACGGTCATATTTGCGGGTGAAGATCTGAATCTCCACTCCGAGATTCTTTAATAAAGGCGCAAGCGAGGCTAGCTGTCTTTCCGCACCTCCAAGACGGGGATAATAGGCTTGAATTATCATTGCAACGCGGACTGGGAATGTATCAATCAATTGTTTTTTGCTCCATAAGGCCTTTGCCACGTTTCAACCAAGTCTCTACTCAATGGCATCACATGAACAGCACAGTGAATATACGCACATGCTTTATCATAATACTGCTTGATATTCCCTTCGCCAAAGTTCGAACAAAAGAATTGTAAAGATACGCCATTTGTTCGAAAAGCCACGACGATTCAAACTTTCGAAAAGGTTATTGACCTCTCGGCGATTGAAAATATTTTCATCCGCTTCGGAAAGGACTGCCTGAGAGTAGTCGAACCATTCGTTTTTCAGCCACGCTTTGAGCGGAATCGAAAACCCCTGCTTGCGGTTAATGTCTAACTGCGCAGGTAGTACTTTTTTGGCCAGCATGCGTGGCAGGATTTTCACTTCCTGTGTATTGGCTCGCAAGGAATCTGGTATACATCCAAAAGCAAACTCGACGATGCGATAATCAAGGAAAGGGGCACGCGTTTCGAGGCTTGCTAACATGCTGGCACGATCCACCTTAACGAGGTAATCGTCTACCATGCGGGTCTGAAAGTCCATGCGTGTCACTTGTTGCAAAGATGTATATGCAGGATTTAGATATTTGCGTTTGTCCTTCAAAATTCGAGTGGAGGATTCACTTAATGCAGGAACAAGCCGTGCGCGCGTGTGCGGGTCGAACATCACATTGTAATAAATCGCGTTGTCCGCAACATCACCTGCCAACCCCATCAAGTGATGACGACCTTTCATGCCAACAGGCATAAGACGAGTAGCGCACCAACCGATCATCTTCCGAGCATTGGACGGGATGTGAAAAAAACGCGCATCCTTTAGAATCTCGCGGTAGGTCGGATAGCCAGCGAAAAGTTCGTCGCCGCCATCGCCGCCCAGTGCGACCGTGGCGTGCTCACGAATCAAACGTGAGACGAGATAACTCGGTACCATAGAAGAGTCTGCCATTGGTTCGTCGAATTGCCTGGCAAGTTGCGGAAGCAGGTCAAGTGAAGCGGGCTCCACAGCAAGTTCCGTATGAACGGCACCGAAATACTGCGCGACAAGCCGTGCATAACCCACCTCATCTTCCACCCTATGACCGGGGAATGAAATAGTGAAGGTCTTGACAGGCTCTGCGCTAACCCGCGCCGCCATTGCTGTGACCAAACTGGAGTCAATTCCACCGCTTAATAAAATGCCAACAGGTACATCCGCGATCAACTGACGTCGGACAGAATCTTCGAGCAGAGATTCAAACTGGTTTAGCAGTTCATTGGTGGACGCAACAGAAACCGGCGGCTCGGGCAACGACCAATAGCGGTGAATATTAATTTCATTAAAGTCGAGTTTGTAGATCAACATGTGCGCAGCGGGAAGTTTTTTCACGCCTCTAAAGATACATTCGTCGCCGGGGATATAGCCGAAGGTTAGGTAGGAATCAAGAGCGTGCGGTTCAATGCGGCGCGGGAAATTCGGGTTGGCGGTAAAAGCTTTCAACTCAGAAGCAAACCATAACCCGTCTGGAGTCAACCAGTAATACAATGGTTTTTCACCAGCACGATCCCGCGAAATCAACAATTGCTGCTTTTGAGGGTCGTATAAAGCAAAGGCAAACATGCCGTTGAGATGCGTAACACTTTCTTCACCCCACTCAAGATAAGCTTCTAGAATCACTTCAGTATCGCTCGCGGTCTTGAAGATGTGACCTTTCGCCTGCAATTCTTGGCGAAGTTCAAGATAGTTATAGATTTCACCATTGAAGGTGATATGCACTTTACCCGTTGCATCACTCATTGGCTGATGACCGTCAGGCGAAAGGTCAATTATTGCCAGGCGGCGCTGGGAGAGGCAAACCTTTTTGTCGGAAGAAATCCATAACCCGGCATCATCCGGTCCGCGATGAGACATCGCATCCCGCATGGCTATTAATATCCGCTCATCAGGAAGTTGTTTTGCCGCAAGTCCTAAAATTCCACACATATAATTTTTCTCTTTTCAATAGAAACAAATAATATATTAATTTCATTAGGCTGGTTTCTGGCTTCCAACCTGAAATCGAGGTCGAAATTTATCCGGATTATGAAGAGTATTTTCTCCATTCCAATTGGGGTTAATCTTTCTTCTATGTACAAAAGCCGATTTAATCATAAGGTAGTCAAAGTGAAAATGTTATAATTTAAAAGATGATAAGAAATATCGCAATGGATACCTTTATAAACGGAGCTGGTTATATATGGATCAATTCCTAATCAAAGATTATACCGAATACGACTTTTTGGCAAAATACAATTTATTGAACAACCAAAATCGTATTCTCAATGCAGGTTCTTCCTCTTTGCGCTATGGGAACAATTGCATTAACATTGATATCGAAGCCAAACCCAATGTCGATGTTGTGTGCGACATGCAAGCCCTGCCCGATTCTCTGGGAAAGTTTAACGTTGTTATCTGCAATGCCGCGCTACAATATTGTTCAAACCCGCAACAGGTCGCCGATGAATTTCTGCGGGTCTTGAATCCAGGCGGTTTCGTTTTTCTTGATGTCCCATGGATTTTCCCTTCCTGCCCGGAACCACCAGACAGATTTCGCTTTTCGGAAGACGGGCTGAGGGCATTGTTCTCCAATTTTGAGATCGTCGAAGTCGGGCCTTCGATCCGCGCCGGGTCAGCATTTGCCATCTTAGGTTGGCGGATTGCCTCGAGATTAACCAACAATAAATATCTCAATAAAATTTTCAAGGTAATTGCCCTTGTATTGCTTTATCCCTTTCAGTGGCTTAAAGCAACGGACAATGGTCAAACTGCTGGTGCCTTTTATATAATTTGCAGGAAAACTACATTATAAATTATAGATCGTGCTAAGATGGGCATGTAGTTGCGCAAAGGTAAGTCGAGGACTAATTCCGATGCGCGGCATGTGCATAGGATCATCCTTATCGAGACGTGCGCGTCTTTGTATCATCGTAAACGCTAATTGAAAACCGAATTCACGCACAATCTTTCCAGTATCACCTATGGCAGCGGACGAGCCATAAGGGTAGGCGAAAAAATCGCTATTTGAACCGATCTCGGAACGGATCAATCGCTTCGACTCTAGAATTTCAAACCGAGTCTGTTCCAGGCTGATATTACCCAAAGCTGGATGAGTGTGAGTATGTGGGGCAATCGTAATACCAAGCCTGGCAAGCTCGCGGAGTTCATCCCAATCTAAGGTAAGTTTCTCTGAAGAGAACGGATCAGGTACCAGTTCATGGCACAAATCGTTTAACACCGCTAGCGCCGATTCGTAAGGTGTTGTTTTCATATATTCCGCCAGTTTCAGAAAAGCAGTTTGACGCTCCACCAAATCACTCAAAGAAAGAATACCAAGGGGGGTTTCAACTATCGCTAATTTTGTTCGCCGCAACGCATCGTACAATTGATCCCACCAGAATATGCCAGTGCCGGCATACGCAGTGGGCACAAATAAAATCGGTTTAATTCCATAATGGCCAGCAATAGGCTGAATATGTTCCTTAAAGTCGCGGTAGCCATCATCCACTGTCACCAGCACGGCGCGCGGCGAAAGTGGTTTGCCACCCGTCACCGCCTCCAAAACTTCATCCCCTGTGACCGGATGATACTCATTCACAAGCAAACGCATTTGCTGTTCAAACTGTCTCGGCGTTGCAGAAAGGTTTTGCGGATCAAGCCTTGGTTGAGAATCCTCCCAATCCACGCGATGATAAACCAATGCGTAAAGGGCGTTGCGCGAGCCATCCAGATAATTCAGACCCCGCAAAATTCCGAACGAATGCGCGCCGTTAAGAGTTAATCGCTTGAAAGATTTATACATGGTTCCTATTATTATGGTGCAACTTGCTCATAAATCTGCAACAATTGATCAAGCCAAATCGCAGGTGTATGATGCCTGGTCACATACGCACGAGCGGCAATTCCCAAACGGGATCGTTGATCGGGGTCGGCGATCAACTTCCTCAAGGCAGAGGCTATTCGGTCAGGTCGGCGCGCGGGGACACAGATTCCAAATTCAGGCTTAATCACGCGGGGGATATCACCCACACCAGTCGCCACGACTGGCAAGCCGGCCGCCATCGCTTCAAGAATGGAAATAGGCAGTCCTTCCCAATGGGAAGCAGTAACATATAAATCACTCGCTGCCAAAAGCCGTGGCACATCTGAACGCGAACCCAAAAGACAGACATGATTATCAAGATCCAGTGATTTGATTTTGTCAACAATAGCCTGCTGGAATGTCCCAATACCGACAATTATCAAAAGAATTTGCGGATGTGTCTCCTTTAAATCATTGATAGCTTCAAGAAGGTCAATATAACCTTTTCCTTCATGTAATCGCCCGACCGTGATCAATAATAACCGTGAGGGGTCTGAAGTGATCTCAGATCTGATATTAAATTTTTCTTCATCCGACAGAATTGCAATTGGCTCAACTGGATTTAAGACTATATCCAGGGGATAATGATCGATCCCCGTCTGGTGGACTTCCGCCACCATATAACCCACCGCGATGCGGCGTGTCGTAAAAAATCGTAGTGCTAAGGATTCAAGGAACTTCCATGAATCAGGCCTGAGGTTATGGATGGAAGCAACAACTGGTGTACGGGTTAAACAACCCGCAAGTCCGCCCAAGATGATGCTATAAGTCAAATGAGTATGGAGCAAATCTATTTTTTTTATGCGAATCGTTTGAATCAGCTTCACCAGATAACCCGGATCAATCAGGCTGCGCCCCTTGATCTCGACAATATCTATCCCCATAGCTTTCAACTCTTGAAAATAATGCTTCTCTGGGTAACAATCGAATGTAATCAATATAGGCTGTAAGCCGCGAGCCAGCGCCGCTCGCATAAAAGTGATTTGCAGCTTTTCTGCGCCGCCAATATATAACGAATCTATCACCTGGGCAATCCGCATCGATTTATCCTAAGCCGAACAAGATAAGTTTCACCGCAAAAAAACGGCAGGGCATGCGAAGAAAGACATTTAATACCTTCGCCAGGTTCGCTATTATGGGGCAAAAATTCAACATAACCATCTTCAAGTACTAAGAACCGATTCGGCGGGTTTGCCGCCTGCAATTTTCAAGACCAATCTAAACATTGAAACGGTAACGGAGCGATTAAAAACAAACGCAGCCGCAAGATAAGTAAGGAGACCAAGCACTAATTGCAAAACAAGAATCAAACCATTACCCGATCCCTGGAAGCTCCAGGCGATCGCCCACATTCCTAACGCCATTAACCCTGCGCTGAAGAGTGGTTTGAAAATGGCACTCACAATGTGTGCAGGCGAAACGCCCAATACGTTTTTAACAATCATCACTTGCACTGCTCCAATCACTGTCACGCGAATCAAATGTCCCCATGCCACACCAACGATGCCATAATACGAGCCGATCCACAACGCAAAGATCGTCAACACAATTGTGGATAAACTCAATTTATTCAGGATGTCGGGTCTGCCAATGGCTTTGTAAGCATCCCCAAAATTATACGTGACCGTGTATACCATCGCATACAATGACAACAATTGCATGGGGATAATGGCTGCCGCCCATTTCTCGGTATAAAAGGTCAACACAAACGCAGAGCTTATCATTGCGAGTCCCACACCTGCTGGAACGACTAGCCATGAAACAATCTCCATGGTCTTGTAAACGCTGCGTTGCAAGGCTTCACGGTCATCCTGCAGTTTGGTATAAGCAGGAAACACCACACTGGCAATCACCGAAGGTAGACTTGTTATGGTGAGTTCAGGCGTTTGGTAACCTAGTTTATATAAACCGAGATCCGCAGTACCAAGCCGCCGTCCAATAATGAGGTAATCCACGTTTTCTTCCAGCGCGCCGAGGATATTTTGCAAGGCAATGAATTTTCCAAAGCCGAAGAGGTTACGCATGACTTGAGAATCCCAATCACGGGAAGGTTTCCACGGCTTGATCATAATCAGGATAATAGACTTGATAAGCGTCCCTACGAGAACCCCCCACACAATTGCCCATGCGCCAAAGCCCATCAATGCCAGCACAATGGAGGTGACCCCTTTGCCGATGGATTGCGCCAATGTTGGGATCAACCGTTCTTGAAAATGCAGTTCTTTAACCAAAAGCGCATCGTGAATTACAGTAAAGCCGGTTAATATATAGGTTGAAGCGAGAGCCGGAAAGATCAGGCGAATACGCGGCTCTTGAAAGAATGTCACCACAAATGGGGTGATCAAAACAGAAAATAGAAACAGCACGATACCCGAAGCCATGGAAAATACAAAGGTCACATTCGCAGTTACCTTGGGGCTGGCTTTGCTTTGTATGAAGGCTTCGCCAGCACCAAGTGCATGCAAAGTTCCTAAGTAACCAGCCAACACTGAAGCCAGCCCAACCAGGCCGAAGTCTTCTGGGGTTAAAATGCGGGCAAGGATGACTGTGCTGATAAACACCATCACTTTACCAACCACAAAAGTCAGGTACGACCACATCACGCCGCGCCCAACCTGTTTTGTGGATAATTTTTCCGAACCGTTCTCTAGGGATCCGGTCATGCTTATTTGCCCGATCGCCTGCGGTAAAGCACCTGTATACCAAGGATGAGGAACACCAACACTACGCCGCCTAGGGCAGTGAATATTGCCGGGAGGATCCATGCGGGGTGTTCCGCGGTAATTGGTTGTAATTGGATGGACACCGGGGTCGCATCAGCTGGCGCCGCCGTAGCCAATGTGCCTTGAAGCCCTTGTAAAACTCGTGTATCGGCGGAGACTATTTGCTCACCGTTGATGAACGCGAGATTGCCACTTAACTTGCTTCGAAAACGACCAAACTGAAGTGTGGCGCCTGCCCATCTGACCCCCAAATCGGAGCTTCCACCCACATAAAGAAGCATACGGTTCGAATTCCATGGAGCTGGAAGCAACTCTAAATAGCCTACATCTGCACCTTCGCCGAGATGATACTCAACCTGTAAATTCTTTTCCACCGCCAGATCAGAGCCAGGTTCAAAAGGAGCGGGTAAGACAGAAGTTAACTCATCCAGAAGAGCCAGTTTGCTCGGCTTGCCGATAATGATCAAGTTGCGTTCCTGTCGTGCAGTTTCGGGCACCGCGTCGGCATAATACACTTCTACTCCGGCAATCTCAACCCCATTTGTGTATCCCAATTCGAAGGCGAGCTGTGCGGCTACATACCAACCAGTCGGATCATCCTTTGCTAACACGAAGGCAAGGTCTTTCATCAATGGATCGAACGCAAAAGGTGACGGATATTTTGCCAGGTCAACCTGGAGCGAAGGAGAAGCTGGGTTAGGAACAAAAGGCAGATGCAGTGAGGAGGAAGAGTCGATCCGCATCCACAAACCTTCGATTATCGGATTAACACATTCATTAAGTGGTTCCAAATTGATATCGAGTCTGAGGCTGTTGATCCCCGGTCGCGCCGCACTGGCTGGTAAGACGATTTTCGCATTGCCCTGCCCCATCGTTTCATCGCTCAGGCGCACGCTTCCAATCGGCTGTTCGTTTAATTTAACAATAATCGTCGACCTCTGGTATTCCAGCAGCGAACTGTGCGCGAAGTTCAAATCCAAATACGCGTCGGGTCCGAGAATATAACTTGGCGGAATATTAAATAGATATTCCACCGTATTCAACCCAATCTCGTTGACTACAGCACTTTCGTAACCAAGATCATCGAGGGTTTGATTCACGTCTGTGGGATTGAATTGCGGAACTATCAACTGCACATCTGATACCACGGATAATGCAGAATCGACCCCTACTTGCAATGTACCTGTGCTCAGTGCTCGCCCGGCGTTGGTTACACCTGCATCATCATTTCCGCCAACAACCATAATTACCTTGGTTTTGTTCCATGGTGAGACCGCCGATTGGATTATCCCAGAGCCAGCCACGGCTTCTTTTACGGAGAATGCGCCGTTCAAGATAGGTGCAGGAAGATGGGCATTTTTCAGTATCGGAAGACTGTTCGCCTTGCCAACAAAGATCAAGTTGGCACTCGCTAAAATATCGGGTGGAATTTTATTGATCGGCGCAACCGATATCAACAAACGGCCGAATGTCATACGCCCAAACCCGGCAACAACAGACAAAGCAGATTGTAACTCCGCCGTGCTCGGCTGCTCAGGCAGGACCACCAACGCAACATCCTGATTAAAAGAGTTTTGATAGAACGGGGAAGGCAACGCACGCAAATCAATCGGGGGATCGATCAGTATGTGTGGCAGGAACAATTGGGAATCAGTGCGCACCACAACAGTGGTTCTAAAATTCACATCACAATTGATACCGCTATCCAATATCAATTGGATGGATTGATTCTTATTACTCCCCAACTGATTGAGGATGTCGACCGAAATCGGCAAATCGACTTCATACCGACCTTCACGATTCAGATCGATTGCTCCGATGGTAGTGTAGTTATATTGAACCAGGAGCGTCCCGCCGTATGCAGAGGTGACATTTCTTTGGGTGTCAGTGAATGCGTCGGTGTAAAAAACATCCAGGGCAAATCGCAGTACTGCATCAGGTTTCATTTTCCAAGTCATAGGCAGGTCGTAATAATAGCCGGCGGTAGCGAACGGTCCACGCAGTGTGATCTCGTCCAAACCAAAGTCGCCAAAAGTAAAGGTTTCGGTCGTATCAGGGAATTGGATGATTGGAGTATCCATCTGCGGCATGCCCGGAATCTGTGATGTAAAAAAGTCTGTTGCACTCGGCGGGGTACGCTGCACTTGAGGCGTGGAAGTAATCGTTGGTGTAATGGTTCCCGTCACGGCTTGCGCAGAGGAATGTCGACTTGATCCGGCCAGCGCAATGCCGGGGGTAAGTAAGATCAATATCAATACAATAATTAAGGAATGGGATTTATTAAAATGCTTTTCCATAAGTTTCTCCTGTCGTTTTAATGCAAAACTTCTCTATAAACGGCGAAAAATTGATCACACCAATTAGTAGGATCGAAAGTTTCCTTGATACGAACACGAGCGGCCCGCCCTAAAGATTCGCATTGGGCAGGATCGTCTAATAAAGCTGACAACGTACGTGCCAAGACTTCAGGCTGGTGAGGCGGCACTACCATGCCTGCCGAACCTATCGCCCAAGCATTATCGCCAACATCCGTGGCGACAATCGGCAACCCGGCAGTCATCGCTTCTAGAACCGCGATCGGTAAGCCTTCCCAATGAGATGCCAGCGTGAAAACATCACTGGCAGCAAGCAGGTTTGGAATATCAGATCGTCTGCCTAATAATCGCGCATGTTCCGACAATCTCAAATTGTTTATTTTTTCTTCCAACATTCCGCGCAGATCGCCGTCACCAGCAATCACCAAGAACGCCTGCGGATGGGATTGATGCAAGATAGCAAAAGCATCGATCAAATCTTCAAAACCCTTTTGTGGCAGCAATCTACCAACAGAAATGATAATGACACGATTTGCATCTCCTACAATCTGCTTCCTAATAGTAGCCCGGATTTGTGGATCAAGTGACCAATCAACATATTCAATGGCATTGGGAATTACGAGAATCGGTTTATTCGTGATGTTCATGCGCGCGTGCTGGGCAACCGCCGGGCCGCAGGCGATGACTTTGGACATGACATACCGCAGCGCAAGTAATTCGAGGAATTCGGTGCGTGGCGCATGAAATTTTTCCTCGACTCCGATATTGTGCAGTGTGGCAATAATCGGTGTACAAGTCAGGGCTGCTACGATAGCACCAATCACGTTGGCGTATGTCAAATGTGTGTGAATCAAGTCTGGGTTTTCTGCCCGAAGCCATTGAATGATGCTTCGCAGATTGTCCAGATTAAATACCCGAGTGGTCGGAAAAAAATATACATCGACCCCCAATGCTCGCAATTGCATTGGATACGGTGAACTATCCTCTACCGCCAAGCTGATAACTGCCAATTTATGACCACGCTTACTGACCTCTTTGGCAAATGTAACCAGCAATTGTTGCGCTCCGCCAGTTACCAGAGCGTCAATCATTTGTACGATGTACATAGATTATGTCCGTCATGAAGGTTCAGGCAAGGTCGGAGAGCGCCAATTGCTCTGAACTTTCTCGCGCACTTTTTCGGCGGCTCCAATCTCAACTTCCGTCATACGAGCAGCAGACAAGGCAATCCCGGCAAGTAACCAAAAATTGCGCGGATAAACAGAATGGATAAAGAGTGAAGCAAACAAATGACCGCAAAATCCAAACACAAATGCTGCAACCATATTTGCTGTAGGGACCAACCCATTTGCTGCCAGAGCCCGCACCGCCCGCCACGCAGATCGAAGTATTACCCAAAGAAGTAATCCAAAGCTAAACAAACCTAACAAGCCAGTTTCGGCAGCTACTTCCAGATATAGGCTGTGAGCCTGGCGGGCTTCTGCTCGCAGGTCCAGCCCAAGTCGTTGTGAATATTGCTGATAATATGCAGGATAGTTCCCCAAGCCTACACCTAGAATTGGGTGATCGCCAAACATCTCTAAGGCTACAATCATTTCACTGGTGCGTCCGCGAATCGAGTAATCGCTTGATACGCCGTCGGCCGACTGCGATGCACCAGGCAGGAATTCTGACAGTGTGCCGATCCGTTCTGTAAAACGGGAGGGAAGAACGCTAAACAATAAAATTGAGATCGTCATCGCCGCCATCAAGTAACGCAGCTGACCACGGTGAAAAATAGCCAGCATCGCCACCACCACGATCACCATCGATACAAAACCTCCGCGCGAATAGGTCAGCAACACAGTAAAGGAACAAACAGTTAACGCCCAGCCTGCTAAAAATCGAAGGATGGCCTGTTTCTCATCCCACAGCCTATCCAACGCAATCGGCACCAGGACCAACATCATCTGTGCATAAAAATTCGGGTCCCCGACTGGTCCGCCCAGACGGTAATCATTGGTTGCCCCAGAAATATTTTGCACCGAAGCTATTGCATAACCGCCGTAATCATTATCATATGTACCAAAAGTAAATTGGATCACACTAAGCGTACCAAGGAAAATCCCCGCGATCAGGAGCGACCATAACGCAAGTCGAAATGAACCTTCGTTTTTCAGTGTTGCAGCGATGATCAAGGCAATAATTCCTGACTTAATGGTCTCGATGGCCACCGGAGCCGCCAAAGCGGGCTTAAGAGCATACATCACCGACGCCAGTCCGACAACACAGTAGAAAGTAACCAACAAAAGCGGACGCATCCAGCCTTGCGGTATCTCATTGGTATAAACAGCCCACCGTGTCACCATGGCTAGTCCCAACAACATGATCAATCCCTGTGCCAAATCAGTCAAGCCATATCTCTGCCCCACGATCAAATACGTTTGGGTATATAAAATGAATATCATTGCCGCCACCCCGAATTCCAGGCGGCTGAATGTTAAGAAGAATGTCAATAAACCAAATACGACAAGGGCGACCTGAGTGAGGCTGGCGTAGCCGGATATAAACAACCCACCAGTCAGGCTGATGAGAATACCTGCACTAGCAACAAGAAAAGAGATGGGTCTCGATTTGGAAGGCGGTGTTGGAGGCAGAAGGTCTAAATGGTTGGCCATAAGAAACCTAGACCAATCCCTTATTTTCGATGTTGATCAGGTCTGGCTTGTATGATACAAGATTTAAATTTCCAACTATCGCTTGCTTCAACGCCTGCTCCGCATTGCGCCGTAAGACACTGGAAGGCTCATTTTCAAAACGTTCAGCTAACCCTATGCGGGGGTCAAGTTGAATTATTTCAGCACCGCCTACGACGATTGGACCAGAAAGCATAGTCTGAACGCGCCCTAAGGTGATGACAGCTGCTTTTGCCGGAGTTCCCGGTAGCAAGATCGAGAAGGTGGCACCATCCCAGCGTCCTACCATGTCATTCCCGCGGAGTTCGTTATTCAATATTTTCGTTACCTGATGGAGTACCTGTTGTTCCAATGGTTTGGGAATCACGTCAATATACTCTACCAAACCCTCCAAATGGACCAGACCTAATGTGTGAAAGCCCATCAGCGGGCTGCGGGTCAGAACTTCGTCCATTTTTTGATCGAATGCCTGGCGAGTGAATACACCAGAATTCTGATCGATCGTGTTGCGTTTTAGGAAGGCCTCAAGTGGGGAGATTAATTGTTCACGGATAATCGCCAATGAGATTCCCAAGACCAACCCAAAAACAACGGAGAGAGACGCATCACGGGCAGGTTGAGGGCGGATTGGATCGACTGGAATCTGAGCAGGGTCAAGCACACGGATGTTGTATCCCTGATTCAACCCATCAATATAAGAAATTGCTTGTTTACCAATACTGTTTGAAAGCAGCATAGTAAGTTGCGGATCCGTGCCCTCCACATATAATTCAAGAACATTTGACTCAGGCAATACTACCGCAGAACGGACATAGCCGTCCAATTCAATTGGGTCAAGTTTTAAGTCTACGATTGACTGGGTGTAAATAGTATCGCTATTTAACACGGCAGAATATGTCGTGGCTATTGACCTTTTATCCAGTGTATTAATGCTATTAATAATGTCTGACTCATGGCTCAGGGCAGCATCCGGGCTAACCACAAACCTTGCGGTTGCCACATAAACCGGCTCACTCATATAACTTAATGTAAGAGAACCTGCGAGGGCAGTCAACGTACATAGCACAACCAGCCACCAACCACGTTGAAGCATGCGCAAATACATTTTTATTTCCATAAGTTTGTATCCTTAAATTTTTCTCTAAAAAGGTCCGATAAAAGGCCGGTTGTACGAAGGATATTAAATTCTTCTAATACGAACTTCATACCTGACTCCGCACACCGTTTTGCCTCTGTAGGATTATCTCTGACATACATTATAGCATCTGCGAGCTCCTGGGGACTTTCCGGAGATACTAGCCAACCGGTCTCACCGTGACGTACCAATTCCGGAATACCTGATATTGCCGTTGCAATAGACGGCAAACAGGTAGCCATCGCCTCCATCAAAGACACCGGAATGCCTTCCATCTTTCCCGTTGACGTGATAACGCTTGGCTGCACATAGCAATTAGCGGTCTTCAGGAGCTCAGCTACTTCCGTTTGATTCTTGGCGCCAACCATGTCAACCCGATCGCCAATGTCCAAATCCTTAATCTGCGCATCAAGAGAACTACGCAATTCACCCCCACCAATGATTCGACATCGAAAATCCAGACCGGACTGTTTCAATAAAGAACAGGCATCCAACAAATAAGAAAACCCTTTGTAAGGGCGTAAACTGCCAATACTTATCAATTCGAATCTTTCGCTCGGTTTAATAGGCAATAGCTCAGAAACGTATTCATCTGGATAAATTCCGCAATGAATAATCCGTATTTTCTCCGCCACCCATTGGCCGTAATGCTCAATTAGGAACTTTTTGTTAAATTCGGAAATGGCAATTATGTAATCAGCATCTAGCAGTTTACGGGATAGCATGCTTCTATCCACAAAAATATCATGTGCATGGACAGTAATTCCATATGGGATGCCCGTTAATTGATTGATGATCCAGGCTGCCAGTGCAGGGTGTGTTGCATAGTGGGAATGGATGTGCGTTATTTTTTCAGCCGACATCTGATGCGCCATCCACACAGCTTTGGGAAACACAAAAGCTGCCCGACTTAAAAACTTAAGGCTGGAAAAATTTCCAAAAAGGACCTGGAACAAAACGGAAAAATATGTCAAAGGGCGAGAGATGAGAAGTCTGGCATTTTCTGCCATAATAGAAATTACAGGCGGACGTTTGGCTCGCTTCATCCAACTTTTTGCTTCATTATGAAGGATCAATTCTTCCTGATAAATGAGCGGATATAAACCTAAAATCCAACCGAGACGTTCCATTTCGCACATCTCCCGTAATATAAAGGTTTCAGAAAGCCCTGGAAATCGCGACATAATGTAGGCAACTCGATAAACTTCCTTCATTATTTCGCACCTTTTTGGGTGAAGATTGCAACAGCGGTCCTCAATAAAATAACTAAATCAAAGACAATGCTCTGTCTCTCAACGTAAGCAATATCGAGTCTCAACCTTTCATCAAACTCTAGTTGGGCACGTCCAATAATTTGCCAAAGTCCCGTCAAGCCCGGTGTCACATCTAGCCTTTCAGTTTGCCATAATTTATACGTCTCGGAACCAAAGGAGGTTGGCCGGGGACCAACCAAACTCATCTCGCCTTTTATTACATTGAGTAATTGAGGCAACTCGTCCAGGCTTGTTTTCCTTAGAATTTTACCTACCTTCGTGATTCTTGGATCGTTGGTGATCTTAAAATCAGGCCATTGCAATTCGTTTAGATGCGCATATTGCAGTTTCAACTCCTCGGCATTAGCAACCATGGAGCGAAATTTGTACATTCGAAAACGCTTCCCATGTTTTCCAGTTCGCAATTGCACAAATAAGGAAGGGGCACCAGGGGAAGTGATTTGGATGACAACAGCAATAATAAGAAATATTGGTAGCCAAACAGGAGATGCTAGAAAAATAATCATTAAATCCATCAATCGCTTAGTAATCCGGTAAGACCGACCAGTAATAATCCTTTTTTGAGGATTAAAATATTTTATCCAGTCTGACTTCGTAACAATATCATCTATTCGAGTTTTTGCCATTACACTTCTCTGTTAATATTAAACAATAAAAATGAACCCCACCTAAACTAGCATGGCCCAATTAGGCGCTTTCGTTTTCATCGACAGGTAAAAGCCTTCCATTCGCAATATCAAGCAAGTCTTCAAAAGTGAGGGCTTCATCGGGAAATGACGCATTACCGACTTCGATCTTGGCATCCAACTCCCTCTTTACAGCCTCAGCGATCCTTGCTGCAAGGATTCCAGTACTTCCTGGTCCCGTTTCTGGGCAAAGCAAGGCAAACTGTCCATCTCGATCGCGCAAAACCATATCTGTGCTTCTTGCATGATCACTCAGTATCTGACACACCTTAGCGATAGCAAATCGTTCGAGCATGTCATTTGCAAAGAGCTTCATCTCCTTCCATTCACCCCAAGACTTATTCTTTTCGAGGCGGACGGTAAGTATGGACAAGGGATAATGATAGCGTCGACTTCGGGTGATTTCAGCTGAAATTAGATCTTTAGCGTTTTGTATATCCATTGCCCGATTCGGATAAACACTCGAAGCTAGGCTTTCGAGCGCAAGTTCAGTTTGATCGACCCTTCTTCCCACGTCATATGCAAGCACTGCAGTCAAAAGTACAAGCAACATCTGTATTAAATTTACTTCGATCGTCCTTTCATTTCCCAAATAAAAGTACCAGACGATTCCATAAACAAATAACCAAAAAATAATTACAGCGTATTGTGATAGTCGAACCCCGGCTTTAATCAATGTTCCAACAACCATTAATTCAGAAAACAAAATAATCGCGATTAAAACAAAAAATACAGGGCTGAAATTGATGAAACTTTCTTGAAAAACATCTACATTCGCGATCCCCAATAAGGCGACCACAAATACAAACAGAATAATGATCGATTGCTTTAGGTCGCTCATGGTTTTTTCCTATAAATAATAAAATTTTTTTGAAGATCAACTGGGACGGACCAGACCTTGTGATCCATAATTGATTAAAAACAAAGAAAACCCATTGCAAGTTTATTCATTCCATCAAAAGATATTATACACAAAATAGCCGACTTGGGCGTTATACGAATTGCATCACGGAAAATGTTACCGAGCGGGGTATCATTGCATCAGGAAAAATGTTACTTTCCGACGGAGAAAAGCCGATCGGAGGAGTGACTTGATGAGCCTGAAAAGCAAGTGTGAGCTATTGCAAGCAATTCAAACACGGTACTTGAAAGCCAACAAGGCAGACAAGCCCAAAATGCTGGATGAATTTACCGGTGCAACCGGCATCATTGCAAACATTCGACCCGACTAATAAAAACCAAGATCAAAACCACCTTAAGGGGGAAAACCAAGAGCTATCAACCCATTTGGTACAGCGATGCGGTAACAGTGCTGGAGCAAATCTGGGAAATCTACAGGCATATCTTCTCGAAGCAGCTAAAACCAATTTTGTCGGAAGCTATCCAGGAAATCACGGCCCTACTGAACCGCTCCCAACGAGCTGTTTCCGGCCCCATTCACCTTATGCGTCAGAGACTACCTTTTCCCATACTGAGTACTGATTCCGACAATGGTGGTGAATTTATCAATGGGTTGCTCTATCATTATTGCCTCAACCACAAAATTACGTTCATGCCCTACTGGAAACTTCATGTCTCAAAATTTAAACTCAAGTTATAATCATCTCATGAAACAACTCTTATCTGGGTTATTTTTAGCTCTTCTTCTCTCATCCTGCGATCTCTGGCGGATCGCTCCCCAGCCGTTTCCCATCCAATCCCCCATTCCCTCCATCACCCCTGCGATTGTAACGGCGACGCCTTTTATTATTCCGCCGCCTACATTGGATTTCACCGCGACATCGACCATTATCGCTACGCAAGATTCAGGCACGTTAACGCCAAACCCGCTTCCTTCTCCGACCTTTGCGCCTGCTCTGCCGACCCAGACATTCGCCCAGCCGCCAGTTCAGTCTGTTGAAGTGGAGATTCTAGGCTGCAACACTAGTCTGGATATTCTCAACGGTATGGGAGAAGTGACAAACGCCTATGTGACGGTGAAAAACACTGGGACTATTGACCTGCCTAATACGTGTGCCCTGTTACGCGCCAACGATGAGGGACGGGAGCACCCAGACAAGAAGGTCTGCACACCCAACTTGCCAGTTCGAAACCAGATAACGTACAAACTTACGGTAGACTCAACCTACAAAGAAGATACGATCATCCAGGTCGATGCGACCTCAAACGAGATTGTTCTCCTGCGATTGGACAAGCAATCATGCAAGGATATTAGCCTTTTTGGCGGTGCCCCAACAGATACAGGCGTTGTCGAACCTATTCCATAGCCCGCTAACTTTTAATCATAAAAATTCCCCGCCTTTTGCGGGGAATTTTTATGAGACACAAGGCTACCTACTGCCATACCTGCGAATGTGCTCTTGCACATCTTGTTGCAACTTCAAAGCGAGGGCAGCAGTTGGGGCAACAGCAATACAGCCAAAACGGTGGTTATGAAGCGCCCGTGTAATGGTGACCACTAGTCCATATCGATCATCCCCGTTAATGGGAAGAAGATAATCGTTTAAGACGTCCAACAACACCTGCGGTTCGGTAATTACGCCAGAGTCCATCGCCTCGTAGCTGATAAAGGAAGCCTTCTCAATGTAATCGTCGCCATAAAAATGCTTCGCAAAATCATGAACATGCGTCCCGCCGGTACGACGCGCATTGATCTCTAAAAGATACAAATGCCCATCGTCGCGCACAATGCAATCCATATCGAAATGCCCAACATATCCCATTTCCTGCAAGCGATCGGCAATCAACAGACCGCCAGTCTCGAGCTTTGGGTACCATGATGATTCGTACAGGCTTTTATCCACTTGGATTCCGCAAAAATCGCCGAAATTCAAGAACAACTGCCTGGACACATACGTTACTTCTGGTTTTCCTTCACACGAACGTGGCACTTTGATTTCCAGTGATGGAGACTCTTGCGTTTTGGAGGGAACATAACGCTCAACAACGATCAATTCATCCGCAAAATAGGGGTCTTGTTTAAGGCGTCTGAATACATCTTCCCTTTCGCCATCACTGTACGAATTAATGACCACCGTCCCAATGCCGCTCTCTCCCGTATCCGCCTTTACAACGCATGCTTCACCCTTTTGGCTAAACCACTCCACCACCCTGACCGCATGATCCATACTATAGCAGGAAATTCCGAGCGTGAGCAGGTCTTCTGAGTTTTCCAGCCACATCGAAGCAAGAGAACGGAAACCGTTTTTGGTATCCACATAATCGCGAAGCCAAAAGTCTTTCAACTCTGGGCTTTCGGGGGTCTGAACATCTAGGTTATATTGCGAGCGGAGAACATCCACCAACTCATAAAATTCGGGAGTAGTGGCATAAGGAATTAAGTTGACAACGCGCCCATCCCCTGCAAAACGCACAATCTCATCGAGTAAATGCGCCTCACGCAAAATGTCCTTGCACAAGTAATAAGTAGGTTCCGCCGGAAAAGTGTGAGTGGTTCTCGAAAAGTTCAGGCGCTGTCGAATAACATCCGCATGAGCAATTGGGTAACTGACAATGACCAGTTTCGAGTCGCCAGCCCATAACAAAGTCCTGTCTGCGTGATAGGCTTCGCTGAGTATTAGTTCTTCCCGCTCTTTCGGGTCAGAGCAACGTCCCAGAAAGTCAACATGAGCTTCTGCAAAATTACTCACGATGACCGTTGGGATTGTGTTTGTAAACGGCATCTATGTTTTACCAGTCAACTATTCTTGTGGTTTCAGTTGGTCGCGCATCTTTTGGGCTTTTGTACGCAGATCCTGGAAGAACTCTGAATCGACGATTTCGCTTACTTGTTTCTGACGCTTGGTTTGATCGATCTCGATCTTCAAATCGCGCACCTGTTGACGCAGGAACTCTTCGCGTTTGTAAACTTTATCGACCATGCCCTTGAAAACGCCCTGCATTGTCTCGATTTCATCGGGAAATTTATCGGAAAGCCCCAATTCGCCCAGATATTTCAAGCCAGTCTCGTAATTACCTTCTCCTATCTGTTCGGCGGCACGGGTAAGCCCCACCATGGGACGGGTAAGGAATTGCGCCACAAAATAAACCAAAATGACAAGGATGATGTACGTGACCGAAAAAGCGACATAAATACTTTTAAGGATTTGTTCGCGTACCTGGTTAACATAGGTAGACGTAAAATCAATGCCTAATGCGCCGACCGTTTCACCGTTCGAATTCGTTATCGGGGCATACGCAGAAACCCATGAACCAAATTTATCGCCATAGATTTCGGGCACGCAATTCACATCGTCGTATGTACACCAGCCATTATCGGTCTGAAAAACCACTTGCTCCAAACCGGCAAGGTTGGGACCCGTATTGGTCGTATAAGGGACGCGGAATTTCACAAAATTATCCCAATCGGGGTCAGGTAAGCAGGCACCCCAACTTGCGATAAAAATGATTTCGCCGGGAGTTTCACCCGCAATATAGGTATAAGGACTCGCACGAGGCTCAACCCGCCTGATCTCGCACAAGACCTCAACTTGATTCCAATATCGTTGATCGTCCGTCAGACCATCTTCACGGATCTGCCCCTCGTTGACCAGTTCTTCCATTTCATCGCCATCGATTATCTGGACTGTGTCGCCCGCATCCAAAATGCCGGTTCGGGTGGCGCCGATGATGGTATCGTACAACCCCTCCTTGATCTGATTCATAGCTTCTTTTTGGGCAAAATCATAAAACCAATAATACGTGGAAGCAAACACGATGGTAAAGATCAAGGTAAAGCCAAGGATAAGTTTCGATTGCAAACTAACAAACCTACCTTTGAGCTTTCCGGTCGGCAAGGTGTCTATTTTCTCAGTCATGGGATATCTCTCCTATACAGGAATTTCGTGGACTACCTTTTGTATAAGCCAATGATTTGAAGGCAGCTGATAATGATCTTCTAAAAAGGCAAATAGAACCGTTTTTATGGTCTGCGGGTCGCTCAAGTTGAAGGGATGACCCGGTATCTGAAATGCGCCGATATGCAGTTTTTTGTAATCGACGCTGCTCAGTTCCTGAATTTTATCACCAACTTTTTCCAATTCCGGGGTGTAGGGGGGTTCAAAATACTCAACGGGGAATCTCACATAACCATATTCTTCGTATTTCTTAACCAGTGCTGGGTACTCCACCTCAGCTGCAAAACAAACGGGAGCGGTAAATTTACTTTCACGCGCATCGGCAATCAACTGCTGCATGGAGAGGTTCAATATGAATTGGGAGAAAGGGGTCTTCCCATCCACTCGGATTTTTCGCGCATCTGGATAGATGGCAAAATCCATTAAGAGCCCGACATTCCTCTGCCGATTATATATAAACCCAATAATGCCAACCGGCTTGCCGCCCGCCACCAGAAACCACTGATGCCAGTTTTCAAATGCAGAGCCGTCTACCTGCGCCTCTGCCCGCTGGCGCATGACCGGCACATAACGGACATATTGAGGAAAGAGATCCTGGTATATTTTCAGATACTCTTCAATATACTTGGAATTTCCATCGACGAGGTCGTGGATAACAAGGTCGATATCGAGGTGCTCGAACATGCCGGGCTTAAAATTCTATTCCATCAAGAACACTTTTTCGTTTTGAGCGTGTCAGACGATAATTCAACATGCTTGTATCGTACACTTTTCGAAGATACACAAAGACTAAAACAGCAAGGACCGAAGCCGCAATCGCAATACCGAGATAAATAACAACAGCCATTTCCCTGGAGATCGCACCGCTTGCGACAAGGGCAAAAAGAATTATCAGGACGATACACCCTATAACGGTGGCAGTTGTGATGAAATAGCTATCCATAAAGGCGGAAATACGCCCGCGCTTCTCGTCAGGCACAAGCCCTTGCAGAGCTTTTCGAGCTGGGTCATCCCAGGCGGAGTAGACCGTCCGCGCGATGAAACGCGCCGACGCCGCCCCAAACAAAGAAGGAAGATACAACGCCAATCCGCTTGCAATTGCCAGTGAAGCCGGGAACACAGAAAAGGATTCCTTCAAGTGTATTTTCGACAATACCCGGCTGGTGATCAACCATTGGAAGAGCAGCAAACCGAAAGTCTGCACCGCCTTATAATAGCCGAGGAATCTCTGGAACTCAAGATCACTCGTCACGGAGTTGTCAATGACGGAGAGGAAATTGAATTCCAGCAATGTCAGGACCAAGCCCGCCAGAAACATCAATATTCCAACCGCCTTAAACAACGGGATGTTTAAAAAATAATCCATGCCGATCTTTATGGTCTCACTCAGGCTTGCGTTTTCTTCTCGAGATTGACGGGTCCTCAAGGTCACATTATTGAACATAATTCTGAGGTAAAGCACGCTGCCGATCAAGACAATCGCGATCGCGATAAAGATCTGCGTCAGACCGAATGTGTATTTTTCAGCGAGATAAGTAACGAGGGCTGCCGCACCGTTCCCCAGCAAGCCGCCAATCACAGCGCCCGAAGCAATAAATGGAAAGACGCGCTTCGACTCGGTCACTGCAAAAACATCGCTTGCCAGCGCCCAAAATGCGAGCGGCAGTATCATAAATTGCTGGTCAGCTAAAAGGTAAAGCGTGGGATATGTCAGCCAGATGGGCGCATTAAAAGCGAACAGGAATTCAAGTAAAAGGTAGAGAATGGCAAGCCCGGTCAACAGCCAGGTGACCAGTTGTAATCTCGGGTACCGGTCGATGAAGACAAGATAAAACCCCGCTGCCAGGATGGTGATGAACGTGGTAACGATCCACAACCACGGGATACGATCCACCCCTAAATTGCTGGCAAAACCGGCGGTGGCAACAACATCTGCAAGTTCTAAAACAAAGGTATTGATGGCGATCAATACCCAAAGAGAAAAAGCCAGCCGCAATTCTTCCGGTTTTAAGTTGACAAGCGCGAGAAATCTTTCCTTCATGCAAGCCTCTGTGTTCTTAAGATTTTGAATTTTATCATAGTACCCTTTGGCAAAGTTTTCAGTAATGTAATTCAAACGGAACCGTGCTCAAACAGAAAAAACGAAGTGATCGGTTTTTTATAAAAGCAAACAGGTATAATCATCGTATGCCAGATGACCAATTGAAAACCCTTTCACGCAGCAAGATCGCCATGTTAATCGACGGCGACAATGCCCAGGCGGGGCTGCTTGCCCAGATGCTGGTCGAAGCCGGCAGGCACGGACAAGTCACCGTCCGCCGCATTTATGGCGATTGGACCACCAATAGCATGAATTCATGGAAAGACACGCTCAACTTTCACGCCTTCCAGCCTATTCAGCAGTTCCGCTATACGGTGGGGAAAAACGCCACAGACAGCGCCATGATTATCGATGCCATGGACATTCTGCACACAGGCGTTGTGGACGGTTTCTGCCTTGTCTCCAGCGATAGCGACTACACCCGGCTTGCTACGCGCATCCGCGAGACCGGCATTTTTGTGATGGGCATCGGGGAGAAGAAAACGCCCAAGCCGTTCGTAAATGCCTGTGACGTGTTTGTCTACACAGAGAACCTCGTCGCTACTAAAAAAGTGGCACCGCAACAAAAACCGCAAAAGGGCGGCGCAAAGAAAAAGGATGAACCCGACCCCGTCCCCCTCTTAACTCAGGCATTTGAAATGGCAGTGCAGCAAGATGGCTGGGCGGCATTATCCAGTATGGGAAATGCACTATACCAACTCGACCCCGCCTTTGACCCTCGCAGCTACGGTCATAAACAACTTTCCAAAATGATCAGCAAATACAAGGACCGTTTCGAAATCCGCTTGCAGGAAATAGACGGCTCGACATTGTTCCATGTCAAATTGAAAGAATAGGCTTGGGTACAGCAAACCGCCTCGAGATTAAGCCCGAGGCGGTTTTTCATCCTATTTAAATCGTTGGCGTTTTACAGGTCACTTCTTCATACACTTTGACGATCGAAGAAGCGATTTTATCCCACGCATAATCCTTGGCATATTCAGCCGCTCTCTGCCCCATCTCATTTCTCAACTCATGATTACCTAAAAGTATCGACAGCCGCTCGCATAACATGCGTGGGTCGCTGTCTGGAACGGTGTAGCCCGTCACGCCATCTTGAACGAGATAGCCAAGCCCACCAACTTCAGAGGCGATCACAGGCGTGCCGCTTGCCATCGCTTCCAACGCCACCATGCCAAATGATTCATACAACGATGGCATCACCAAAACTTCGGCGGCGGAATAATAATAAGGCAGTGTATCCTGCGCGCGCTTGCCCAAAAACACAACCGTGCCGCCCATGCATAGGTCATCACAGATCGTTTGCAGACGCGCCATCTCTTCAGACATTTCTTCGGGGCTGACATCCGGTTCGCCGCCAATGATGGCAAGATGTACAGGGCGGTCTCTGCTCGTCAGACTCAAATCAAGACATGACATCGCTTGGATCAACGTATCGACGCCTTTCAACGGCTCGATGCGCCCCACAAAAAGGATCATGCGATTCTCGGGTTTCAAGCCGATGTATTGCTTCGCCTCATCTGCGGGGATCGGATAAAAGTGACCCGTATCCACGCCCGGTGGGATGACCGTCATCTTGTTGGAGTCGGCGCGGTAGAGGAAGCGCAACTGGGTCAGTTCCGCCAGCGTGGCGACGACGATCCGGTTCGCGCGCCGGAGCACCTGCCTCTCACCATGGAGCCGATCCTCCCCTGCTTTTTCATCCTCCGACCTCGCGACCCGATTCTTCATCTCGCCCAGGGTATGGTACATATGCACAATGGGCGTGCCACCCCAGGCATCGCTCAATTGCTCTGCCGCCAAACCAGACATCCAATAATGACTGTGGATGACGTCATAGGGTATGCCTTTTTCTTCCGCAAATTTCCGAACCCCTTCGGCAAATTCGGGAATGTATTGCGCAATAGCGCTCTTGCTGCGCGGCTCTTCCGGCCCGGCAGGGATGTGAACCACGCGGTTGCCATACCCCAACTCATGGACAACGTGCGGCACATGCTCATCCTGCGAGCGCGTGAAGACATCGACATGGATCCCCAGCCGCCCCAATTCCCGCGTCAGATCGCGGACGTACACATTCATCCCGCCTGTATCCTTCCCGCCCAGGGTGGCAAGCGGGCAGGTATGGTAAGAAATCATCGCAATTCGCATCAAAGAACCTCCGCAGTACAGACAACACGAAAACAGAAAAACTTGCGTGAATAACCGTATTCCTTTATAATCCCGCCGCTCGAAAAACCATATACGCCACCGTAGCTCAGCTGGCAGAGCGAGCGATTCGTAATCGCTAGGTCGTGGGTTCGTATCCCACCGGTGGCTCAATCTTATGAAACCCTTGAACAGGGTTTCTTTTTTTCTTTAGCGCACATGGTATTGCTCGAAGCCGCCGTCCCCGGCGGCGGTTCGTGCAGCAAGCCCTGAGAGCCAATACATGGATTCTATACAAATCAAGTAGAATTTGAAATTGTGACAAAAAAACCGAAAGAGTTTACTGGTTTGAATTTAAGCGCTGAGGCAGCGGAAACACGCCCCCTCATCTTTGCCGTTCTCATCACTGCACTCATCAGCACCCTTGTGCTTGCAATCATGGACATCAACCGTCCGCTCATGAACGTATTGAGCGGCATTCTTCTTGCATTGAGCATCCTCACGTATATGGGGTTTACGTTTATTGGAAGTTGGGGCATGCTTGTGGCTTCGCTCACCGTGCTTTCGATCCTTGTTTTCAGAAATAACGGCATCCGCGACACGGCTGTGATGGGATGGATCGTCGTGCTCATCGCGGCGGGATTGCTGGCAGGCAAAACCGGAACGCTCATCGTCGGCTCGATCATCCTGTTTGAGATCGGCATTTACGGCGCCCTCGAGTCGCAGGGGCTGGTCGGCAATCGTCTGAACTTTCAAAACTATTTCGCCGATTATCTGTCTCTGAGCATCGCTGTGGGCATGGTCGCGACATTGCAGTGGCTGGTTATCAGCCGCTTGAACCATATGATTTTGAATGCAAAGAAGGAGCTGGCAGAACGCCAAAAGGTTCAGAGCCAACTTCAAGAAGCCGAAGCCCGTTACCGCGGACTAGTGGAAAGCATTCCACTGGTCACCTACATGGCGGAACCGGGTGTAATGGGCAAATGGCATTTTATCAGTCCGCAGATCATGGCAATGACGGGTTTTACCCCCGAAGAATGGGTAAATGACCCGGGCTTATGGTATTCACGGGTACACCCAGATGACCGCGACCGGGTGATGGAAGACGAAGCGAATGCGCTTGAAAAAGGCAGAATGCCCAAACTTGAATATCGGTTTCAAACCCGCGACGGGCGGTATATCTGGATTTCAGATGAAGGCCTTGTCTTTGTAGACGTGAACACCCTGCTCGTACAGGGTTTTTTACTGGATGTGACCGACCGAAAACTGGCAGAGGAACAATTAACCAAACGCATCGCAGACCTTCAGGCGGTTCATGGAATTAGCGAAACGCTCATCCAAAAAAGCAACCTACATAAGCTGATCCACCAGACCGGGGAACAGATCCGTTTGGCGTTCAAAGCCAACAACGTATTGATCGCCGTCCACGACCCGAACACAAACTTGATCCATTTCCCTTACGACTACGAAGACGGCGTGCCGCGAAAAGATATTCCACTTCGATACGGTGAAGGCATGACCACCCGCATCATGGAGATGAAGAAACCCATCCTTATCAACAGCAACTGGTGGGAGCGGTCGGAAGAACTGAGCGCGATTCACACGAACAAAATACCCGTTTTGTCATCCTTCTCCGTCCCGATCATGACTCCCGAAGAAGTGATCGGCGTCATCACCCTCGAAAGTTCCGAACGCGAATTTGCCTTCTCCGAGATCGACACCCGTCCCATCCTGACTATTGCCGCCAACCTGGCAGTTGCCATCGAGAAAACGCGCTTGCAGGAATCGGTCAAACAGGAGATGGAAATACAGGAAAAGCTCATCCGCGAACTTGAAATCAAGAACGAGGAACTCGAACGTTTTTCGTACACGGTATCGCATGACCTCAAGTCGCCGCTCATCACCATCCGCGGATTTTTAGGGTATCTCGAACAGGACGCCCGCGCGGGTAATTTCGACCGATTGAGTACAGACATTCGGCGCATTTCAGATGCAACGGAAAAAATGCACCGTCTGCTCGGGGAATTGCTGGAACTCTCCAGAGTGGGACGCGTGACGAACGAAAAGCAGGATGTGTCATTCGACGTTATCGTCACAGAGGCGTTGAAGCGAGTAGAAGGTCAATTGAAAGAGAAAAAGGTCTCGGTCCAAGTTGGAAGCGGGTTTCCAGTCGTGCGCGCAGATAAGGAAAGGATCATCGAAGTCATCCAAAACCTTGCGGACAATGCCGTCAAATTTATGGGAGCGCAGCCAAAACCAACCATCGAGATCAATTTCATCGTGGAGGATGGCCACCCAATCTTTTTTGTGCGCGATAACGGCATTGGGATCAAAAAGGAATTTCACAAGAAAATTTTCAGTCTATTCGATAAGCTTGACCCTGGCTCGGAAGGAACCGGCGTGGGGCTTGCCCTCGTCAAACGTATTGTAGAAGTTCATGGCGGTAGCATTTGGGTGGATTCAACGGAAGGCGCAGGGGCAACCTTCTATTTCACCCTTGCCAGTGAATAAAGACCGAAACCATATTGAAACTCGTCCGTAGAAAATAGTCATGAACAAGACCATTCGCAACATCATTATCGTATCGCTCTTCACGGTTGGCGGCGGCTGGTTGGGTATTTGGCTCAACAATGTCACCGGCAATACCCTGCCGCCCATGCAAAGTTTGGGTGCTTTGGTCTGGCTGACAACACCCGCTCTTTCCGGCTTTTTGCTTCGAACCTTTGGAGGAGATGGCTGGAAGGATTCCGGCTTCGGCTTGAATCTCCCCTCAGGCTGGAAGTGGTATCTGGCAGCGATTCTCATCTACCCGCTCGCGGCTCTCTTAACCTTTGCTTTGGCTGCCCTCTTTGGCATCGTCTCTGCTGACGGTTTTTCTCAACAAGGCTTCGGCGCATATGCCTCCCTGGCTGGCACCATGTTCGTCGGCTCGTTGATGAAGAATTTTTTTGAAGAATTTGCCTGGCGCAGTTATCTAACGCCAAGGCTCGAAGCGACGAAAATCCACCCAATTCTGAATCACCTCATCGTCGGCATTCTATGGATGAGCTGGCATCTGCCCTATTACTATTATTATCTTGACCGCACCATACTGGAAAATTCCATTACCACCAGCATTCCCGTATTCATTGTGCTTGGCTATCTCATCATGATGCCTACATCCATTTTATTTGGCGAACTACGCCTGCTGAGCAAATCTACCTGGACGGTATTTCTACTTCACAATGCGATTAACGCCTTAAGCACGCCACTGCTTATCAACGGCTTCATCAAAGTCAATGGACCGCTGGGCTTCGTCTTCACCCCTACAAATGAAGGGGGCGTCGTTTCCATTTTGTTTGGCATAGCAGGATGGATATTGTATAAACATCGGATGAAGATCGCAGCGAATACTTAACTGATATTACGCAATTTCTACTTTCTTGCATCCTTTGCCCTTCGACTGCGCTCCTCGACGTTCACTCGTTGCTCCGCTCAGGGCGGCTGCCGCGCTGAGCGGAGAGCGGGTGCTCCTCCCGCTCGTAGTCGAAGCGCAAGTGCATAACATCAGTACTTAAAAGCAAACTTCCGAAGTCTTGAAGACTTCGGAAGTTTTTTATTATTCGATCCCATCGAAGATATGGTCTAGCACATCCGCGCTGACATCGAAGACCGAGCCGTTTTCGGGGATGGCTTCTTCCATCATCCACTTTGGCAGGCGGTCATCTTCCTTGGTGAAGCCGGCGCGTTTATTGAACTCGCGTTCCAGCTTGATGGTCTCCTTGCCTAGCGCCTGCAAAATAGTATCGGGGATATCCTCCCAGCCGTAGCGCGCTTTGAGCAGGCGTTTCACCACGCCGTCAGGAGTGGCGGCATAGCCGAAGCCTGCAAAGATACATGCACCGATGGTGTCGTAACCGGCCATGTTCAACTGCGCGTTGAGCGAAACATCCCTTTGCACTGTTGGGTCAAGGTGATCGACCTGCGCGCGGATAGTCAAGCCACAGGTGTGGTCCGCGCCTTGGGGCGTGGTAGCGTAGGTCACGCCAGTCCCTTTGATCGAGCGCGGCTCATACGCAGACATAACCTGTCCCTTAACGGCGGGTACACGCTCGACGCCATATTTCTTGCCCACCGCCACCGCTCCATCGCCAAGGATTCGTCCCAGTTCCGTCCCCGCGCGGATTTCATCAATTAATTTCTGGGCATCTTCTTCACTGCCCCATTTCATCAAGCCAGCCTCCGCCGCCACACCCAATGCTCCACCAACTTCAATCGAATCCAAGCCCAGATCGTTGACGTGCCAGTTCATGCGTCCGATGGCATCGAGCGAGTCGATGTCAATATTCGAGCCCATCAAGCCAATTGTTTCATATTCCAACGGCGAGACGATAATCTTGCCGTCCTCCCCGCCAAAGACGTTCGAACACTTGATGGTGCAACCCGCCATGCAAGCATGCGCCGGGTCAGACGGTTTGCCACGCGTCAGCGTGAACTCGCGCAATTGCTCGCCACTGATCGCATCCACATTGTCGAAGGTGCCGCGCGAGAAGTTGTGCGCGGGAATCGCCGCGAAGCGCTGGGTCATCTGCGCCATGGCTGCCGTGCCATAATCGCGATATGTGATCGACTGCGGATGATTCATCACCGACTGGGTGTAATCCTTCTGAGCGACCTTGAACGCCTCAGAATCCGCGATGGGCGGCTTCTGCCCCCCGGCATGATCGAACACGATGGCTTTCAATCCCTTCGAACCCATCACCGCGCCGAGACCGCCGCGAGCCGCAATACGCGAAGGGACTTTATCCTTATCGATATTCTGAATCCCGGCAGACTTCATCCGCATCTCGCCGCCGGGACCGATCAACGCAATGGCAACTTTATCACCGTATTTTTCGAGTAGTTTCGGCGCAGTTTCATACACACCCAACCCGGTCAATCCATCCGCCTTTTCCCATTTCGCGCCGTCCATGGAAAGGTGTAGAACCCAGTAGCCTTCCTTCTCCGGCATATCTTCGATAATCAGCGCATGGATGCCCATGAACGCCATATGATAGCCCGTGCGTCCGCCTGCATTGGCTTCCTTGATGCCGCCCGTCAACGGGGATTTGCCGCCCACCGAAATGCGATCTGTAGACGAGAGGATATGACCCACCAGCAGACCGGGGGTGAAGATAAGCTTGTTGCCGGGTCCGAGCGGGTCGCATTTCGCATCCACCTCATCCACCATGACGCGGGCAATCAGTCCCCGCCCGCCCAGGCGCTGCCATGTTTCTGGAATCGGTTCGCGCTTCAGTTCCTGTGTGCGGGTGTTGACGCGCCAGATTTGGGATTTATATTCAGCCATTCTGTACTCCTGTGAGCAGAATTATATTCAGGTTTGTTTTCAAATAGTTTGCAACGAACGTCGGGCAAATATTACGGGATCAAGCAATCAGCGCTCCACACAACATAAACGCCTAAAACTGCCATTTGCCGGCAGGAAGCGCTTGCTTCAAGTTCATTTGCCAGCCTTCTTTGGTTCTTCTTCGTAATGAGAATATCGCCAGCAGCAGCATCCAGACCAAGGTCCTTCAGGCATTGCAGGGTTTGCTCGTCTTTGCAGTACGCCACACTACCCTGCAAGGTGCGCTGTTCATCATAGGTTCCCAGCCACTCGCTCCCCCACTTGGAGACGAACGGTTCGCGCTTCAAAACATACGGAAACCACTCCGCCTCCGCCTGCCCGGCGACAAACAAGTATCTTGAATTCTCTGGCATATTTTCTTCGACATAGTCTGCTACATCGAACGCGTTGCGGTGAAGCACAGGGACGGAATCCATCACTTCATTCATTCCATACCCTGCCACCTGGAAAATGGAAACAAGGATGCAGCCAATCAAAGCGGATTGAATCCATTTTGACCGAAACCATTCCGCGCCCGCAACAAAACTGACGCCGACCAGCATGGCGATCACCAACACAAGGAAACGGTCGCCTTCAGGTGAGAGCACCAGAGTCATAGCCATCAGCACGGCAGGGATGCCAAACTGTCGTCTATATATCAAGTAAATTATCGCCAGCCCCGCTAAAGCAAACCCGATCACGGGGATGGGAACACCCATGAACTTCCCACTCAGCCATCCCCAGAGAGCGCTGGCTTGTCCAAACACATCCAGGAAGGCAGCATTATCGTGACTTGAAAAAGCATGCTTGAAAACCTGCACACCGTAACGAGTGATCATTAAATACAGCCATGGAATACCAACCAAACCTCCTGTCAAAAAGGTCAAGAAGGTTGTCTTCAAGGCTTTTACGCGAAACCCGGCGATCCCCCAACATGCTACCCACAAGAAAAAAAACAAACCATAAAATAGGTGGGTCAAACTAGTCAAGCCGAGGAATATTCCTGTTAGCACGGCAAACAGGCGCTTCTCTTCTTCGAGGGCGCGGTAAAAACAATAAAACCCGCTCAACATCAGAAAGAACGCAAGTCCGCGCACCATGCCCGCAGACCAGGTATGGTTATAGTATAAGATCGGCGAAAAAAGGAGGAAGGCTGTCGAGAAAAACGCCGCCCAAAATGAGGCTGTCATTTTTTCAACCAGCAAAAACAAAGGCACCAGTGAAAGGAGGCTGAACAACGGGGGAACGAATCGAAGATAGGTGATGGATGAAACGTCGAACAGATCGGTGACGAAAGCCATCACATAAAAACCGAGCGGTGGATAGGCGAATAGAACGCCGCCGGGTCCGTAAAACGGAATCGTCTCCGGCAACAAATAACGGTTGTCGGAAATCTGTTCCGCCGTCCACGTGTACATGCCTGAAAACCCCAGCGGCATTTCAAAACGAAAGGCATTATAGAAAAGAAAGACAGCGCTCGTCAAAAACAAAAAGACGAGCGAGACGGTTTTCCACAAGCCTAATTTTGCAATATCACGAACCATGGTGAAACCAGTTCCTAGGCAAACAAACTCCGCACGGCTTCGCGGAAAACCTTCGTATGGTAGTCCACATCTGCCTCGGTGGTTTCGGGCGAGATAAGCGCCATGTTATGAAAGGGTGTCATCAGGATGCCGCGATTGAGCGCGAAGAGATGCATATAGCGGTCGAGTTCAGGATCGACAGCCGCGTGGGCTTCTCCGCCATTTTTGGGAGGAGTTGGACGGAACCAATACTCGGAACGATTACCCAAGCGCTTCACGATCCAGGGGAGGTTGGATTCCGCGATCACGCCTTCGACTCCCGCTGTGAATTGTTCCTGCAACTTCGTCGCCTTGGCGTAGAACTCATCCGTCAACACGTTTTGCAATGTGGCTTTCATCGCCGCAATAGACAGGGCGTTGCCCGACAACGTCCCACCGATGCCGCCCACATCGGCATCGTCCACGGCGAGTTTGTCGGCGAAGGCTTCGGAGACTTCTTCGGTAAAGCCATAGATCGCAGCGGGGACGCCTCCAGCGAGGGGTTTGCCTAAGGTCAAGAAATCAGGCTGAAGACCGTGTGAGGCGGTGTATCCGCCGGGTCCCGTGCAGATGGTGTGAGTCTCATCGATGATGAGATACGTCCCATATTTGCGAGTCATCGAGCGCAGGGCTTCGTGGTAGCCAGGGTCGGGATGGATGATGCCGATGTTGGTCATGGCGGGTTCGGCGAGGACGGCGGCGACGTCACGAGCGGAGAGGGCGGTTTCGAGTGCGGCGATGTCGTTGAATTCGATGACCTTGGAAGTTTCACGCGGGTCAATTTGTGGACCCATGTTGTTGGGACGCGACATGGGCGTGCCTTCTTCGTCGAGCGTGATGAAGGTTTCGTCCACCGAGCCGTGATAGCAATAGTTGAAAACGAGAATTTTGGAGCGACCCGTAATAAGACGCGCCATGCGCAGTGCAAATCGATTTGCGTCGGTAGCGGTGAGGGCGAATTGCCAATACGGAAGTTTGAAGCGGCGCTGCAACTCCTCGCCCACCCAAATGACATCCTCAAACGGTAGCATGAGCGTGATGCCGTTTTGAATCTGCTCGGTGATGGCTTTCACTGTGGCATCGGGCGCATGACCTGTCATCGCGCCTGTGTCGCCGAGGCAGAAGTCAATATAGTCGTTGCCATCCACGTCGGTGAAGTGCGCACCCTTCGCTTCTTTGACGAAGACGGGGAACGACCCCGCCCAACGGATCATCCACAGCATAGGCACGCCACCATGCAAAGACTTGCGCGCACGCTGGTAAAGCTCAAAGGATTTGGGGTGGTTCTTGTGAAAGAGGCTTTCTTCTTGTTTGAGGAGTTGGTTGAGTTTGTTGCGATCCATGGATGGAGTCATGATTTTTTTCTATGTGTCAAAAGTCAAAAGTCGGATCGACCTTTGACTTTTGACAGATTTAATTTACGGTTTCTTTCACGGCTTCGCCGAAGATCTTCAAGCCGTCGTTGATCTGATCAGACGTAACATTCAACGGGGGAATCCAACGCAGAGTATTGTCGTAGGTGCCGCACGAAAGCAGGAGCATACCCTTCTCTTCCGCCTTGTGGATGACTTCTTTGACGAGCGGTTTGGCTTTCGCCTGACTACCCTCCACGATGAACTCGGTACCCACCATCAATCCCTTACCGCGCACATCACCGATCTGCGGATATTCTTCCTGCAATTTGTGGAGTCCCGTCATCAACTGGACTCCTTTCTCGGCGGCATTTTCCAACATCTTCTCTTCACGCATCACGCGGATGGTGGCAACTCCCGCCGCGCAGGCGACAGCATTCCCACCGTAGGTCCCGCCGATCGAACCGACATCCAACTTCTTCATAATATCCGTGCGGCTGAATACAGCGGAGAGCGGCATACCGGAGGCAATCCCTTTCGCGGCGGTAATAATGTCGGGAACGACTCCGAAATGTTCAAGCGCAAACCACTTCCCCGTGCGACCAAAGCCGGACTGGACTTCGTCGAAGATCAGCATAATGCCTTGCCTGTCGCAAATCTCGCGCAGTCCCTTCATGAAAGACGTGGGCGGGACGATATAGCCACCCTCACCCAACACAGACTCGATCAAGATGGCAGCCGTATCTTTCGGGGCGGTCTGCGAAGCAAGCAAGTATTCCAACTGTTCAAGCGCATACTGGCTGGCTTGTTCTTCAGTCATTTTCAAATGGAAGGCGTATGGGAAAGGCGAGACGTAAATCCCGCCAGGGAGCGGAGCAAAGCCGGTTCGGTAGCTCGTCTTGGACGTGGTCAATGCCATCGTGGCGTGAGTCCGCCCGTGGAAGGAGCCATTGAAGACGATCACATTCGGTCTGCCCGTAGCGGCTTTTGCGATCTTGACCGCGTTCTCCAACGCCTCCGCGCCAGAGTTGGCAAAGTAGAAACTATCCATTGAAGGCGGTACGATCTTGCGCAATTCTTCAATGAGTTGCAGCATCGGTTTGTGGATGACGATATTCGCCTGCGCATGAAGGAACAAGCCCGCCTGCTCACGGATCGCTTCCACCACCTTGGGGTGACAGTGACCGGTATTCGTCACACCGATGCCGCTGGTGAAGTCCAGCAGCTTCTTGCCGTCGTCGGTATAAATGTATGAACCTTCTGCGCGGTCCGCGACGAAGTTGAAAATGCGACTCCACGCGGGAGTCATGTGAGAAAAATTATCCTGATACAGTTGATTGGTCATGAGAATCCTTTGGAACTGAAATTTTTTAACTAACAGGGTTGCGTGCTACCGATCAACATGCTAAACTCTAGACATGGATTTTGAAATCGTTAGCAACATTGAAAACATAGAGACTATAGCGATTGGTTCAAGTATCCGCGTCTTTGAATATTTACAGAAAACTTATGGGCATGGACGCTGGCGAAAACTTAAAGGCACTGCAACGGTCAAAATCCCAAACGGACAATTCCGTCATGTCGAACTTCATTGGTACGAGGCGCACGGAATTGGCAAACGAGATATAAAAATTAAGTATTACCTGGACGAATAATCATGAGTACACACAAAAAATTCGTTATCTGTATCAACAACAAAAACCATGAAGCGTCTCTGATCCCGCGGAAAATCTACGAAGTTATTCCTGATGAACGCGCCGAAAAGGATGATTTTATAAGGATCATAGATGAGAGCGGGGAAGACTATCTATATCACACCAACCAGTTTGTCTTTCTTGAGCTTCCTCTGGAAATTGAGCAGGCATTGGTGGCTGCTTAACTCCTTTCATAAAATTGGGGATGAGATGTTGCATCTCATCCCCAATTTCTAATCACCAATTACTACTTTCCACTTTCTACGCCGGTAAATATTCCGCCGCCCATTCCACGTTGTGTTTCTTCAACGTCTCAGGAGTGGGTACTCCGTTGTTCGTCCAACCTGCCAGCTTGTAGTAGGTATCGAGAGCAGATTCAACTTCCTCGTGAGTCAGAGCGAAACCGGCAGTGGGACCAGTTCCTTTCAACTCCTTGAAGAACTTCTTGGGCAGTTTATCTGCATTGCGGGTCAAACCTTCGCGGGCGTTGAACACGCGGAAAAGGTCAAGGCGGCGGCGTCCGACGGTCATCAATTCTTCGAGGGTCAAATCCCAGCCTGTGACCGAGTTGATCATGTTCACAGTGTCCTTGCCGTCGTAAAGCGTCCAGGTGGGACCGTAAACGAACTGGCAAAGTTCAGCCGAGTCGAGCATGGAGTAGAAGACTTCGGTCTCATACGTGAAGCGGACTTTTTCCTCAGTGAGCGAGTAAGCCGGTTGCGGCGAACCCAGCCCAATTTGCTTGAGGCGGTCAAGGTTGAAATCACCCACGCCTTCTTCGTAATAGGGATCGTGCTCAGAGGATTGATGATCGGCGCCAAAGGGATTGACCGCGTAGATGAGCGCCAGTGAGCGCTTGGCATGCGGCATGTGCGCCGGGGCTTCCGCGCCTTTGACGGTGATGAGGCATTCATCCGCACCGTTGCCCCATTTCTTCGCCGCGCGTTCAGAGCCCATGCCGAGGGTTTTGCCAAATTCGCCTTCACCCTTAACCAACATATTTAATGCGGCAAGCATTGCTTCGGCGTTCCCAAATTTCAGGTCTAAACCGCCAACCTGTTCTTTAGTGACAATTCCTTTTTCGTAGCATTCCATGGCAAAGGCGATGGTTGCGCCAGCCGCAATGGTGTCTACGGCATATTCGTTACAAATCTGGTTGGCGACCGAAACCGCAGTAAGATCATCCACACCGCAGTAGGAACCAAACGTACCAAGCGTTTCATATTCAGGTCCACCATAACGCGGGTCGACCTTGTACGGACCATCCTTGATTTCCACCACGCGCTTGCATTTAACCACGCAGGCGTAGCAGGTATCGCGCTCTTTCAAAATAGTCTCAGCCATTTTCTCGCCGCTGATCGGGTCACAGCCTTCAAACTGACCTTCGTTATAGTTGCGGGTTGGCAGAGTACCGATAGTATTGTTGAACAACACTACAACAGCTGTACCGAACTTCGCAAGCCCATCCATATCACCATTCTCAGGGATGGCTTTGGGGCCAATGCGGTTCAGCTCAGTCAATGCTTTTTGGTTGGCAAGTTTCACCTTGCCGGTTCCGCGCACAACCACAGCTTTGAGATTTTTAGACGCCATCACCAGCCCCATGCCGGTGCGTCCGTTATGGCGGTTGGACATGCTCACAAGCGACGAGAACAACACGCCGTTTTCCGCGCCGATGCCATGCTGAAGAATCTCCGCCTTGGAGTCAACTTCCTTATGCATGATGTCATCTACTTCGCCAGACAGTTTTCCCATCAAATGCGAAGCGTCACGCAGTTCAAATTTCCCATCCACAATGCAAAGGTACACAGGCTTCGCAGATTTCCCCTTGATCACAATTCCATCAAAGCCAGCAAACTTCAATTCAGCCGGGAAAAAGCCACCACTCTGCGAGTCGCCGATGCCGCCGCTGATCGGCGATTTGGCATTCGCATTCAAACGGCTCTGCCCCGAGATCGCCGCACCTGTCGTCACACCCGTGAACAACGTCAAAACATTTTCAGGACTAAGCGGGTCGGCGCCCTTCGGCATATCGCGCAAGATGTAATGCATCCCCATCGCGCTCCCACCCAGATACTTGCGGTAAAAAGCCTCATTCGGCTCTTCCACCGTCATCGCGCCTTTCGTCAAATCAACGTGCAGGATCTTTCCGTTATAACCGTTCGGCATGACATCCTCCGTCAGAATTGTTTTTTTGAATTATATCGAATCGGCTGGGCTTTTCACAACCAGACTTTTCCGAAAGCGACAGCGAAACGGCTTCGATTAACTTTTTCCCACACGACCCGCCGCGCCTCCTTCCCAACCGACGGTTGATTCTGTTTTCTGACGCATTTCGGGAGTGCTCAAAGTCTGTTAGTAGTTTGGCTCAAGCCGCCGTCCTCGGCGGCGTTCTGCGAGTAAATCCTTCGCCGAGGACGGCGAAGGGAGCAGGTCATCGATTCTGTTTTCTGACGCATTTCCTTCCCCGCAAACATTTCTCCGGAGTATATTACAATACCCCCGCAATCAAACCCAATTCAAAGGAGCTTCCATGACACTCCCGCCAAGCGATGGAAAACTATTTTTTGAACTGATGTGGAAACTGCAATACTACGCCAACCAGAAACGCGGTTTCCACAAAAACATCCGCTCAATGGAAGAATACGCCAGCCTTGATTCAAAGAAGAAATTAAATGCGCGCAACGAGTTGTGGAAAGACCCCGATTTAATTTCGGCATACGTTCGGGAAAACCCCGACAAATTGCCAGCCGAAGAACTACAAATCGTAGAAAAATGGACGCGCTTCATCCAAGGCTCTTTCTTCTTATTTCGTCATCTCAAAAAGGGATCGGTTTTCATCAAGGATGATCTGGTGTACTCAGTGCATGGGATTCAGGATCCGCTGGAGGAAGTGATTCCGACCTATGCGCTTCCCCAAATGGTTGAAGCAGTCCTGCTGCCCTTTAAAGGACAAATTGTTTACGATGGGTTACTCATGGGTTATAGAGTCCATTTTGGGGGCGGCATTCGCTCAGACCTTAACGATGCCTATAATGCCGCAAAGCAAAAAATCGAATCATTACCACGCTTGAACCTGAACTCACTCCCCCGGCCGTCATCAAACCAGGGAAAAACATTACGCCAAAACTCAGGGAAATATCCGATCTTCTGGCGAAACTTAAAGGGAATAACACGCTTCAAAACTCCGCGCTTAACCTTGCCCGGCTCAGTATTGAAGCGGCACTCTTAGATGAACAAGGGAATCCGGCTCCAGGTGATATCGGCAAACAGGCTGATAGAATTTCCAAGACATCAAAACGACTGCTCAACCTGCTGGATATTATGGCGGATGAGTAATCCACCTTACGCGATACGAAATAAAAGGAGAAATCAACTTGAATCGAAAATGGCTGTACCTGCTCGTCCCCATCATACTCATTGCAGGGGTTTATCTTTGGAAGCCCGCGCAACCCGATAATTTATATGCCAACGCCCCCGCGGACCAGGTCGCCAGCCTGCAAGCGTTTCAAGAAAATTACCCACCCGCCCATCTCATAGTGAACGGCAGGGACTGGGAATATCTCGCCATCGGCGAAGGGGCAGAGACTGTCCTCTTCCTACACGGCATGACGGGTTCCTACGACATTTGGTGGCAGCAGATCGAAGCCTTGAAAGAAAGCTATCGGGTTATCTCAGTTACCTATCCGGCAGCCAACTCCCTCGGTGAAATGGAAGCGGGAGTCCTTGCCATCCTCGAACAGGAAGGCGTGAAAAATTTCAACGTCGTAGGCACATCACTCGGCGGATATTTCACCCAATATCTCGTCAGCAAACAGCCAGACCGAATCACAAGCGCGGTATTTTCCAACACCTTCCCGCCCAATGACATCATTAAGGAAAAGAACGGCACCATCGGCGCAGCAATCCCTTATTTGCCCGAATGGTTGGTGATGAACGTTTTGCGCGGCAGTTTTGAAACCGCCGTCTACCCCGCTTCCGGCAACGACGAGATGACGCTCGCCTTCCTCAATGAAATTAGTTATGGACGAATGCGCAAGCCGCAGGTGGCAGGGCGCTACAAATGCGTCGTGGAAAAATTTGATGCGCCTGCAAATACGACCATTCCCCTGCTCATCATCGAAGCCAGCAACGACCCGTTGGTGGAAGAAGCCTTGCGCGAAAGTCTTAAATCCACATACCTGCAAGCGAAGGTGATTACCGTAGATAATGGACATTTCCCTTACATCGCCACGCCGGAGTTTTATACGCAACAGTTGGTTGATTTCTGGGAAAGTCAATAGTAAACTACCATCGCCATAGGCGGTGGCTTTTGGCGAACGCTCCAGTTATCTTGAACTCAAGATAAAGAGTCTTCAATTCTGTAGGTCATGCTTGCAGCATGACGCTCTTATGTGGAGTCGTCACGTTACAAACGTGACCTACGCTTTTTATTCCTTCGCTAATCTTGGGCAAAACCGTTTCACAAACGAAAATCTTTTTTTACCCAGCGGTCATTTCCCGAATGCCATACGGAAAACCATAATCCGCCATCTTATCCATGAACGGCACAGGCTCGAAGGCTTCTGGTCCGAGCACACCTTCGCCTTTCCAAATACCATGCTCGATCAAATCCATGGCGATGACGGCGCTGAAAGCGGTCTGCGCGACGACTGCCTGACATCCCCAGGCATTCATGCACTCTTCGTTGTCCGCCACCTGATAGAGATAGACCGCCCGCTTCTTTCCATCCTTTGTGCCTGTTACGTACGTCCCCGCGCAGGTCTTCCCCTTCATCTTTTTGCCGAGATGGGCAGGGTCTGGCAAACAGGCAGCGACCACGTCACGCGGTGCGACTTGTATACCCTTGACGTTGATCTTCTCTTTGTTGTCCAAGCCGAGCATGTGCAAGGTTTTCAGAACAGAGATGAACTGGTCGCCAAGCCCATACTTGAAGGTGGCGCGTTTGGTCTTCACCCAGCGCGGCACAAGCAACACTTCCTCGTGCTCCACGTTGACGACTTCGACGGGTCCGATTTCGGGGAAGTCGAAAACTTCAGGCTCTGAGAATGGAGCGGTGGTAAACCATTTGCCGTCTTCCCAGATCACGGGCGGATTCAGACATTCTTCAATCGTTGTCCAGATCGAAAAATTAGGCGCGAAATCATATCCTTCGATGGTGATGTTCGCCCCATCACGGATGCCCACTTCGTCGATCTCATCGAAGAGCTGATCGGCTGCATAGCGCGCAAAGACATCCGCCATGCCCGGCTCCACACCAAAACCCACAAGGGCGAGCAAACCCTTCTTTTCCCAATCTTTGGCTTTATAGAACTGGTAATCGCCCAATTTCACGCCCGGCTTGTTGAACGGGTCAGTGGGATGCGGCTCGGAGAGCGTCATCGCCATGTCCATGTATTTCGCGCCAACGTTGTAAGCGGCATCAAAGATCTGCTTGTTGAAGACCGGGTCAACCGAGTTCATGATGAGGTCTACTTTGTACTTCTTCGCCAGTTCATCAATGCTCTGCTGGTTGCTCGCGTCGATGAATTCGACCGGGAAGCGTTTGGCATCCCCAAGTTTTTTTTGCACCTCCTCGGCGCGTTTGACGTTGTAGTCTGCCAGCACCATCAGGTCCAGCCACTTGCGCGGCTTGGCAATGGCGGCAATCGCCTCCCCAACTCCACCCACTCCTACCAACAATACTTTCATGAGATTTGATTCTCCGTTTAGTTTTATAACCCGCATCCGCGAGTTAGATTGACGAAAAAGAATCCCGCCGCTTTTATGCGACGGGATAGACTGTGACTACCGATAACGGTTATTTGAATTGGGCTGATTTCCGGGAAAAATGGAAATCATCAGGGAAGTCATATACACGTTCACAAATGCATCCCCTACAGTCTTTAATACACGAGCTAGGGCTTTCATATTGCCTTTCAGGTTGGCTCTGCCATCCGAATCGCTTTCGGGGCAGACAAAGATTTTGGAAGCCGCAGCAGGTATGAGGTCCGTACTGAGGCGTTATTCCCGTTAGAAGTAGATTTCTTTGATAATCTTCAAGTAGATGAAGGATTCCGTCTCGCGGACGCCATCCACTTTGGCGAGCTTTTCGGTCATGAAATTAAGCATGTCTTCATGGTCGGCGCAAAAGACTTCGATCATCAGGTCGTACCTGCCGCTGGTGGCGACGATGTAAACGACTTCATCGAATTTGGCGATCTTGTTCGCCACGTCCATCATCTTGCGCCCGTCGGTGCGGATGCCGATCATGGACATGGTGCGTTTGCCCATCATCAAAGGGTTGGTAACCGCCACCACTTTGAGGTAGCCAAGATCGACAAGGCGGTTGTAGCGCTGGCGGATCATGCCGGGCGAAACGTTCAACTGCTCGGCAAGCTGGGCAAAAGCCACCCGTCCATCGGCGCGAAGGGCGTTTATAATATGACGGTCAATATCGTCGAGCCGGTCGGGGTGTTTATTACCGATATTGCTTTCCATTTAGCCATTTTATAACGATTATTCATTTTTGTCAATGATTTTATGATTATTTTTTATTATTTATTACATTTTTGTACTTATTCATTATATCAAACGCGGTAATAATGACTTAAGTCGTTATTACCGCACAAAAAAACGACCCCGGCGAGGATTTGCCGGGGTCGCATCTTCAAACGTCGATCAACAAACTAGTTGCCACCCTTGATCTCAACCCAAATGTTATCGTAAAGCGGGGTGGCGTCACCCACATCTTCGATACCGAAACCTTTGGCAACCGCGTCGGCGGGCGGATTGGTGATCGGGGAGTCGGCATATGCGTTGAAAACTTCAGGCTGGTTGGCTTTAGCGTAATCCAGCGCTGCCTGGTTGGGATTGGTGTACTGGAAGTCGCGGATCGTGAGCCAGAAGACATCGCCCTGCATGGTGTAGTTCAACCACGCGTATGCGGCATCCACATGGGAGGCATCTTTGAGCATCACCCAGTTATCCTGCCAAAGCACGGGACCTTCTTCAGGGTAGATGTATTGAATATCCGGGTTTTCCTGATTCGCGATGAAGGCTTCACCGGTCCAGGTCATGCCCAGATCGACGTCACCGGCGATGAGGGCGGTCTTGGGGCTGTCGCTGTCGAACAACTTGATGTTCGGAACCAGCTCGGCGAGTTTATTCTTGGCTTCTTCGAGCTGGGCGGGATCAGTGGTGTTGGGATCGTAACCGAGAGTGACCAGGGTGAGACCGATCACAGCACGCGAGTCATCGAGGAAGACCATGCGTCCGGCGTATTCGGGATTCCACAAGTCAGCCCAGGAGGTGGGGACATTCTCAACCGTCGCGGTGTTGACGACGATGGCGTCGGTGCCGGCAAGGTAGGGAACGGAATACTTGTTACCCGGGTCGAAGGGCTGATCCATCCAGTTCGGGTCAAAGTTACCCAAGGCGGGGAGCTGGGCATGGTCGAGTTCCTGCAACAGCTCCTGGCGGATCATGAGCGGGACGATGTAGTCGGTCGGCTGGACCAAATCGTAGGCGGTGCCTCCAGCGGAGACTTTCGCATACATTTCCTCATTGGAGGAATATTCATCACGGTTCAACTTGATGCCGTAGACGAGTTCGAAGCAGTCCAGCATATCCTGCGGGAAGTATTCCGTCCACACGAAGATGTTCAATTCAGTGGAGGTCACTTCAACACGCGGGTTGGGTTCGGGGCATTCAAACCCAGATGAGGTCACCTTGGGACCTCCAGCGGCGGGCTCCTCCTCTGTGGTGGCTCCACCACTGGCACAGGCGGTCAGCGCAACGCTGAGAATCGTCAGGACGGTTAGAACATTGAAAAGCGATTTTCGTAACATGTTTCTCTCCTTTTTATTGTGTTGGCGACGTGCGAGTCTTCTGACACCGCACGGTATACCCAATTCATTCATGAGCCGGTTTTTGCTCGCGGCTTTGCAGCCATTGCAGCAGCAACACTGCAATAAAGACCGTCAGGATCCACACCGTGGACAAGGCATTCACCTGCGGCGTAATGATTCTGCGCAGCAAACCGTAGACGTAGATCGGGAGCGTAGTGGAACCCGGTCCATTCGTAAAGAAGGTGATGACGAAATCATCGAGCGAGAGCGTAAATGCAAGCAGCGCACCGGAAAGCACACCTGGCAGGATCATCGGGAAGGTTACACGCCAGAACGTGACCCATTCGTTAGCGCCCAAATCCATGGCGGCTTCTTCGTAGGATTTATCGAAGCCCTGCAGGCGCGCCTGAACGACCAAGGTCACAAACGGGACCATAAAAGCAATATGGCTTACGGCGACCGTCCCAATTCCCATTGAGAGGCGGGCATCTCCGGTTAGATTCAACGCTTCGTTGAGCCATCCAAAGGTCTGACTGAACAAGGTCAATATACCGATGCCCATGACGATCTCAGGGATCACGATGGGAATATAAAGGGAAAGCTGCGAGAACGGTTTTATTTTGAAGTCATAGCGTTGGAGTGCAAGAGCCGCCATCGTGCCAATGATGGTGGAAATGATCGTGGCAACGAAGGCAATCGTCAACGTATTCCCTGCAGCTTCCAATACATCATCGTTTTTCGACAAGTCGCAAAACCAGTGAAAGGGTCCACAAGGGCTGGCTTTTACGAAACTGCCATCCATCTCAACCCGGTCGCTGAAGGAAGTAATGAAGCCTTCGAATTTCACATTCGCGCGGGAAGCGTTGAAAGAATACAGGATCAAGACCACAATCGGCGCATACAGGAAGAAATACACCAAAACCGTGGCGGCGATCACCCAGGGAGAACGGCGATGCGGATTCATCCCGTACCCTCCCTTCCAAATGAGATTGAAGTGTACGGGATCACCCCGCTACTTACATTGCACGAGAGATGAGGTAGCGGTGTCATGCGGCAATGATCTCCTCTCCGAATCCAAATTTACGAGTGTAGAAGTAGGTCACGATCAGGGTCATCACCATCAGGATAAGCGACGCCGCCGATCCAAAGGTTGGGTCGCGCGCATCGAGGAATTGACGTTGGATCAAGTTACCAACCAGGATCACCTGCCGTCCGCCGAGAATGTCGGATACGATGAAAGTTCCCATGACCGGGATGAAAACCAGAATGGTCCCGGCGACAACACCCGGCATTGAGAGCGGAAGCGTGATCCGCAAAAAGGTACGGAAGGCATTCGCGCCAAGATCCGCCGCCGCTTCATATAGCGAGTTATCGATCTTTTCCAACGAGGTGTAAATCGGCAGGATCATGAACGGCAGGAACTCGTATACCATGCCCACCAATACCGCGCCCGGCGTGTACAACATTTCAAGCGGTGTGTATGGGATGTTCAGCAAGTTCATCACCCAGCCTATGACGATGTTGATCGCGCCTTCCTTGCGCAGCAGCATCATCCAGGCATAGACGCGGATAACGAAATTCGTCCACAAGGGGATGAGCACCATGAACAGGAACATATTCCTGCGATTCGGGTGCGAGCGCGCAATAAAATACGCCAACGGGTATGCTAATAGAATCACGATCAGCGTCGTGTTGAATGCCAACGTAAGCGAACGCGACAGGATATTGACATACAACGAGTCGAAACAGGAAGCCTGACCGTCGGGACAGTCTGTGCTGTACCCAAACAGACGGGCATAGTTATCGAAACTAAAGGAATAGATCACATCGCCATCGGGGCTGCGCTGACCGAAACTCACTACCATCGTCAGGAACAAGGGAATAATCAACAGCACGAACAGCCACAACGTCGTGGGAAGCGCGAGGAACGTACCCTGCATGGATTTGTTTTCACGGAATCGTTGAAGCATGGCTAATCCTTCTTCAAGATGAGCGTATTTTCGGGCATGAACACCAGCGTGATGACCTGATCCTTTGTATAGAACGAGGATGGGTCGAGGCGCGAAATGCGGTTCTGTTCCATCACCTTCAGGCGCGTGCCGTTCAAATCCGCATACACGTGGGTATCCGAGCCGATGTAAACCGAAGTAAGAACCTTTGCCTGGAACAGCCCCTCACCCTTCGCCGCCTGTTCCGCAATGCGGATCTTTTCCGGGCGGATCGAAACCGAAACCTCTTCCCCATTGACGAAGTTGTTCGACATGGGCATACCCCTGATCTCAGCATTCAAAACAGGGATATGGACCAGCGCCTCATTCCCTGAGATGTGCTTGATCTTGCCTTCGAGGAAATTTGACTCCCCGATAAAATCTGCCACGAACTTGTTGACCGGGCGTTCATAGATCTCGACCGGCGTCGCAAGCTGCTGCACCCGTCCCTTGCTCATGACGGCAATACGGTCAGACATGGTCAAGGCTTCTTCCTGGTCGTGCGTGACGTAAATGAATGTGATGCCAAGCTGCTGTTGGAGCGCCTTGAGTTCAAGCTGCATTTCTTTGCGCAATTTCAAGTCCAATGCGCCGAGGGGTTCATCGAGCAGAAGCACATCCGGCGTCTTGACCAGGGCACGAGCCACTGCCACACGCTGCTGCTGACCGCCCGAAAGCTGCCTGGGTCGGCGCCGTTCCATGCCGGTTAGCTGGACCATTTCCAATGCGCGACCGACGCGTTTTTTGATCTCGCTTTCCTTCGCGCCTTCCATTTCAAGCCCAAAAGCGATATTTTGAAAAACCGTCATGTGTTGAAACAAGGCGTAACTTTGAAAAACCGTATTCACTTTTCGTTGAAAGGGCGGCGTATGCCCCGTCGACTTCCCCTCAATATAGACCTCGCCCTCCGTGGGCCATTCAAAACCTGCAATCATGCGCAGGGACGTGGTCTTTCCGCACCCTGAAGAGCCGAGCATCGAGAAGAATTCGCCGTTCTTGATCTGCATGGTGACATGGTCAACAGCATTTAATTCATTCCCTTCCGGCGTAATGAACTTTTTTACAACATCGCGCATCTCGACAGCAAATTCACTGGTCATCTATCTTCTCCGTCATGAAATATAGACTTCCGAAACGCCGGGCAAACCCGAATTTTCGGAAGTATGAATTACATCGATTTATTGATTTCCTTCAACGCGTCGCCGAGACGATCAAGCAACATATCCATTTGTTCGTATGTAACCACCAAAGGCGGTTCGATGCGAATGGTCTGGGCGCTGGTCAATGTGCCAGCCACCAACACACCACGCTTGAAAAGTTCCGCCGCAACCTTATAACCCGTTTCTGGATTCTTAAAATGCATGCCGATGAGCAAACCCTTGCCAGTTACTCGATCGAAAATGTTTTGGTATTGTACAACAAAATTCTGCAATTTCAGCATCAAATACGCGCCTTTTTCGGCAGCCTGCTCCCAAAGTTTCTCGCGCAACGTGACATGGATCGCCGAGATCGCCGCCGAGCAAGCCAATGCCCCGCCGCCAGTCGTGGTGGTGTGCATAAAAGGATTCGGATACATCATCGGATGGAATATCTCTTCCGTGGTTGTCACTGCGCTGATCGGCATCACCCCGCCCCCCAAGGACTTGGCAACGGTCAAAATATCGGGCACCACGTTCCAATGCTCGACGCCCCATAACTTCCCGGTGCGACCGAGACCCGTTTGCACTTCATCCGCGATCAACAGCACGCCATATTTCTTCGTCGCAGCGCGGATGCGGGGCCAGAAATCATCCGGCGGGACGATTGCCCCAGACTCACCCTGGATCGGCTCGAACATCACCGCCGCTACGCCAATACCAACTTTCTCGCAAATTTCCAACTGCTTCTCAACTGCGTCAGCATCCCCAAATGGAACATGATAGACCTGCCCGCCATACAATGCCCCCATCGGCGCGCGATAGTCCGACTTGCCCATCAGTGAAAGCGCGCCCATAGTCTTGCCGTGGAAACCTTTCACAGCCACGATAAACGCGGTCTTGCCGGTATATAGCTTGGCAATCTTCATTGCAGCTTCGTTGGCTTCCGTGCCGCTTGCACCAAACCAACTGTATTTCAAGTCACCCGGCGTGATGGATGCCAGCAGTTTTGCCAGCACACCGCGCAATGGGTCGAGTAATTCCTGCGAAGGCATGGGCGAACGCTCCAACTGCGCCCTCACCGTATTCACCACATCGGGATGACTCCAACCCAGATCCATCATGCCATACCCGCCAAGAAAGTCCAGGTATTCGCGCCCCATCACATCCTTGAACACCGCGCCGGAACCGCCCCATTCCACCGCCGCCCAATCGCCAGACTCGGTGACCGATTTGCGGTACTCCAACCAGTTGCGGTTGTAATACTCCGCAAAGTTGGTCGTAGACTCTTCAATGATCTTGTGAGCCTGTTCTGGGGTTGGGAATTCATTTTTCTGGATCCAGTCCATCCAGTGCGATGAATAATCCAATGCGTCTTCGTAATCGTATGCCATGATTGTTTGTTACCGTTTCCTTGATTTTAGAATTTTCTCGACCATTCTTTGGGCCAGCGTTCGACTACAACTTTCTTCTGCGTGAAGAACTCCACTGCATCGGTGCTCTGCCCGTGCATATCGCCAAAGAATGAATCCTTCCAACCGCTGAATGGGAAGAATGCCATTGGGGCGGCAACACCAATGTTGATACCAATGTTGCCTGCATCCGCTTCGTAACGGAATCTGCGCGCGGCATTTCCGCTCGTGGTGAACAGACTGGCTTGGTTGCCATATTGCCCGCTATTGACCAGTTTGATTGCGTCGTCGATGTTATTGACGTGCATGAGACTGAGCACGGGACCAAAGATTTCCGTGCGGGCAATTTCGCTTCCCGGCTGGACCTCGGACAGGATCGTTGGTCTGACGAAGGATCCACCCTCGTAGCCTTTCACTTTCGTCCCACGTCCATCCACTGGAACACCCGCGCCTTCCTTCGTGCCAAGCGCGATCAACTGTTCCACGCGCTGCATCGAAGCGGTGTTGATGACAGGCCCCATCTGCACGCCAGAGTCCATGCCATAACCGACAGCTCGTGAAGATGCGGCGTCACAGATCAACTCGGTGAATTCGTTTTTTGATTCGCCCACGGTCACAGCGAGAGAAACGGCCAGGCAGCGTTGACCCGCACACCCGAAGGCTGAATCGGCGACGATCTTCGTCGCCATTTCCATATCCGCATCCGGCAAAATGATGACGGGATTCTTCGCTCCGCCTTGTGCCTGCACGCGTTTGCCGTGCGAAGCCGCAGTTGCGTAAATGTATTTCGCCACATTGGTTGAACCCACAAAAGTGATCGCGCGAATGGCGGGATGTTCGAGGATGCCATCCACGGTTTCCTTCGCGCCGTTGACCAGATTGACCACGCCTTTCGGAAAGCCGACCTGCTCGATGAGTTTGAAAACGAACTGCATCGTCATCGGCA
>JACPVC010000186.1 GCA_016191955.1 Chloroflexota bacterium
GCACGGGGGTTTATCCCCGTGCGGGACGTGGCGATGACAGAAAGACTGCGTAAGGTGAGTTAAATAAAAAAAGACTTCACCGGTTTATAGTGAAGTCTCACTGTTTCATGCTCTTGCAGGGGCTAAGCCCCTGCAAGAGCATGGTGATTAATGGTGCCCGTTCTTCTTCAACACTTCCTTCAAGGTTGTGCCCAGCCTCGTGATGCCTTCGCGGATCATCTCTGGCGAGGAATACGAGAAGTTGATGCGCATCGTATTTGCCCCGCCGCCATTCGGGTGGAAGGCTGCGCCCGGCACGAATGCCACCTTGCGGTCGATGGCGATTCGCAGCACATCTGCCGCATCCACGCCTTAGGGCATCATACCCCAGAGGAACATGCCGCCTTGCGGACGGGTCCAGCGCATTTCGGCAGGGAACATATCGTCCATCATTTCGAGCATCACATCGCGGCGCTCTTTATACGTGGAGCGAATGACCTTGACGTGCTCATCCAGAAATCCGCCTTTGCCTACTTCGAATGCGACTTGCTGATTGAAACTGGATGTATGCAGATCGGCGGCTTGCTTGGTCATCACCAGTTTTTGAATCACCTTCGGCGGCGCCACCACCCATGCCAACCGCAGACCCGGCGCAAGCAGTTTCGAGAACGTGCTCAAATAGATGACATTGCCCGTGTATTCATGATTCCCATCGTTGCGGTATTGAGAATCCAAATAAACGACGGAGGGAAGGTGCTCCCCATCGTAGCGCAATTGACCGTATGGGTCGTCTTCGATGATCGGGACGCCGTACTGGTCTGCAAGCGCAACCAGGCGTCGGCGGCGTTCGAGGCTGAGAGTCGAACCGGAGGGGTTCTGAAAGTTTGGAAGCACGTAAATGAACTTCGGTCCGACTCGCAGCGCGGCTTCCAGTTCGTCCACGATCATACCGTATTCATCCGCCGGCACCGAGATGTATTGCGCTCCGTAGGCATTCCATGCCTGCAACGCGCCAAGATAAGTCGGCGATTCCACCACGATGTAATCGCCGCGATTAATGAACAACCTGCCGATGAAATCTAACGCCTGCTGCGAACCAGAGGTGATCAGAATGTTTTCCGGTGTCACCGAAACCTTATAGCGGTCCGTGTGGCGTGAGATCATCTCACGCAATGGGCGATAGCCTTCGGTCGTACTGTATTGCAACGCCTGCGCGCCATGTTCTGTCAGCACGCGATTGCACGCCTCCTGAAATTCCTGAACCGGGAACACCTCCGGTGCAGGCAAACCGCCTGCGAACGAGATGATGTCCGGCTGTTCGGTCAATTTCAACAACTCGCGGATGACTGAGCTTCCCATTTTTTGTGTGCGGTGGGCGAAGCGATACTCCCAGGGTGTTTGCATTCTTTCTCCTTGGTGAAGGGATAAAAAAAGCCTGACAGGTACGCGGGTACCCATCAGGCTAGCTGACTCACGGCATAAGGATGCCAAAACGTAGGTTTGCCAAGAGTCCATTCATGGCACTTGAATCTTACCCACTTTTCAGCGAAGGCGCAACTGTTTTTTGTAACTGTAAGCGGACTGAAAATACATGACAAATTACAGGAAGCTCCGCCCGCCTCATTCCCGAACTTGAGCCTGACTCAGCGCTTCAAAACCCGCCTCCCCTGCGGCTTGACTCAACTTACAAAAACGAAAATTTTTCCCCTTGCGCGATTCATCAGTTCTGGTAAAATGAGCCTTGCAACGTCCAGGGTGCCCCCCTCACCCTGGACGTTGCACTTTAATTTCGGGGAATTAACCAAACACAGCAATCACCATCACCCCCACAAACACAATCGCGGACCCAACCACCCGCACCCCGCCCATCTGCTCTTTCAAAAATCGCCAGCCGATGAACGCCCCGATCACCGCGCTGACTTCGCGAATCGCGCCCGAATAGCTCAACGGTGCAAAAGTGTAGGCGAACAATGCCAGCATGTAAGCGATCAGCCCCAGCACCCCACCCATCAAAAGATAATTGCGGTTCTGCTTCCAGACCCGCGAAAACGATTCGATGCCATAATGATAGGCAATATACGGCGTCGTCACGAATGGAACCATCACAAACATGGACAGTCCATACGGCAGCGCAGGTCCGCTTTTGACGGCTTTCCCATCGATGAAGGTATACAATGAAATGACCAGCGCCACCGTCAGCGCGGTGAGGATGCCCTTCAAGTGGATCTTCTCGCCCTTGCTTTGCAGCAGCGTCGTCCCGCCGATGACCATCATCCCAATCGTAATCATCGCCAGACCGATATACCCGCCCGTCGTCAATTGCTCATGCAGGAAGATCGCCGTCCACAAGACCAGCAGGGCGGGAGCCGCTCCGCGCGCGATGGGATACACCAGCGAAAAATCATGGTCGCTGTAGGCGATACACAACAAAATGAAATAGATGGCTTCCAACAGCATACTGATGACGGCGAAAATCCACATTTCGCGCGGCGGCAAACCCGAATAGAACATGATTCCCAACGCAAGGATTCCGCTCAGGATGGTCTGCCATCCCATCGCAACATATTTCTCCTCCGCGCTTTTGAGCAAAAAATTCCACACCGCATGCATGGATGCAGACAGGAACAAAAGAACAAGCGCAAGAATTGGCATTCAGTTACCTCAGAAACTCAATCAGATTTTTATTCACCTCGTCCGCTTCATCGTGCTGGACCCAGTGAGTCGCTTTCTCGAAAAAGATCAACCTGCCGTCATCGCATAGTTCCACAGACGGCTGCGCCATTTCATGGCTGAGCGCCGCGTCGTTCTTGCCCCACAGAATTAACGTCCGTACCATAACCCTGCGCTCGCCGCTATTCTTTTTTCGGAAGACTGCTTTCAGACTTTCACGCACAACCGAACGATACCAGTTCAACATCCCCGTCAATGCGCCGGGCTGGGACCAGGCTTTTTTGTACTCTGCGATGTCGCCACGGCTGAAGGTGCTCTTACGCCCCGAGCCGACGATGGTCCGCACCAGGTCGCGATAGTTATTTCTGCTCAGAACCCATTCCACGAAGAAGGGGATTTGGAAAAAGAAAACATACCACGATTTCTTGCGCTGTTCGGTGCTTTCAAACATAAAACGCGTCATCACATCGGGATGCGGCGCATTGAGAATGGCAAGTTTCTCCAGCCGTTCGGGGTAGTGGAGCGCAATATGCCACGCGACGACAGCGCCCCAGTCATGCCCTACGAGCCGCGCTTTTTGAATCCCAAAATGATCGAAGAGACCGATAATGTCCCTCGCCAGCGTTTCCACCTTGTAGGCAGAGACGCCTCTCGGCTTATCGGACAGGTTGTACCCGCGCTGGTCCGGCGCAATGACGTGATACCCCGCCTGCGCCAATGCCGGGATTTCCTTTCTCCACCCGTAATGGAATTCGGGAAAGCCATGCAATAAAATGACCGGCGTCCCGTTCCCGGGTCCGTCGGTCACAACATGGAGTTGGATGTTGTTGCTTTCGATGAACTGTCCTGGCATGGGCGCGAGTATAACGGAAAAACGAAGGTTGCTGATATACTTTGAAAATCACTATGACCACATATAAAGTCCTTACCGGAAGTTGTCTTGATTATCTAAAAGATAAAAAAAAGTTGGGAAAGGTTGACCTGACCTTTCTCGACCCGCCGTTTAACCAAAACAAGGATTACAAATTCCACGACGACAACCTGACCACAGAAGAATATTGGCAAATGATGCAGGAAGTTTGCCGGGGAATTTACAACGTCACTTCTGAAGGTGGCGCCATCTATTTCATGCAGCGCGAAAAAAATACAGAAGAAGTGCTGCGCTGTCTGCGTCAAACCGGCTGGACGTTGCAAAACTTCATCATCTGGAAGAAGAAAACATCCGCAGTTCCCGTGGCAGGGAAATTTGGAAAGCATTATCAGATTCTAGCGTATGCGACCAAGGGCGAAAAAGCGCGTGTGTTTAACCGCCTGCGGATTTCGCCACCTTTGCCTGCAAATTACAAATACGAGCGCGAAAATGGGGTGTATGTCACCGATATTTGGGATGACATTCGCGAATTGACATCGGGATATTTTGCGGGCGATGAAGCCATCCGGGATAAAAACGGAGAGCGTATCCATAAACAGCAATCCCCGGTTGCGTTGTTATTGCGAATTATTTTGTCATCTACAAAAGTGGGCGATACTGTTTTTGATCCCTTCGCAGGGACGGGGACCACTCTGGTAACTGCTCATCAAATTGGCAGGAATGGCATTGGAATCGAGATCGACCCTAAAAATGCAGGCTTGATCCAAGAAAGATTAAGCGCCATTCGTAAGCCAGATGAAGTCAGTAAATATTTCGACGAGTACAAATACACCGAAGACTTGTCGACTTTATGGGGAGCCAAGACTCCCAAAACCGTTATAAAGACGAAACCCAAACAACAGCCGTCTTTATTCAAGCAGGGATAATGTATTCGATCTATCATTTTTGGCAGAGCTTGATTGATAACAAAACAAAATTCAAAAAAGTAAGCAAGTTGGACGAATTCCCCTTCCCGGAGAAGATACTATCTTGCTCCAACAAAGGGGTATTTCCCGACTTGGCTATCAAGATAAACACGCGGGGACAATTTACAGGCGGAGAACTTGTGGAATTGAAAGACAGCAGTGTCTACAATATTTCCTCCTTCAATTCAACGATTCCTACGGGAAAGAAGAACATCCGAAATATTGTTACATCGGACCACGGCAGTGTTTTCAAGCAGATGCAGGATGCTGGCGATGATGTGTTTTCATTGGAAGTCCGGGATGTTTACTATCTGATCCGCGGACGCAATAAGGGGCATCAAAAGATATGCCTGGTACATGGCAGTTTCTTTGAGACCATCCCCGCTGAAAACCTGGTTGGAGAGACATTCTCTCAGGTGGTCGACGAAGAATTGAACGACCCGGAAATTAACGAGGATGTGAAAGGGAAGTTGAAAAAAGCCCTATCCCGCCAGGATATTTTTGGTCGTGTGCGAAGTGTGGAAAAGGCATCCGTCAGTATGCGATTCCGTGTATTGGTCGAAGTCAAGCCGCAAGCAAACATTTTGGGCCCAAATCAGTACCCTGAAATTCTCGATGATACGCTCAACTTTGCTTGTCCGTTCTACACGGAGGAAGAAAAGGAAAAGTTGATTTCCAATGTGAAGTCTGTGATGGGGGTGGTGCAGATGAAGAAACTCAAGATCATTGAAATAAAACATCCCCTCAATGGTTGGTTTCTCGTGTTTCAAACGGGGTTGTAAAACAAGAAAGTGACCGCCACGCTGGCGGTCACTTTCTACAATAATGTCATCCTGAGCCGTTAGGCGAAGGATCTCTACGCCCATAATAAGAGACCCTCACCGCACTGCATCCGCAGCGCGGTGCATATGTCGCTGTCGCTCAGGGTGACATATCACAACTTTCTAATACAACGGCAATCTCGCCCCGTTGACCTTATCGGCTCCCTCCGAAAACAAATATTGCATGGTGGCGACGATGACTTCGGGGGTGGTGCCGGCGTCTTTACGGGAACCGTCCACGTCGATGGCTTTCACTTGGATAATGTTCGCAGTCACCTTCGATTCTTTCAACTCCGCGGCGAGGGAGAGTACCATATTCTCTTGCGCGGACTTGGCAGCCGTGTAGACCGCAGATTTGCCGGGCGGGTTGGCGACCGTAGAGGCAGAGATGACGATCACCCGTCCCCAGCCACTTTTCGAGAGTGGTTCTTCGAAGGCTTTGAACAGGTTGAACGTGGTACGCGCGTGCTGGTTGAGCATAAATTCCAAATCATCGTTGGAAGCTTCGGTAAAGGTCTTGCCGCCCGTCCAGCCGCCGACGAGATGGAACAAGGCGTGGACACTGGCAAATTTGTTGAGCACAGCCGCGGCGGAGTCTTGAAGCGCCTGCCCGTTGAGCAGGTCCACGGTTTGGGTGAAGAGTCGTTCTGAGGGTAGATTCAAGTCGCGGGCGAGGGAATCCAATTTCTTTTGATCGATGTCGAGCAAAGCCAGATTGTGTCCCATGCCTGCAAAGGTCTTCGCAGCGAGACTGCCGAGAACACCTGTTGCGCCAGTGATGACAATGGTTTTATTCATCCTTCATCCTTATTTATACAGCGCTTTGAGCTGGTCTTCGGTCATGCCCTCAACGATGGGGCGGTCGCTTTGTTCGGGCAGGTGTTCCTTGCCGTGAAAGTCGATCATGTGACCGGACTTGGCGGCTTTGGTTTGAAGATAGAAAAGGTTGTGCTCGTTGGTCGGCAGGATGTGCGGCAGGCGTTCGTTGATCTTCACGCCGTGCTGTTCGAGCTGCGCAATCTTCTTCGGGTTGTTGGTCATCAATTTGATCGAGTTGACCTTGAGCGAGTGAAGCATGTGCGCGGCAACAGCGTAATCGCGTTCATCGTCGCGGAAGCCGAGCGCAAGATTCGCCTCAACGGTATCGAGGCCCTGATCTTGCAAGGCGTACGCGCGGATTTTGTTGGTGAGCCCAATGCCGCGTCCTTCCTGGCGCAGATACAAAACCATGCCGCGTTCCATTTCACCGATTTTCTTGAGTGCCGCTTCGAGCTGGTCGCGGCAGTCACAGCGTAGCGAGCCGATGGCATCGCCGGTAAGGCATTCCGAATGCAGACGCACGGGCACGTCGTCCGCGCCGATCACATCGCCCTTGATGATGGCGACATGTTCCTTGTTATCCTTGTTGTTCGAGAACGCCACGATATGAAAATCACCGAAACGTGTGGGCAGTTCAGCCATCGCTTCGATATGAACGCAGACGTGGTCTTCGCCGTAGCCTTCACATTCGTGACAGCAATCTTCTTCCAATAATATTTGAATTTTTTCATGCATTAATGTAGACATGTTTCTCTCCATTGGTCTATAAAAACTTATACTTCAATACGACCCCGCCGTCTTCCCAATGTTCGACATCTGCGAGTTTCATTTCCATTGCGCCTTCGCGCGCAAGTCCGAGTCCATCGGCAGGGGTGGGAGCGTTTGCGCCGCCGAAGATCATCGGTGCGATATAGATCAATAATTCATCCACAAGACCGAGCCGTATGAGTTCAAAGTTGACCGTCCCGCCGCCTTCCACCATCAAATGATCCACGCCCAATTTCTTTAGCGTTTGCATCATCTTGTTCAGGTCAACGCGTGGTGACTCATCCACGAATACTTCAACGCCCAGCGCGCGCAAACTCTCAAGCTGCGATATAGATGTTTGAGACGTTGTAAATATTACGCGCCGTGCATCGCCTGCCTTAATAAAATCTGAGTCTTTGTGGAGGTCTGCACGAGTGGCGACTCCGACCTTAATCGGGTTTGGCGAACGCCCCTGCCTGATTCGCCCCTCACGCAGCGCTTCACTCTTAACCGTGAGTTTGGGCGCTTCATCCAAAAGCGTTCTCCCGCCGACGAGGATTCCGTCCACCGCTGCGCGCAGTTCATCCACGCGCTGTTTATCGCGTTGTGACGAGATTGATGCGCCTTTGCGTTCGAAGGTATCGATCTTGCCATCTGCCGTCATGGCAACGTTGATGAAGGTGTAGGGTCTGTTCATGGATTTGTTATCAGACTCAGTGTACTGCGTTTCTCTTACAAAAGATCATGCCATCCCGAA
>JACPVC010000197.1 GCA_016191955.1 Chloroflexota bacterium
GATTGCAGTTCATTATTTGGGGAGGGAGTCTGATTTGCGTTCATTGAATCTATTACTCAGCAGGATATAACACCAAGCCAACCGTACCAGGACCGAAATTGATCACAAGTGAAATGGAAAGGTCTGTCAGGAAACTTTCCTTGACGTTGAAGCGTTTCTTCGCCTCGTCCAACAGGGATCGGGCGGCAGCCTCATCACGGGCATGCACAACACCAACATAGACCGGGCTGTCACCCACATTTTCCTTGGCAAGGTCGAGCACGCGCTCGATGGCTGCCTTGCGAGTGCGGACGCGGTCCACCATATCCACAATGCCATCTTTCAACAAGGCAATCGGCTTGACGTTCAAGACCGAAGCCAGCGCGGCAGAGAGCGTACCCACACGTCCGCTGCGCTTGGCATATTCAAGCGTATCGAGCGTGAGAATGACGTACGTCTTGCTGCGGATGCCCTCGATATATTTCACGATCTCATCGACGCTCTTCCCGGCGCGTTCCATCTGACGGGCGGCGCGGCACATGAAGGCAGTGCCCATCGTTCCACAAAGGGTATCCACCGGCACAACGTTGTAAGTGTCCTTCAACTCTTCCGCCGCCGAAACACAGGAAGCGTAAGTGCCGGAGAGTTTGCTGGTAATGTGAATCGAAAGAATAGTATCGCCGGGTTGGGCGGTCTTTTTGTAAAATTCCACGAACTGGTGCGGCGAAGGTTGGGAGGTTTTGGGGTGAGGCAGGGTCTTGCCATCCACTAATTTGTAAAAGCCGTCCTGGTCGAGTTCCACATCCTGGATGAAGGTTTTCTCTTCGCCAAAGTGTACGTTGATCGGAATCCGCTGGATGTCGTATTCCTTGTACCACTCAGCGGGGAGGTCCACAGCACCGTCTGTTACGATTCTTAACATGGTCTAGTCTCCTTCAAGGTTGAGGTTCTGATCTTCCAGTTGGTCTCGAAGCGCCAGAAGAGTGCGATGATATAGACTCTTCACGGCTCCTTCGCTTCTGCCCATGATCTTTCCGATCTCAGCGTTGGACATATTCTCGACGAATTTCAAAATTAGCAGGTTCTGCCTCTCCGGCGGAAGTTTGCGGATCATCTTCAAAAGCGCATCCTGCTCCTGCGAGCGGACCAGGTTCCTTTCGGGGTGGTCGCCCTTGGTTGGCAGGATGGGCAGGTCATCGAGAGGAATTTCCTGTTTTCGGCTGCGGTCACGGTGCCAATTTGCCACCAGGTTGTGTGCAATGCGGTAAAGCCACGCCGAAAATGGCACACCCCGATCGGTGTAATTGCGAATGTGATTCATCGCCCGTTGGAAGACACGCGCGGTCAAATCCTCCGCGTCGTGCTGGTTCCCAGTGCGATAGTACACATAGTTGAAGATACGTTCCGCATAACGCTCATAAAGCTGACCGAAAGCATCCCGGTCGCCTTGCGATGCGCGCATTAACACATCTTCTTCGTGATATTCCAATTCCGACAAGTGAGAAACCTTACCGGCGGAATTTATTTAAAAGAACACCGCCGGGTTTGAGAAGTTTCACCCAGTATAACATGACCAAATTCCTATCCACGCCAAGGGGAAATAGTAGGGTTAACCCCACCGACAAGGCAGACCATTTTCAGGATAATGCAAACGACAAATGTTCAAATCACTTTAGAAGGAGAAAATCATCATGAAAAAGACCATTTTTATTAGTACGGTATTGCTCGTCCTGATCGCTTCCCTGTTGGGACCGATCTCCAATTCGTTCGCTGTACACGCCCAAACCAGTTGTGTGGACGCAAGCGGAGCCCCCATTCCCTGCCCGCCCACTGATCCGCCCACCGGTGGTGGTGATGATGAATCATCAGATGAGGACGGAGGAAATCAGCCCAGTGGCGGGAATCAAAATCCGTCCACAGTTGTCACTGCCACTCCCACCACAGCGCCAACTGCCACTCCCTTTCCCTTTGCAATGCCGGAAAGCGACTACCTCGGAAGCTGCACCAACGACAACCTTGACGAATGCCTCGACCAATTCAAATGCGAAGACGGTCTACTCGTCATCGAAGTGGATTTGTACTCCGGTGACGGCACAAAATACGATTTTTACTGTATTCCACATGATTCAGATTTTCTAAAAGAATTACCGCTTGCTGCCCCGCCCACGACAGATGATGGCGGCACAAAATATAAATATGCTGGGGTATGTCATCACGGTGATGGGTACGATGAATGTATTTCGGATTTCGTCGCACAATGCGACGCAGATGGCGGACTATACGACGAGATCGAATCTGGCAAGGGTGCCACCGTTGCAACGTGTGAACTTCCCGAGCAAGCCGCTCCCACCGAAGCTCCTGTCATTGCCGCGGCTCCAACCGATGACGGCGGTACCGAAGGCAACGAGGATTGGGACGAATCCTGTTCGTGGGCGAGTTGCTGGGCAGTGGACCTTGCCTGTTGGATGGACGGCGGTTCCGGCTACGGCGTCGACGATGGCGCTGGCGGCGTGGTCTATCACTGTGATATGCCGGAGGAAACATCCAAGCCTTCACCCTGGCTCCCGTGGATCACCGTTGGCGCGCTTGTAATTCTGATTGGGTTGCTCCTGCCTGCCGTGCAAAAGGTACGCGAAGCAGCCGCAAGGTCACAAACATCTCAAACCAGAGAGCATATCCTCTTAAACAAGGACGAAGAAAGTTCTGCCCGCATGTTAAACAACAAAAGCCCTGAGCTGACGAAAAATACAGATGCAGACGATAGCCTGGATACTGCAAGCGCCACCGGACAACACATCAAAAAAGCTGTGTTAACCGTTAGAAAAGCTGGCAAAGATCAGCAAGAATATTAAATGTCGAGCATCAGCCAGGAAATCAGCCCAAAACAGACAGCCTCTCCTCAGAGGCTGTCTGCCCCTCGGGTGCCTATGCTCAGCGAGTCAGACGCCCTTGAATTTCACCGCATCATTCTGGACCATCAAAACGAAGATACCATCCATTGGCTCTTTACCATTGCAGAGACTGTTTCATTCGACGCAGCCAAAACGACATTCGGATGCCCCCTGCTTGAAACACTGATCGAGCTGGGTCTTTTGGGAAAATCTGCGAATGAAATCTTTTCTTATTTTCACGTTCAACTTTACAAAGGAATGGTCTTCGTCTCAGATTACACCCTGCCACAAGGAACGCCGCACGACCTCGTCATGCCCATTGGTCCTTCGAGTAAATTTTTGGAAACCATCACTATCCGCAAGAAGGTGGATTCCGCTCTTGACCTGGGCTGCGGCTGTGGACTCCAGACTCTCTTCCTCGCGGTTCATTCCCGACTGGTAACTGCTACCGATATCAACCCGCGTTGTCTTACGTTGACAGCTTTGAACGCCCGCCTGAACAACATCCACAATATCGAACTCCTTGAAGGCAGTTACTTTGAACCCGTCCACGGACGAAAATTCGATCTGATCGTTTCCAACGCGCCGTATGTCATCACGCCCGATAAGACCCAAATTTATCGAGATGCAAAAGGAAGCGGTGACCAAGCCATCCTGAATGTGATACGGCAAATTCCAGGTTTCCTAAACGACGGCGGATATGCACATGTACTTGCCACATGGCTGCACAAAAAACGGCAAGCGCCCGAAGAAACCATTCATGCGGCAGTAAAACAACTCCCCGTGGACACATTACTTGTCTACGAACGATCCTTCTCCCCCATTCAGTACGCCAAAGAATGGGTTTATGACGACATTCAACGTGGGACTCTGCCTTTTTATTGGACATGGCTTCAGTGGGCTTCCTGGTATCAGCGTATGGGGATGGAACGCTTCGCATTCGGGTCGGTCACCATGCGAATGCGTGCTGGCAAGGCGAATTGGTTTCGCACAGAGACAGCCCAACAGATTGCCGGAGAATCGGCAGGCGGGCATATTCATCAGCTATTTTTGGCAGGCGATCATGAATTGAATCCACTTGACCTTTGGGAAACAAAACTGATTTCCAGCCATCTTGAAGTGAAGAAAGATGAGAAAGGGGAAGTCCGCCGGATACAAATGAAAGAAAGTCTTGTCATGCCCATCAAGGTCAGTCCCTTTGTGGGGCAGGTGATCGGTCATTTCGATGGTAGCAGGACACTCCGTCAGGCGTGGGAAAAGGCAATTAGTGAGGAGATCGCCGTCCCTGAGAAAGAGGCGGATGTACTTCCCATCCTATTAACGCTTGTGAACAACGGATATCTCACAATCGCATGAACACTCTCGAATTAATCCTCATTTGTTTTGGTATGTATATGATCGTTTCCATTTCCTGGTCGGTGGCAGGGATGTTTGGCGCGCCGTGGGTGCCCACTCCGATTTGGGTGGTGGACCGGATGCTGAAGATGGCAGATTTGAAGGAAGGTGAAACGCTGGTGGACCTCGGCGCAGGAGACGGACGGATCGTGATTTGGGCGGCGCTTCGTTATAAAGCACAAGCCATTGGGGTGGAGATCGATCCATTGCGTTGTTTGTGGGCAAATATCGTTATTCACGTTCTTGGGCTTGGAAGCCGCGCCCGGGTGATCTATGGAAGCTTGTACGAAACGGATGCCCTACCCAAAGCGGATGTTCTTACAACCTATTTGCTGCAAAGTACAAATCAGGAACTTTCAGAAAAAATTTATCGGGAATGCAAGCCAACTGTCCGTGTGATCTCACGAACGTTTACCTTTCCCCAATTCACTTTGGTCAGCCAGGACCTTAAGCGAAATCTTTTTCTTTACAAGCATCAACAGTAGTTGTTGATCTCTCGTGTTTGGATGACATTGGTCATTTGATCCCTCGTTCCACTGCCCAGGCTGCGGCTTCGGTGCGGTTCTTCATGCCAAGCTTCATTAGAATATTTGCTACATGCTTTTCCACGGTCTTGATCACGACCACCAGTTCCCGCGAGATCTCTTCGTTTGTCATTCCTTTGGAAAGCAAAACCAAAACCTCACGTTCGCGGGTTGTCAGCACCTGTTCCAGTTCCGGGCTGGGAGGCGGAGGCGCTGGCGGGTTTAATTTTTCCACGATGAAAGCGAACGCAGAATCAAAGGTGAAATCCCTTCCTTTTTGTTCTGCCGTAGAAATCGCTTCTGCAGACATCTTCGAGCGAAGGGTTTGAATGAATTCTCGAAGTTCAGCCTCATCTGGCGGGTATTCTGAAAGACCAAGTTCCTCGCAAATCTTTGTCACCGTGCTAAACAACTGCACTGCATCCATGGGATATCCAGAATACGCCAAAGCGTACACGGATGTTTTCAGGTATTCAACTTTCAAACTCATGTCGGTCAAGTTCGGGAGCAGTTCGATCCCTTCTTGAAGGGTATGGATCGCGACCTCAACTTGATCCTGTTTTAGATATGCCAGCGTCAAAATCACCAGCGACCAGGCGCGCAGGTAGGGGGTCTCGGCTTTGTTAGTAGATTCCGCGCCGTCATTTAGCAACGAAATAGCGGCGGCATAATCGCCGGCATGGACTCGAAGATGCGCAATATTGCATAAAAGGCTGGAAGTGAAAAAAGCGTCTTTAAGTTCACGCGCGATTGCCAAAGCCTGTTCGAAGGTTGCTACTGCCACGTCTTCCCTTCCCATGACGTGCAGCAAGTTTCCCAGGTTGTTCAACTGTTTTGCCTCGCCCCAGCGGTCCCCAATTTTTCTATAAAGGGCAAGCCCACGTTCATGTTTTTCGAGCGCGGTCTGATTTTCTCCCAGCATGCCTAAATTAACCGCCCAGTTGTTCAACGCTTCCGCCATTCCCGCCTCGTCTGCAAGCGCTTCATGGATTGAATACGCTTTCCCATGCCAGTCTCCGCCTTCACGATAGTTGCCCAGCCCCCATGCCAGGCTGCCAGTGAGGCTGTAGATACCTGCTTTCAGACGCAATGTCTCTTTATCCAACGCATTGCCCTTTTTCTCATAGTCTTCAATGGAAGCGCGGGCTTGGGCAATGTGTTCCGCCGCATAGTGGAACTGCCCATGCAGCATGAAGTAGCGGTGAAAATTATCCAGGATGCGAAAGCCTATTTTCCATCTTTCAGAGCCTTGAGTTGACGTTAGGCACATCTCCAATGCAAGGTTGATGTTTAGGAATTCGTCATCAAAGGCGTCGAGCCATTGATCTTGTTTTTCGGTTTGCAATTCCTTCCCGGCTTTTTCCAATAGCGAAAGATAGGTTGCGATATAAGATGCTCGCAGCGCTTCCACTTCACCCAGGCGTAAAATTTCATCCCATGCATATTCTCGAATGGCTTCGAGCAGGGCAAAGCGTTCTTCGTCTAAATTCTCTGTCGCCGGTTTGACTAGATTCTTATCCACCAGTGAAGATACGTTTTGAAGAACTGTCGCATCATCGCTGCCCATGATCGCAGAGAGTATCTGAATTGTAAAACCGGCTGGGAAGACAGATGCGGCGCGAAGTGTCTTCTGTTCTGTAGCATCGAGCAGACTGTAGCTCCACTCGATTGTTTTGCGCAGGGACTGCTGACGCTCTGGCACGTCCCTAGACCCAACGGAGAGCAAGTTCAGGATTCGAGAGGCAGGTTGCAGGTCGGGTTTGAGGCGGGCAAGCAGGGCATCGGGAGTGAAGAGGCGGGTCCGCAATGCTGCAAGTTCAATCGTCAGCGGAAGTCCATCGAGGCGGCGGCATAATTCCGCCACTGTGTTGCGGCTGTTTACCGAAAGGTCATAGTCTGAATTCACCGACTGCGCACGCCGTGTAAACAATTCAATTGCCTGTTCGGTTTCCAAAGGGCGTACCAAAAAAGACTGCTCGGTACGCAGGCGCAGGGGTTCACGGCTTGTGACAAGCAATTTAAGCGATGGGCAAGCGAGGAGCAGGTCATTCACGAAGGATGTTGCCTGCATCAGGTGTTCAAAGTTATCCAAGACCAGCAGCATACGCTGCCTTGGAAGGAGCTCATGCAGGTCGCTAACAACATCCTTTCCAGCGGGGTGCTTGATCTTCAGTGTATGCGCGATCTCGATTGGAATTAATTCGCTCTTTGTGAGAGGTGCCAGATTGATGAAGAAGACCCCATCTGGAAATCTCTCAAGCAGGGACGAAGCAACCTGTAAGGCAAGCGCGGTCTTTCCCACGCCGCCCCAGCCGGTGAACGTGAGGAGAGCAATCTCATCGCTCATTAACAGGGAACGTGCATTTTTAATATCGCGTTCCCTGCCAATCAAACGTGTGAGGGATCGTGGCAAATTAGTGGGAACGGCAGATTGTAAATTGGAGGATATTCGGTGATCTAAAGTGGAAGGCATCGAAAAAATTATAACGGCAGGATGAATTTCAAAACATCCCCCAAAAAGCAGGGCGTGTTTTCACAGATGGGCTAGCTTTTTAATTAGACGATGACGCCGTCTTGGTTATAATTAAGGATTGGCTATTATCAACACACCTGAGTGTGCCATCCTCCTCGGCGGCTTTGAGCCTGGATTTGCGTTGGACAAGGGAGCACTCAAAGTCTGTTAATAGTTTGGCTCAAGCCGCCGTCCTCGGCGGCGTTCTGCGGGTAAATCCTTCGCCGAGGACGGCGAAGGGAGCAGGTCATCTACATACTTTTAGCGCACCCGTTGGACAACTAAACTCTTTATTTTTGAAACAAATGTGCTAAAATAGAAATATTTCCATTCCCAATCATTCACAACCATCTTGAGGAATCTGCATGTCATCCAATATGATCCGCGTCGTGGGCGCGCGCGTCCACAATTTGAAGAATATTACCGTCGAGATACCGCGCGACAAGTTCGTCGTCATCACAGGTCTATCCGGTTCGGGTAAGTCGTCCCTGGCGTTCGATACCATCTTTGCCGAAGGGCAGCGGCGTTACGTTGAGTCGCTCTCGGCGTACGCGCGTCAGTTCATCGGTCAAATGGACAAGCCCGATGTGGATTACATCGACGGTCTCTCCCCTGCCGTATCCATTGACCAGAAATCCACCAGCCACAATCCCCGTTCGACCGTCGGCACGGTCACGGAAATCTATGATTACATGCGTCTCTTGTTTGCGCGCGCGGGCATTCCGCACTGCCCTGTCTGTGGGCGCGAGGTATCGAAGCAGTCGGCGCAAGAGATCGTGGACAAGATCCATAGCCTGCCCGAAGGCACGCGCATCCTCATCCTCGCTCCGTTGGTGCGTGGACGCAAAGGCACGTATCAGGCTGTCTTTGAGGAAATCCGCAAGGCTGGCTTCGCCCGCGCCCGCGTAGATGGAACCGTCCATTCTCTTGATGATGAAATTGAACTCGACCGTTATAAACAGCACACCATCGAAGCGGTGGTCGACCGTCTCGTCATTTCGCGGGAAGGCTCAAAGGAAGATAAGAGAGCCGCGCTCACTCGTCTGACCGATTCGGTGGAAACGGCTTTAAAGTTCGGTGAAGGATATGTCACGGTGCATCTTGTGGACGGTCAAAAGTCACAAGTCAAAGGTCAGGGCGACGACCCTCGACCTTCGTCGACCTTCGACTTGCAATTCTCTGAGCATCTCGCCTGCCCCGAACACGGCTCGACCATCTCCGAAGTGGAGCCGCGTACCTTTTCCTTCAACACCCCTCAAGGCGCCTGCCCGGATTGTCAGGGGCTTGGCTCGAAACTTGAAATTGACCCAAACCGCATCATCCCAGACGATAGCGTTTCGCTCAACGACGGAGCCATCGTCAGCATGGAGTGGAGTGGACCGAAAGAAGAAGGCGGCTATTACTGGCAGAGTTTGGTCAATGCTTCCAAGGCGTTCAAGATCGACCTCGATAAACCCTTCGGGGAATTAACGAAGGAACAGCAAAAGATCGTTCTATATGGCACGGGCGATAAGCAAATCCAGATGACGTACCAAAACGCAAACGGTAATGAGTTCAAGTTCACACGTGCGTTTGAGGGTGTCATCACCAATCTGGAACGCCGCTACCGCGAGACGAATTCGGAGTACATCCGCGAAAAAATTTCGGAGTTCATGTCCGACCGTCCCTGCCCAAGCTGTGGGGGCAAACGTCTTAACCCTGCTGCCCTGGCTGTGACCGTGGATGATGTGAACATCGTCGAAGCCAACTCCTGGCCCGTGTTGGAAACTCTCGACTGGGTGAAGAAACTTTCCAGCAAAGGTTCGCCGCTCACGAACAAGCAAAAAGCAATTGCAGAACGTGTGATTAAAGAAATCCACGAACGATTGAACTTTCTCGTCAACGTCGGTTTGGATTATTTGACATTGAACCGATCCGCCGTCACGCTCTCGGGCGGAGAAGCCCAACGCATCCGACTCGCGACGCAGGTTGGTTCCCGTCTCGTGGGCGTTCTCTACGTTTTAGATGAACCGTCCATTGGGTTGCACCCGCGCGATAACAGCCGTCTGCTTGAAACGCTCAAAGGATTACGCGACCTTGGCAACACCGTCTTGGTCGTGGAGCACGATGACGAAACCATCCGCGATGCAGACTGGGTCATTGACCTCGGTCCTGCTGCGGGTGAACACGGCGGGCAGGTGATTGCAGAAGGCACACCCAAGCAGATTTTGGTTCACCCAAAGTCTCTGACTGGACAATATCTCTCGGGCAGGAAACAGGTCGAGGTCCCGAAAAAGAGGCGCGAAGGGAATGGAAAACACCTCAAGATCGTGAAGGCATCCGCCAACAATCTCAAGGGCATCGATGTCAACATTCCACTTGGGAAGTTGATTTGCATCACGGGCGTCTCCGGCTCAGGCAAGTCCACGTTGATGAGCGACATCCTGTATAACGAACTCGCCGCCAAGTTGATGGGGGCGCGGACTCAATCTGGTGAACATCAGAAGATCGAAGGCATCGAGCATCTCGATAAGATCATCAACATTGATCAGTCGCCCATCGGACGCACGCCGCGTTCGAACCCAGGGACATATACCGGTTTGTTCGATGAAATTCGCAAGTTGTTTGCTGAACTCCCCGAAAGCAAAGTGCGCGGATACAAGCCGGGACGATTCTCGTTCAATGTGCATGGTGGGCGCTGCGAAGCCTGTCAGGGACAGGGCGAACTGCGTATCGAAATGCAATTCCTACCGGATGTGTATGTGCCATGTGATGTCTGTCACGGCAAGCGCTTCAACCGCGAGACATTACAGGTGATGTTCCGTGACCAGTATTCGATCTCCGACGTGTTGGATATGACCGTGGATCATGCACTCGAAGAGTTCAAGAACTACCCGCAGATGTTGAATAAACTGAAGCTGCTTCAAGAAGTGGGCTTGGGCTATGTGCGCGTCGGTCAACCCGCGACGACGCTCTCCGGCGGCGAGGCGCAACGTGTAAAGTTGTCGAAAGAATTGTCGCGCCGCGCGACGGGACGCACCCTCTACGTCCTCGACGAACCCTCCGTTGGTCTGCACGCCGCAGACGTCCATAAGCTGATCGAAGTGATGCAACGGCTGGTCGATACCGGCAACTCGGTGCTCATCATCGAACACAACCTCGACATCATCAAGGTGGCAGATTGGCTGATCGACCTCGGTCCCGAAGGCGGCGACAGGGGTGGTGAGTTGATCGCCGAAGGCACGCCGGAACAAGTAATGAAGGTCAAGGGCTCGTATACGGGGAAATATTTGAAGGAACATATGGGAAGGTAAAAAGTAGCAAGTACAAAGGTAAACAGGTACACAAGTAGACTCATGTTTACTTGTGTACCTGTTTACTTGTATACGCATTTCCCTTTTTTCAGGTAGAATTATTTCGCACTGCAATTGGCTGAAAAGCAGATTAAGATCGCTGTGCAAAGGAATAAATAAATGACCATAAGAACTCCAAGCACCCCCCCATCTGGAATAATCGGCTCCTACCGCAGACGAAACCGCGGCAGGCAGAATACGATCACGATCATCGCCGGTGTCCTTCTGGTGGGAGGTCTCGCCCTGTTAATCTATTGGATGACCCTGCCCGGCAAACCGATCAACCTGATGCTGGCAACCGAAACTCCCACCCCCACCCTGACATTTACGCCAACCAATACGAATACGCCCACACCTACATTTACAGAAACACCGTCTCCCACGATTACTTCCACTCCCACTTTCTCGGCGCCGTTTACCTACACCGTACAAGACGGCGACTCTCTGGCTGTGATCGCGGAGAAATTCGCCCTCGGCGAAGATGCCATTCCGCTTATGCTGCTGTTGAATCCATATGTGGTGCCCACTGACCCCAATAAGCTACCTACAGGCATTGACCCAACAACGTTATACGTTAATCCGGGGCAGGTTATTTTGCTACCCAACCCGGATATGGAATTGCCCACTGCCACACCCATTCCACCCAACCTGCCGCGCGGAACGAAACTTGAATATGTCGTTCAATCCGGCGATTCACTTGGCGCCATTGCAAACAAATTCAACAGTACCATTGACGACATTATGGAAGAGAATTCGCTGACAGACCCGAACGCCCTCTTCGTTGGGCAGGTACTGGTTGTCCCTGTGAATATGGTCACACCCACAGCCACTCGTCCGCCGACCAGCACCCCGGTCACACCGGGACCGGGCACTGTCCTACCCTCCGCCACATCCACGTCAATCAACGCGGCTCCGGCAACTGCAACCCCATAACCAAAAATCCGCGGGCAAAATTGCCCGCGGATTTCTTTTCAATTTACTGGACAAATACGTCCCTGCCATGTAAAATACCGCTCTTGTTGCGGCACACGTATGTCGCCGTCGTAAAAGTAAGGCAAGAAATTTTTGGAGGAAGACCTTGGCTAATATACAATCACAAATCAAACGCAATCGTCAGAACGAGAAGCGCCGCCTGCGTAACCGCAATGTCCGTGGCGCCGCCCGCACTGCCGATAACGCTGCGCGCAAAGTTCTCACCAGCGACACCCCCGAGTCCAAACAGGCTGTCATGCAAGCCATCAGCGCTTTGGATAAGGCTGCTGAAAAAGGCGTGTTGCACAAGAACACCGTAGCGCGCCGCAAGAGCCGCTTGATGAAAGCCCTTGCAGCGTTGACCAAAAAGAGCGCGTAATACAGCACTCAATCGGAGCGGGAGTCGCAAGACTCCCGTTTTTGTTATATGCTCATCATGCTCAGCCGCCGTACCCATACTGGGCACTTTCCTCGGCGGTGAGGAGCCGCCAAAAGTAAGGCATTATGCCTACCATCATCTTCATCAACGGCACATCCTCGTCTGGATGCTGCCCAAGCAGTACCTTGACCGTCCACTGTGGGATGACGTCCTCGGAAAAGCGGTTCACCCTGGACCCGTGGGCTGGTCGCTGTTCTCGGGCATGCACCACGCCATTGCCGCTGCCGCTTCGCGCGGAAATAACATCCTCGCCGACCATGTCTTCGTCGAAAAAGCCTGGGTGGACGAATGCGCCGAATTATTCTCTGGAATGAATGCCTATCTCATCGGCTTGACCTGTCCGCTCGATGTATTGGAACAGCGCGAGAAAAACCGCAAAGATCGCACGCTTGGGCAAGCAAAGTTGCAATACGATGTCATCCGCAAATTCACGCAATACGACCTCGAATTGGACACCTCCAAACTCACAACAGATGAATGTGTTGAAAAAATCATCGAACGCTTGCAGTCCCCACCCGCTGCGTTCAAGTCGCTAAAAAATCCCGAAGGCGTCGCGTGACGCCGTGGCGACAGATGACAGGACGCACTTCTCTGCTGGGGGCTAACCCCCCAGCAGAGCGATAATCATTGAAAGTAGATATAATCGAGATCACCTATCCACAGGATTGCTGCGCTTATGTTTCAAAAAGAACAACAACTCATCGAAGATAAAGTAAAAGAATTTTGCAAAGCTAATGACATCGCTTTGGCAGAATTGAAATGGCAGCCCATTCCCTTCTCAGGCGAATGGGGTTTTGCCACATCCTTCTTCCAGACCGCCGCCAATGAAGCGAAACTCGGCAAAGGGAATAAGGTCCCAGTGCCGCAAAAGGCTCAGGAAATCGCCGAACAGGTCAAGGTCCAGATAGGAAGCGTGGCAGGCATCAGTCACATCGAAGCGGTGAAGGGCTATCTCAACGTCTACTTCAAGACATCCGAATATGCCCAGCGTGTGGTGGATGAAGTTCTCACGAACGGCGCAAACTTTGGCAAAGGCGCGGCGAAGACCGAAACGGTCATGGTCGAATATGCCCAGCCGAATACGCATCACTCCTTCCACATCGGGCATGCACGCAATACGATCCTCGGTGAAGTGTTGGCGAGACTGGTGGAGTTCGCAGGTTATAAAACCATCCGTGCCTCGTACCCTGGTGACCTCGGACTCGGCGTTATCACCGTGATGTGGACGTACGATAAGTTCTATAAAAGGCAGGAACCCGCTGGCGTTCACGAACGCGGACAGTGGATGTTGAAAATATACGCCGAAGCCACTGCCCTGCTTGAAAAGAAAGAGAACGAAACTCCCGAACAGACAGCCCAACGAGAAGCCTATGAAGCTGAACGCCGCGAAATGTATCGCAAATGGGACACGGGCGATGAATACGTGCGTGAGTTGTGGCGCGTGACCCGCGAATGGAGTTTGGAAGAACTGCGCGATATCCTCCACATGCTCGATGTGAACATCGACGTGTGGTTCTACGAAAGCGAAGTGGATGAACCTTCCAAAGCCATCATCAAAGAACTCATCGAACGAAAGATCGCCGATGACGAACGCGCACAAGGCGGACCAGTCATTGTAAAGATCGACGAGAAACTTGGTCTCACCAAAGATAAATACCGCACCGCCGTTGTTTTACGCAACGATGGGACTTCCCTGTATCTCACCAAAGACCTTGCTCTCGCGAAGGACAAATTCGAGAAGTATCACGTCGACCGCTCCATCTACGTGGTGGACTTCCGTCAGAGCCTGCACTTCCAACAAGCGTTCAAGATTTTGGAGTTGTGGGGCTTCAAGCAAGCCGAGAAGTGTTATCACCTCTCCTACGGATATGTGACCCTACCCGAAGGCGTCATGTCTGCCCGCAAGGGACGCGTGACCCTCTTCAAAGAAGTGTATGACGAAGCCATCAAACGTGTGCTTTCGGTGGAAGCCGAAAAAAGTGTGGATATCCCCGCCGAAGAGCGCGAGAAGATCGCCACCCAGATCGGCTTGGGAGCGTTGGTTTACTCGATGCTGTGCGTGGACAATAACAAAGACATCGTCTTCGATATCAACGAAGCCTTGTCTTTCGATGGGAAAACTGGTCCGTACATTCAAAATGCGCATGTTAGAGCGAATTCGATTCTCAAAAAGTCGAAGGGTCAAAAGTCAGACCTTGGACCTTCGACTTTTGACTATGAACTTACCAAGCAAGAGATCGAGTTGATCGAGCAGATGTCGCAGTTTCCGCAAAAGGTAGAGCAGGCGGCGGAAGAATATCGTCCGCTCATTATGGCAATGTATGCCTACGATCTGGCAAATGCCTTTCACTCGTTCTATCATGCGGTGCCCGTCTTGCAGACTGAAGATGAAAACGTGAAAAACGCTCGTCTGCGATTGGTGGCGGCAGCGAAACAGGCAATTGCCAATGCCTTGAGATTACTCGACATTCAAGCTCCAGAAGTGATGTAATAAAATACGGACAGGATGGTTTCCTGTCCGTATTTTATTTTGCCGTGAGAACGGTTTTAGATCGGAGCGAACAGTCAATCGAACAAGGAGTGATGGATGAAAAAACTATTGATTTCAACCTTGGTATTTCTGCTTGTCGCCTGTACACTTCCGACGCCAACTCAAACCGTCACTCCGCTTCCCCCCAATAATACAACACCCTCCGATGACGATGCATCTCTGCCGCCCGTGGAGGGTCCTGACCCGTCTCTCAAGGTTGCCGCGTTCTATTATCCGTGGTATGGCAATCCATCCATAGACAACGTTTGGGTACACTGGGATCAAAATAACCATCGCCCGCCGCAGGATATTGGCAGTGATTACTTCCCGGCGCTGGGAGCATACTCATCACGCGATCCGCAAGTTGTGGCGCAACACATGGCATGGCTGCGTCAGGCGGGCATCGGAGTCATTATCACCTCATGGTGGGGACAAGGCTCGAATGAAGATAGAGCCGTGCCTCTTATCTTGGAAATGGCAGAGCGGTATGGCATCAAGGTTGCTTTTCACATCGAACCGTATAGCGGACGTAGCGCGGAAAGACTTGTCAGCGATATACGATATATTTACGAAAAGTATGGGAGCAGCCCAGCCTTCTTCCGTTCGACCGCATCCAGCCTCTACAGCCCGGGGAATCAGCCCAAGGGTATGTTTTTCGTATGGAGCATAGAATTCAAGGAGTTTGGTCAATCGCCTGTGCAGGCAGATTACTGGCTTTCGGCAATGGATGCGATTCACAGCCTGCCTGAGGGTGGATTGGTTATCGCCAATACATTGCAAGGAAGTTGGATCAATGGCGGGCATTTCGACGGGTTATACAATTACATTACCCTGCGCGTGGATCAAAACGGCGGTTTCAATTGGGCTCGCAATATGCCGCCCAATTCCCTGTACATCCCCAGCGTAATGCCAGGGAATTCTGCAAGGCGCGTTGGATACCCGGAGAATACCTACGTCCCACGAAACGACGGCGCCACCTTCGACGAGCAATGGACAGCCGCGCTCGGCACAGCGGTCGAACCAGCCCTGGTAACCATTACCTCATTCAATGAATGGCATGAGGGCAGCATGATCGAACCGATCACTGTCGGTGAGGAGGATGGGAATGGAAACCCATATGCAGATTTCGGCATACTCCCGGCGGATGGATATTTGGACCTGACTCGCGAATGGATCGACAAATATTTGGCGACTCAATTTCCACCCACCTATCGGGCGCGCATCAGCATCACAACCTCGTCCGATTGGACCACCCTCAATATTCTCAACGGTGGGACATGGATGCGCCCTGAACTGGTCTCTGCCAGCGATACCGTCACAAATGCAGGCATGGAAACAGGCGACCGCTTCGTCTTGATGCAATACATCGATGATGCGAATGCAGGCAAACAGGTTGAAATGACCTGGGATATCTTACTCGCCGATTTGGGTGAAAATTTAATCTTGCAAATAGATCGCGGAAATATCGGCGCAACTCAAGTCACGATTTACAATTATCTCGGCGACATCCCCATACAGGTTGACACGTTCACATGGAATAGCATCACCACAGAACGCAACAGCCATTCGATCGCGATCGCAACAGAAAAGTTGACAAAGCCTGGTCCATAAAATTACAGGTGAAAATGCAATCACAAATTTTTGATGAGACCCACCCTTTAGAAGAAGTCATGGTTTGGGGCGAGCCCGGCATCGAGGCATTGCTCGGTCAACTGCTGCCGCAAAGCCGCAGTCTCTTTCGCAGTTATTACGAAGTTCCCAAAGCGCGCGGCGAATTCGCCTGCATGTCGGCGCTCATTGAAAATGAAGGGATCAAAATCACCCGCGCGAAGGATGCGGTTGCAGAGCTGCTCCAAAGCAGGGACATCCCCGAACTGCCCGCCTCCATCTATGACCTGAAACTGGCACTCCACCACAAAGCGGACTCTACC
>JACPVC010000198.1 GCA_016191955.1 Chloroflexota bacterium
CCGCCATCATTAATTGGGAATCTAGCCATCCAGACTGGCAAAAGGCGAAATATAGCGCCGAAAATTATGGCGGTGCTCAGGATGAGTACGGCAGATTCTTTCTTGCTTAAATCTCTTTTTTGCATCTCACTTCCCAAACCTTTTTTGCCACTCGAATAACTTATTGAGCGCCTCGATGGGGGAGAGCGAATTTACGTCAATGCCCTTCAACTCATCCAATAGCGGATTCGTCTCCGGGAATAGCGCCACTTGCTGCGCTGCGTTTGGGTCGATTTTTACGCCGCGTCCGGTGGAGCGTTCAAGTTCCATCATGATCTCATTCGCGCGACCAATAACCGGTGAAGGCAACCCTGCTAGTTGCGCCACGTGGATACCATATGATTTATCCGCGCCGCCGGAAATGATCTTGTGCAGGAAAACGACATTTCCATCAGCTTCGCTGACCGCAACGTTGTAATTCCGCACGCCGGGCAATAGCTCGGCGAGTTGTGTCAGTTCGTGATAGTGGGTGGCAAATAAAGTCTTTGCCCTCAGTTGCGGATGATTATGAATGTACTCGATGATGCCCCATGCAATCGACAAGCCGTCATACGTCGAAGTGCCGCGTCCGATTTCATCCAAGATCAATAGGCTGCGCGGGGTGGCGTGATGCAGAATATTCGCCGCCTCGACCATCTCGACCATGAACGTGGATTGCCCCGCGTGAATTTCATCCTGTGCGCCGATGCGGGTGAAGATGCGATCAACCAATCCGATCTTTGCCGTTCTTGCAGGCACGAACGAACCCATTTGCGCCATCAACACGATGAGAGCAGTTTGCCGCAGATATGTGGACTTGCCGCTCATGTTCGGTCCCGTAATCACGCGCACGATCTCGCCTTTTTCAAAGAGGACATCGTTGGGGATATAACGGTCAGACTTCAATAACTGCTCGACGACTGGATGACGCCCCTCGTGGATTTCCAACTCGCTTCCTTCGTGGACCTGAGGCTTGGTATACCCATTCAAAGCTGCTACTTCGCCGAGGGCAGACAGTACATCCAGCTCGGCAATGGCGCGTGCCGTGGCCAGGATTCTGTTTGCTGTCTTTGCGAGGTCGGCGCAGATTTCTTTGAATAAGCGTGTCTCGATTTCCTTGATGCGTTCTTCCGCGTTCAAGACCAGCGTTTCGTATTCTTTCATCTCCGGCGTGATGAACCGCTCGGCGTTGACCAACGTCTGCTTGCGGATGTAATGCTCCGGCGCTTTATCTGCCGCGCCGCGTGAAATTTCGATGTAATAACCGAAGACCTTGTTGTAGCCAACTTTGAGAGTCTTGATGCCCGTCTTTTCCCTTTCAACCGATTCAAGATTGGCGATCCATTCGCGGGCATGTTTGGATGCATCGATGACACCGTCTAGTTCGGCAGAATATCCGGAGCGAATCACGCCCGTATTTTGCAAGGTCGCCGGCGGGTCATCGTCAATGGCATTTTGTAGAATAGATAGCTGTTCTTCGCAAGCCGACCAGTCACGGCTCACTGACTTCTGTTTACTGATAACTTGTTTTACCTTTGGTAATTCCGCGAACGTCGCCCGCATCGCCATCAAATCTCTCGGCTGTGCCTGCCCGGCAATGACACGATTAATAAGACGTTCCAAATCTGCAATAGGCTTTAATGCCCCACGCAATTCGGCACGGACCATGCCATTTTGAACAAAGTACTCCACACCGTTCTGGCGCTTGCCGATTCTCTCCACGTTAAGCAGAGGCTGGCTGACCCATTGATGGATCATGCGTTTGCCCATCGGGGTGACGGTGGCATCGAGGGTGCCAAGCAGGGAGCCTTTACGTTCGCCACGCAGTGTTTCATCGAGTTCGAGGTTGCGACGGGTGGATGCATCGAGAGTCATGAACTCGTTCAGGCTGTAGGAACGCAGCGAGTTCAACAGGTTGAGCGCATCAGGCTGGGTTTCTTTGAGGTATTGAATGATCGCCCCTGCCGCACGAACGGACAAACTGTTTACTTTCAATCCGAATCCGTCTAATGTGGAGGCTTTGAATTGAGTCAGTAAAGTCTCATTGCATTTGCCTGGCTCGAATTTCCAGGCGGGCATGGGCGTGATGTGACCGATGATTCCATCGGGAAGTTTTTGATTATCGGGGTAGAGAATTTCAGCGGGGTGCAGGCGAGTCAACTCTGCGCGCAGGGCTTCGAGCGGGAGTTCGGTGACGGCGAATTCTCCAGTGGTGACGTCGGTATAAGAAACAGAGGCAACTGTCCCGATGGAAGAGGCGGAAGAGTCCATGATCACAGAAGCGAGATAGTTGTTTGCATCCCCAGGCAAAAGTCCCGGCTCGGTCACTGTCCCCGGAGTCACTACACGTATTACTTTACGTTCGACCAACCCCTTGGCGGGGACTTCACCGATCTGTTCGCAGATGGCGACGTGATACCCTTTTTCGATCAGGCGCGAGAGATAATTTTCAACGGCATGATAAGGAATGCCTGCAAGCGGCACGCGCACACCGCCGCCAATGGGACGCGAGGTAAGGACGATGTCGAGTTCACGCGCGGTGATCTCGGCGTCTTCGTCGAAGGTTTCGTAAAAATCACCAAGGCGAAAAAACAGGATCGCATCGGGATGTTTCTTTTTCTCGTCAAGATATTGTCTGCGGACAGGGGTGATATCTTCGTTGGACATGAACGCGATTTTACCATTTCAAAATGGATGGCGGTAAAATAGCTCAACATGGGTGCGCTAAAAGTTTGTAGATGACCTGCTCCCTTCGCCGTCCTCGGCGGCTTGAGCCAAACTACTAACAGACTTTGAGCGCTCCCTCAACATTCTACGAGGAATATTTATGTTTGGAAAAAAACAGACTTCAAACCGTCCAGGGCTTCCTTTTTCGCGCCCATCCAATTTGCCTGAACCCAGTGAGTCGTTTGATGATTTTATGGAACGATTGCAGTCCATCTTCAATGAAGGGGATGCTGAGGATTATTTTTCCGCAATCGAATCCGCGCCTGCACGTTGGCAGCGAAAGCCGGAGTTGATGACCGCAAAGGCAGTAGGGCATTTTCGCGTTGGTGAAACGGATGAGGGGATGGATGTTTTGAACGAAATAGAGCGTGTGCATCCTAAATATGCTCCAGCCTATTATTACAAAGCATTGCATTATATTCAGCAGATGTTTCCCGCTCGCGCATTGCACATGCTGCAAAAGGCTCGTTCACTGGCTGAAATGGATGTGGAGGCGGAAGACCAAATGAGTCAAATGGAAACCGTGGCAACCGAGTTGCTTACGGATTCCGCGAAGCAATTGGGTGTGCCGATTGAAACAATGAAGAGAGCAAGCCTGTGCAATGAGATTGCGCAGGAAAAATTAGCGTTAGGCCAATGGATGGCGGCGGAGCAGCAGACCCGTGAGGCGCTGCGTTTGATACCGCATTGGATTTCGCCGCGCAACAACCGTTCCTTCGTGCTTTATTATGCCGGGAAAATCCAGGAAGCAATTGCTGAGGCAAAAAAAGTATTGGAGGTGGAGCTGGGGAATTTTCACGCCTTGAAAAACCTGATTATCTTTCATGTTGGGTTGAACGAAGAGGAGAAGGCGCTTGGATATGTTGCGGCCATAAAACGCGAAATTAATTCGTCTAATAACGTAAAAATGGAAATTGACATTGCGATATTTGCTTTGGGCTTAGTGAACGATCATGAAGCCCTATGGGATTTGGCGCAGAAGTTTATCAAGCGGGGGGATGAGGAATTGCAGGATGTCTCTTGGTATGCGCTTGGCGTTGCCGCTTTGCATTTCGATAAACGTAGGGAGGCGCAAAAACTCTTGGAGAAAGTGGAGGCGTATTATGACCCTGCGCGCGAGTTGGCAATCGATGTCCGCAAAGCCATAAAGACAAAAACAAAACTGTCTACGCCGTCTTTCTATTCCACTTCCCTTGGGACGCTCCTGCCTCATGCAATCCTGAAAGACATCATTGAAATATTATCAAAGCATAAAGGCGATGGGGAACTCCCTGCGTATTTGCGAAAGAAACTCGACGAGTACCTTCAGCCGCGTCCGTTTGTAATTAATGCTTTATTGCGAATGCTTCCCGATCCACTTGCCGCCCAAGGAGTTCCGGGCATTTTGCTCAGCCTCAACCGCTCAGATGTGGATGCCCGCCTGCTTGAATTCGCATTGGGCGATAAAGGCGATGACAATATACGTTTGAACGTACTTTCCACGATGGCGCAGGAGGGACGAGGACTTCCGCCGAACCCTATACGTTTTTGGAGTGTTGAGTTGGGCGAATGGCATGAGGTGGATTTTTCCGGGCAAATGCTTACAGATGAGGTCGATTTGAACATTTCCGAAGAAGCCGCACATTGGGTTACAAAAGCTCAACAAACAGATGATATCAAGGAAAAGATTTCCTTCCTTCGTAAAGCGGTTCAAGTAGACCCACAAAGCGGCTACGCAGTTCATATGCTTGGAATTCACCTCATTACGGACGGGCAAAAGGAGGAAGGCAGGCGACTGGCTCGAAAAGCGCTGGAGGTTGACCCGGAGTATATGTTCGCCTACGCCAATCTTTCCTTGTTGGAAGCGCAAGAAGAGGAGCCGAATGTAGAGCTTGCGCAAAGTTACATTGCAAAAGTTTTGAGCGCTCCTATTATTACCGAACAAACCGCATTTCTTGCCCATGTTGCTTCCATGTTTCTTGCGTTTGATCAGAAGGATTTTGTATCTGCCAAACGCGAGTTTGAAATTGCCTCTGAACTTCGCCCAGATGACCCGATGCTGGAAGGATGGGATGCGCGTTTAAACCTTGCTGAGGTATTTTCCGGTGGGTGGATTGAAAAATATCAACGCGACAGTCGCGAGCGGACGCATAAAAAAGTAATGGGTACGAAATTGGAAGCGTATGCGACATCCACGATGACCCTGAATAGCCTAACGAGGGAAGTGCTTGGGTCCGTTGCCCGAATTTGGGGTGTACCATCCTATGGTAAAAAAGCTGTTCTAGTAGAGAACATTGCAAACCGGATGCTTGATAAAACAGCGCTCGAACATGTAATGGGGAAATTATCTACCGATGAAAAAAACGCGCTTACATGGGTTCTTGAAAATGACGGCGTTCGTTCGTTTCAATCCTTCTCCGAAAAATGGGGAAATGATTTGGAAGAATCTCCGTTCTGGAATTATCATGAACCAAAGACTGTAATGGGCAGGCTGCGCCAGTCCGCTTTGCTTGCAAAAGGCACGCTAAATAACGAGCAGGTGGTTTGCATTCCTGCCGATGTAAGGACCATACTAAAAACTCTTTAGGAGCACACGATGTATAAACTCGTTTTAGTCCGTCACGGACAAAGCACATGGAATCTTGGAAATCGTTTCACCGGTTGGACGGATGTTGACCTGACCGAACTCGGCAAAGCCGAAGCCGCTGAAGCGGGTAAGTTGTTGAAGGATGCCGGCTATGATTTTGATATCGCCTACACCTCTGTTTTGAAACGCGCGATCAAGACTCTCGGCGTGATTCAAGATGTGATGGACCTCGATTGGCTGCCCGTCATCCGCGCATGGCAGCTGAATGAACGTCACTATGGTGCGCTGCAAGGTCTGAATAAAGCGGAAACTGCTCAGGAATATGGCGAAGATCAAGTGAAAGTGTGGCGACGTTCCTACGATGTGCCGCCCCCAGACTTGGAATTGACGGATGAACGTCACCCAAAATTTGACCGCCGCTACGCTTCATTGACTCCCGAACAGTTGCCAGCCACCGAGTCGCTTAAGATCACGCTGGAGCGTGTTTTGCCCTATTGGAAATCCACCCTTGTGCCTGAGATCAAATCGGGCAAACGTGTATTGGTCGTTGCTCATGGAAATTCCATCCGCGCCCTGGTGAAATATCTCGACAATGTTTCTGAATCCGAGATCACTGAATTGAACATTCCAACCGGCTTGCCGTTGGTATATGAATTGGATAAAGATTTGAAGCCCATCAAGAACTATTACCTAGGCGATCCCGAAGAAGCCGCAAAGAAAGCTGCGGCAGTGGCGAATCAAGGTAAGGTGAAATAATTTTCTGACCGTGGACGATAGACCATAAACTATTGTCCACCGTCCACGGTCTATGGTTGAACTATGCCCCTCACATCCCGCGAACGAGTCCTTGCTGTTCTCAATCACGAAACGCCAGACCGCGTGCCAATTGTCATCGGTCCCAGCAATGCGACAGGTATCACCATGCCTGCTTATCGCAATCTAAAAAAGCACCTTGGTTTTGACGCGCCTGAAAAATATTTATACGATTGGGAGGAACTTGGAACTGCACTGGTAGACGACCCCATCCTCGAACGCCTGCACAGCGATGTGCGCGGAGTCCATGACCGCGAGCCGTTGCACATCCGCGAGATGAACGCGAAGCGCGAGCCTGGCTCCACGTATATGAACTCATGGGGCGTTGGCTCGGTGGAAGGCGACCCTGGCACTTGGTTCCCCTTTGTTCACCCATTGGCAGACTCTCACTCAATTGCCGACCTTGAGACCTACCCCTGGCCCGACATGAACGACCCGACTCGAGTCGCGCATGTCCGCGCGGAAGCGCAGAAATTAAAGCAGGAAAATAAATACGCCATCCTTGCCACGCCCTGGCTCGCATTTCCGCTCGAACGCGCCTATGCCATGCAGCGCATGGACAGATTCTTTCTCAACCTCGGCAGGCATCCCGATTTCGCGGTGGCAATGGTTGCAAAGATCGCCGAGTGCTGCAAAACGCTCATGGGGCATTTCCTGCGTGAATGTGGTAACAACATCGATATGATTAAGATCGGTGACGACCTCGGTATGCAGACTAGCCTGATGCTTTCGCCGAAAATGTACCGCCAGCTCATCAAACCCATCCACGCGGATTATATTGCCTTCATCAAAGCGAACACCAAAGCCAAAGTTTTCTTCCATACAGATGGTGATGTCTTCCCGCTTATTCCCGATTTCATCGAAATGGGCGTGGATATTCTCAACCCCATCCAAACCTCGGCGGGCAAGATGTCTAACCTCGAAGAGTTGAAAAAACAATTCGGCAAGAATCTCGTCTTTTGCGGCGCAATTGATACGCATCGCGTTCTTCCCTTTGGCACGCCTCAGGAAGTCCGCGCTGAGGTGAAGCGTATTATTGAATCACTTGGCGAAGAGGGTGGTTACATGCTTTCTTCTGTCCACACTATCATGCCGGATGTCTCGCCCGAAAACATCCTCGCCATGGTGGATGCGGTTGAGGAGTTTGGATGGTACAAGAAATAAAAGACAGCCTTTCATAAAATGAAGAGAATCGCCGAACATAAACATTACATTCAATGGCTTGTCGTACTTTTGGCAATTCTTCTGCCGTTTTTCATTATCCGCGTTTTCCCCGGGCTGTATCACTCCAGTGATATGGATGATTTCCATCGCTGGTCTCAGGTGTGGCAGGTGGATTGGCGCAGTATCTATGTGAATTGCGAGCGGTGTAATTATCCGTTTATCGGTGTGCTGCTTTCCGGCGGGGCGATGAGTTGGATCGATGGTGATAGCTTTGACCTTCTTGCCAATCGCTTTCGTTACTACCTAGCAGTAGTCGATGCTTTGAATGTGCTCTTGGTTTGGTTCATTCTGCAAAGGCTGCAAGTGAAGAGTGCCGCGCTTTGGGCTGGAGGCATTGGGTTGCTCCCATCATCCTGGATGGGTTCGTCCGTGTGGGGGCAAATCGACGGGGCGGGGCAATTCCTGATATTCCTCTTTTTTATTTTGCTTATCTGGTTCAATCGAGAAAAGCGTTCTACACGTCAGTTTTTCCTGTTTGCCGCCCTCGCCGGACTTTTGTTTTCCTTTATGTTGCTTACCAAGCAATTGATCTATTTCAGCATCCTCGCATTGGGGCTGATATTTTTGGCGAATGTGCTGACCTTTTCGCGCAAGCCTATTGTAGTTATTGCATCGAGCGCCATCACCCTTATTGCGTTTGCTTTGCCTGTCGTCATTATCGACCTGAATCTAAATCTCAAAGAATCATATTTCTCCCACCTTCAATATGTTCTTGCCACTGGCAGCAAGCATGGCGATATCATTTCGTCTGTGGGGTTCAATCTGTGGGTCTTCTTTACACGTGACCTGCTTGGCTCTTCCCGTTTGCCTCTTCCCATTCAGATTGGCTCAAAGACCCTTTTTTCCGTCACTCCCTATTCTGCGGGGATATTTTTCTTCCTGGCGATCAACGGATTCCTTGCTTCTGTTCTCTTTAAACAAGTTCGCAAGAATCGCGCTGACGATACACAGACTTTCAATTCCCAGTCCATCTTGATGTCGTTCGTCTATCTTGCGTTGGTCAACTTAAGTTTTAATCTCACGCTCACAGGCACGCATGAGAGATATCTATATCATTTTTATCCGTTCATTATTATCACCTGCCTTGCCTTTGTAAACCGAGACGGTTTCTACAACCGTTTTACGTTGTCAGTCTTGCTTGCCGGTTCGCTGGTCTATGGCGCGTTCCTGTTCGGATACTTGACTCGTTTTGTGCGCGCGACAAGTTTCATGATACTGCAAGGGATGAGCATTTTTCATTTGCTCCTCTTTGCATACTTGATTTACATTACGGTTAAACAAATCGACTCACGAACAATGGACTCGCCTTCACTGACATGACCCTTTCACAGGATTTTCTACGCGACCTGAAAAAACGCTTCACAGGCGACCTGCGGCTTGATTCTGCCTCCAAAGTTTTATACTCCACTGACGCCTCTGCCTACCAAATCGAGCCGCTGGGAGTCGCCATTCCCAAAACGCACGATGACTTGCAAGCCGCCGTCGAACTTGCGGCGAAATATGAGGTGCCAATCCTCCCAAGAGGTTCAGGCTCTTCGCTGGCGGGACAGGCAATCGGCGAAGCATTGATTCTGGATTGCTCCCGTTATCTCGATTCGATTCTTGAAATTAACCCTGAGACTCATTCTGCAATCGTCGAGCCGGGCGTGGTGTTGGCGAATCTCAACCGCGCCGCCGCCAAACATGGACTGATGTTTGGTCCCGACCCGGCTTCTGCCGAACGTGCCACCATGGGCGGCGTGATCGGGAACAACGCCACGGGTGCGCATTCCATCCTCTACGGCATGAGCGCGGATCATCTGCTCGAAGCGGACGTTGTGTTGAGCGATGGAAGCCTTGCGGCATTTGGCGAGTGGAACCCTTCGACAATGCTCAGGGCAAGAGTGGAAAGCGGAAATCGCCTTATGGCTGCAATCAACGAAGCAGTTGAACAAATTCGTGAAAACTATGCTGAAGCCATCAAACAGAATTATCCCAAATCCTGGCGCAATTCGGCGGGCTATCGCCTCAATTACCTTCTGCCGTGGAGTCCGTCCACACCGCCGCAATGGGATAATGATGACTATGGTTTGTCATCTACGGTCTATCGTCCATCATCCACGGTCAATTTAGCACATCTTTTGGCTGGCTCCGAAGGCACTCTTGCAGTTATCCGTAAATTGAAAGTCAATCTCGTTCCCAAGCCAAAGCACACCATGCTAGGCGTTTTATCCTATGCCAGTATTGCCGAAGCCTGCGATGACGTTTCGCGGTTGTTGAAGATGAGTCCCAGTGCGGTGGAGTTGATCCCACAGTTGATTCTGCGCAATGCCCGCAGCATCCCTGCCTATGCCCGTCAGATGGGGTGGGTGGTGGGAGACCCGGCTGCGGTGTTGGTTGTAGAATTTAGCGGGGATCAACCGTCGGCTTTGAAAGAGGCGGTTCGTGGTCTCGATATACCTTCGACTAGCTCCTCAGGCTACTCGACCACCAGTCGGCTTTTGACCATTGCCGAAACTGCCGAGGAGCAAAGTCGCATTTGGAACATCCGCAAAGTGGGGCTGGGAATTTTAGACTCACGTTCGCAGTCTGCGCGACCGATCGCGTTCATTGAAGATTGTGCCATCCCTGTGGAGCGACTGGGCGATTTTGTTCGCGAGGTTGAAAAAATTCTCGATGCACATGGGACCTTTGGCGGCATCTACGCCCACGCTTCGGCGGGATGTTTGCACATCCGCCCGGTGTTGGATTTGCAGCGCGGCGAGGGCGTGCGTGCCATGCGAAAAATCGTCGAGCAAGTCTTTGCGTTGACCATGTCTCTTAGCGGAGCGATGAGCAGCGAGCACGGAGATGGCATTGCGCGCGGCGAGTTCATCGAACGGACGTACGGACGCGAAGTGACCGACACCATGCGCCTGATGAAGAAAGCCGCCGACCCACACAACATTTTGAACCCCAAAAAATTATTCGATGCGCCGCCGATGGATACGAACCTGCGTTATGGTGAGTCGTATCGTGCAAAGGCATGGGCGTCTGTTTTGCATTTCGAGCATGAGCGCGGTCTCGAAGGCGCAATTGAATCTTGTAATGGGCAGGGCGTCTGCCGAAAGACAACGGGTGTGATGTGTCCATCGTTTCAAGCGACGCGCGATGAGGCGTTTAGCACAAGAGGCAGGGCAAATCTTTTACGTAATTTTATGTCGTTGCGAGTAGCGACCCGGAGTGCAACGAAGAGGAGCGACGAAGCAACCCCCAAAATGGAGCGTAGATTGCTTCGTCGGGAAGAGCACCCTCCTCGCAACGACATGATGGACGCAGTGCATCAATCGCTCGATCTTTGCCTCGCCTGCAAGGGCTGCACCTCAGAATGCCCAAGCGGCGTGGACATGCCGAAGTTGAAGTACGAATTCATGAACCAGTATTACAAGCTCCGCCGCCGTCCGCTGCGGGATTATCTATTTGGGTATTTTCATGTCGCCGCGAAAATTCTCAGCCCGGTTGCGCCCATCGCAAATTGGTTCATGGGAACGAATGGGTCTCGCAAGTTGATCGCGAGGATGCTTGGAATTGCCGAGCAGCGACCTTTCCCGAAATTTGCCCGTAGGTCACGCTTAAAGCGTGACTTGCACTTTGGCAAAAGTGTAATTTTCCTTTCAGATGTTTTCTCTCATTACATCGAACCCGAAGTGGAAGAAGCTGCAATCGGTATTCTGAATGCGCTCGGCTATGAAGTAAAAGTCCTGCCGATCATTGGCGCGGGCGCATCCCTGCTTTCGAAGGGATTCCTCAAAGCGGCACGGAGTCATGCAGAAAAAGTTCTGGCGGAGATCCAAGGTTTGGATGGCGGGGCAGGCATGAGCGTGGTGGGATGCGAACCTCCAGAGCTGTATTGTCTCAAGCATGAGTATTCGTCTCTGTTGCCGAGTCGCCGTGAAGAAATAAAATCCATCACTGAAAGGGTATGGTTGGTGGAAGAATTTATTTTGCGTGATGATTCGATAAAGGACGAGGGATTGCTTCGTCGGGACGAGCACTCTCCTCGCAATGACAGAATCACTCTTCACCCGCACTGCCACCACCGCGCAGAAGGTCCCGCCGCCGACGGTCTGCCCTCCGGCGTTTCGGCGACAGTGGCGATGTTGAGCATGTTCGGTTTCGATGTGGATGTGATCGACGCCGGTTGCTGCGGCATGGCGGGGACGTTTGGCTACGATGCCGAGCACTACGAACTTTCGATGCAGGTGGGGGAGTTGGGGGTTCTGCCGAGAGCTAGAGAGAATAGATTAGAGAACGGAGAATTGGTATCTACGGGCGCGGCTTGCCGAATGCAGATCAAACAAGGCGCGGACGTGGATGCGAAACATCCGCTGGTGTTGATTGCAAATCTTATGAAGAGAGAGCAGGCGAAACAGTTGCCTGCGCAGGCTGACTGGTCCGCGGTTTGATGTAATAGGAACCGATGATCGCTCCCAGACCAAGCAGGGTAATAAGACCGGCTTCGAGCGTAATCTGAGTTGACAGGTCATGCACGATGGACTGTGCGATATCGTGTCCGAGAGCCACGAGGCTGGGCGTGGAAAGCAAGACCGGAAGATTAGGAATGCCGAATTTAGCCCACACCCATTCAAAGCTCAGCAGGGCCGCTACGCCAATGCTTAACGGAATCAAACCGGCAATGAAGAGTGGAATACCCCACCAGCGCAGCCAGCCTTTGAGAGAACGCACACCGAACAGGGACACAAGCAGCAGCAGGGTAAGCGGTAGGAGAGGGCTGAGAAGGATCGTTGTATTGATCTTTTGCAGCGCCGCATGAGGGTCATTGCCGAGCGGTCCACCGCTGGGTGAATCGGAGGGCGACGGGGGCTTTACGAGGATTGCTTCATCTGGAATTTGGGAAGCAGGATCGTTCAACTGATTTTGGAGATCGAACATGAGGCTGTCGAGGGTCTCTCCTGTCGCAGCGCAGAATACCAAGGTCTGTTCTTCTCCGTCTGGGGCAACGGAATTGATTTCGGCTTCCTGTTCCTTCGTGCAGGGCGGTTGGGCATTGAGCAGAAGCAGGAATAAATCCTCGCCTGCCTGCCCAATAAGATGCGCCTTCAATTTCACCAGGGACATTTTTACAGTATCAGTCTTGCCATTTAGATAGGCGAACAATTGATCCAGCGTGGTTTCGGTCATTTCCTGGGCTTCATCTGGCGGTAGTAGTTGCTGTAAAAACATTTCTATTTCATCTGGGGAAAGATTTTCCAGGAAAGCCATCTGATCGCCAGATTGCTGCTGGTCCGCGCTGGGCGAACCGTCTTCGGTCGCGAGCGGAGCGGCGGGATCTCCATATTGGTCAAGGCATGACTGGGAGGATTTAACTTCGAGTTCAGTCGGCTTACGCTGACCGGAGCCGATTTTTTCATAGGTTTCCTCCCCGCCCAGGGATTCGATCAGGCAGGCTTGCAGCTCAGGGGAGGCGCCGTCAATGGCGCAGACCAACTGGTTCCCCTTACATGGGTCGGCGAGGAACTCCTTCATCTGCGAGAATTGATCTGTGACAAGCGAAGGCAGTTTATCGTAGACAGCGCTCTTTGCAAGCGCGTTCTTATAGGTTGCCGCCTGCAATAAGGTATGGTCGAAGCTGGTGAGCAGCAGCACAAGAATGGAGGTGATGACGAACAAAACAGAAAAGATTACCGC
>JACPVC010000199.1 GCA_016191955.1 Chloroflexota bacterium
GGAGCGCAGTCGAAGGGCAAGGGATGCAAGAAAGTAGAAATCGCGTAACATCAGTTAAGAATTAAAACAAAAATCACGGCGCTGAATGCGCCGCGATTCTTGAGTCGAGAGGGGAAGATAACCTTACGAAGCCGATTTGCCAAGCGTCTTGATGCACTTGGCGCCCAGCGTCTTCTGCACGAGGCGACCCTTTTCCATCACCGAAACCTTCTGGAGGTTGGGCTTGAACGTGCGGTTGGTGGCACGCTGGGAAAAGGAGCGGTTGTGACCGAAGGTGGTTGCCTTGCCGCAATGATTGCACTTTGCCATGTCTGAGATCCTTTCTTTCTCGTCTTTCCTTGCAAATATCGCCTGTCTTTTACTTAACTCACCTTACGCAGTGTCGTTCTGAGCGGAGCGAAGAACCTCTACGATTATCCCAGAGACCCTCACCGCACTGCATCCGCAGCGCGGTGCATGTGTCGCTATCGCTCAGGGTGACACGTTCGGGTACGTAAGGTGAGTTACTTAAGAAAACCTTTTGATGAAAATTGCGCAGAAAGATCGGATTTTCTGCCTGCCAAACTATGCGATACGCTGTAATTCCAATTGCCCTTTTCGAAGGCACGGCATTTTACCATAGAACGCAACCATCTTCAAGATAAGATGTTAAAATAGAATAGCATGCTCCTTTCGCCGTCCTCGGCGCCGCCGGAGCTTATCGAAGAGACGGCGGCTTGAGCCGGGATTGAAATGTAAAACCAGGCGGTAACGCCTGAAAACCATGAATGAGGAACCTATGGGCGAAGAAACAACATCTTTGGGCGGGATTCACGTCTCGCCGAACGCGGTGGCGACGATTGCATATCATGCCACCTTGCAATCTTACGGTGTAGTGGGACTGGCTCCTAAAAACCTGGCAGACGGTATCGTCTCCACCATTACCCGCGAACCTTCGCGCGGTATTTCCGTCCATTACAAAGAGGACGAAATCCATATCGATGTCCATATCATTGTGGAATACGGCACGCGCATCAACTCGGTGGCGGAAAGCGTGGCGAACACCGTGCGCTTTAATGTGGAAAAGGCGCTTGGGCTGCGCGTGAACACGGTCAATGTGCATGTGGCGGGACTGCGCATTAGCAATACGGACTAGGAGAAAGATACATGGCGATCGATACCGCGCGAGTCGAGAAATTTCGCAAGCGCACCATTGACGGACAGGCGTTCAAGCGCCTCGCGGAAGCCGGGCTGACCTGGCTGCGTACCAACCAGCAGGTGGTCAACTCGTTGAACGTGTTTCCGGTCCCAGATGGCGACACGGGCACGAACATGAGTCTGACGTTACAGGCGGCATGGAACGAGATCAAGGACATGGGGACACGTCATCTTGGAGAGATGGCAGCGGCATTTTCAAAAGGTGCGTTGATGGGCGCGCGCGGTAACTCCGGTGTGATTACCAGCCAGATCTTGCGCGGGTTTTCACGCGGTGTGCATGAATGTGCAACCTTGGATGTAGAGACATTCGTCAAAGCATTGGGTGAGGCGCGTGACACGGCATATAAGGGTGTGGTGAAGCCCGTCGAAGGGACGATCTTAACCGTCATTAAAGAAACGGCTAACGCGGCTGAAGCAGCTCGTGGGTCCGTTAAAGATGCGATTGAGCTGCTCGAGGTGGCTGTACAGGCTGCGGACGAAGCGGTCAAAAATACGCCTGAACTGCTTCCCATCCTGAAGCAGGCGGGCGTTGTTGATTCGGGCGGCAAGGGTCTCTTCTTCTTCATGGAAGGGATGCTGCGTCATATTTATGGCGAGTCGCTTGAGACGCCTACCATGCAAGTGCAGCCGCTTTCTGCGATGAGCCTCGAAGGCGCCATGGAAGATGTGGAAGAGGGACAGGATTACGAGGTCGTTGTGGATTTTGTGCCAACCGGCGAACTTGACTTGCATGGTTTCTATGGAAGACTTGAAGAGATGGGCACGTCGATCCAGGTGGGCGAGGGTGATGGGATGTACCGCATGCACATCCATGTGCCGACAGAGAATCGTTATGTGCCGATCGATTACATCATGGGTATCGGTACCGTGACGAAGGTTGCCATTGAAAACTTGATGGCGCAGATGGACGATATTCAAAAGAGCAAGTCGACGCAGATTCAATTCAGCACGGTGGAGCCGGGCAATATTGCCGTGGTGGTGGTCTCGCCGGGGACAGGCATCAGCCGTATCTTTGCCAGCCTTGGTGTGGCTGCCGTGGTTGCGGGCGGGCAGACCATGAACCCATCTACTCAGGATATTTTGAGTTCGTTCGAAAACATGCCCACGGATAAGGTCATCATCCTGCCGAACAATAAGAATATTGTGATGGCGGCGAATCAAGCCAGGGATGTGACAGTCAAGAGCGTGCAAGTGGTGCCGACCCGCACCGTTCCGCAGGGACTTGCCGCGATGCTTTCGTTTGACCCCAGCGGGGATGTGGAAGCCATTGCCGCAAAGATGAACAAAGCCATGAGCGATGTGAAGACCGGTGAGATCACGGTTGCCACCCGTTCGGTTGAAATCGACGGTGTGACAGTGAGAGATGGTCAGGTGATCGCCTTGCTGGATGGCAAACTGGTCGCTTCTGCCGATTCGGTGGAGCATAGTTTGTTCGAGTTGCTCGAAAAAGCCGAAGCAGGTGAGCTTGAGATCGTCACACTTTTCTACGGCGAAGATATGACCCATGCCGAAGCCAACCGCCTTGCGGATTTGGTCCGCGAGAAATATTCCAACCTCGAAGTCGAGGTGCAGGAGGGCGGCCAGCCGCACTACCAGTTTATTTTGTCAATTGAATGATATGTAGGGCAGGTTTTCAACCTGCCATGTATAACAATTAATAAAAAGGTCAGGCTAAAAGCCTGACCTACAGGTTTGTTATAAAAAGAGACAGTCACTTTAAGTGATTGTCTCTTTTTAACTATTATTTCTCTACCGTACAACCAATTATTTTTACCGCGAAGAGCGCTAAGTTTTAAAGGTTTTCTTCGCGATCTTTGCGGACTTAGCGGTTCCTTTTTGGCGTTTGTACGGTAGAAAGACTATTATTTATTTTTGCGTGACCATCTTATACGCAGACTTGATCACCTCAATCACTGTGCCAAAAATCGCCAGCCCAAGGATGAATTTCATACCTTGCTTCGCCAGCAGCATCAGAATGTTAACTGCTTCCGGGTCGGTGATGCCACCCTTGGTCAATGACTCAGCGGTGAAAGCCAGAATGGACGGACCCGAGATCAGCATGGCGAGGATGAAGATTTGGAACAACTTCGTCCCGATGGAGAAGAGGCGGGTGCTGGTCGTCCACTTACCAGCGCGCAGAAGCATGCCGTTTAGCACGATCTCAGCGACCCAACCGATATTCATCAGTGGCAGCCAGCGGAAGAAGGCTTCGGAGAGCACGGGCAGAACATGCCATTCGTTGCCATCCAGATAGTAAATGCCGATCAACTGCGGATTGAAGTTGAAGATGCTCAGCGCAATGAAAGTAAAAACGATGGCGAGGATCGGTTCCCAAATTTTGACATCATCCGGCTCTGGTTCTTTTTTCAACGAGGCAGGGTCCCATTCCTTTTCTTCATCCATCTTAAATTCGGAAGCGGGCGCATAACGTTCGATCAGTGCAAAGATCAAGGCAAGATTTCCGAACGCCGCGATGCTTGCTGAGATGATGTTCAACAACCCCTTGCCGATGGTTGAGAGCAATTCCATTGCCGTCATGGGGGAGAGGTTCATAATCTGGATGCCCGTGGCAATGGTCAAGCCTAACGTCACAGCCGCGATCACGATCTTCAAGATGAACATGAAGAACGGGAACACGCGCGGACCGATCAAATACGGGTTGGGGTTATATGTTTCCGCCACCTTATGCGGCGCGCCGTATTCCTTCAACATTTCCATCTGCATGGCTTCATCTGCGGGCTTACCCGCTTTCTGTGCGCGTTCCTCCAGCATATCTTCCAAGGTGGAACGCAGTTCATTTTCAATATCCTTGCGACCTTTGATGAGCAAAAGGCTTCTGCCGACTTCGGCAACGTAACGATCAATGAGGTTCATTGTGTTTCCTTTCTTCTGTATTGGGCGACCCGCCCATGAAGCCGAACGTTCTGTTCAACTTCGATGGGTTGCCCCTACACTCATGAGAGCATCTTATCCATCACGGATACGATGCCAGCCCATTCCTTCTTTAACTTCGGCAGGAGTTTCTTTCCTTCTGCGCTAATGACATAATACCGACGTGGGCGCGCCTCCTCCAGCTTCCAGACGGATGCCAGCAGACCTTGCGCTTCCAACCGGCGAAGGAGCGGGTACAACGTGCCCTGGTCCACTTCCATGCCGAGGTTGGCGAGTTTCTTCAGCAGTGAGTAACCGTACTCCTCAGAGCCCAGTTGACTGAGCGCCGCCAGTACGATCACCCCGCGCCGTAACTCCAAAACGACATTTTCGAGCGATTCTGTGTTTGCCATATCTCTACCTTTGTTGCATTATACTGTGTGATATACAGTAAGTCAAGGGGAAAGTATCAGGTGATATATCTGTCATTGCGAGGAGGGTGATCTTCCCGACGACACTTGCGCCGCGCGCCAGTGCGGTGAGCAATCTATGGATTAAGTCATGGATTGCTTCGGGTACACCGTCCTGCGTTCGGTGCAGGGAAGAACAAGTGCGCCCTCGCAATGACGAAGGCATTTATGTTAAACTTTGCTTCATGAAACTTGGAATCGTCACCGACTCAACTGCCGACCTGCCCTCCTATCTCATCGAACAACACGAGATCCAAGTGGTGCCTACCATCCTTGTTTTGGAGGGAAAGGAATACGCTGACGGGATTGGAATTTCACGTGAAGAATTCTATAACCGACTGCCTTCGCTTCAAACCCCGCCGACAACTGCCGCGCCGTCCATTGGAGATTTTCTCTCGCCGTATCAGTACCTGCTCACCTCAGGCTGTGACCATGTCCTCTCCATCCACGCCGCCTCGCAATTGACCACCATCGTCAATGTGGCGAGACAGGCAGCAGGCGAGTTTCCCGGCAAAGTCACCGTCTTGGACAGTGGCTCGCTTTCGATGGGGCTTGGCTTTCAAGCTCTTGCCGCTGCCGAAGCGAATAATATTGGCGTGAACGCCGCGCTCGAAGCCGTTGAATCTGCGCGGAAACGGCTGCAAGTCAAAGCCGCGCTCGATACGATGGAATACCTCAAACGCAGCGGACGAGTCCCCGGCGTGGTCGCTAATTTAGGCGGATTGCTCTCCATCAAGCCGATGATCGAATTGCGCGATGGGGAAGTGAAAGCCATCGGCGCCGTCCGCACCACGCGGCAGGCAGACGAGAAGATTCTGAGCTTTGCGCTCAGTGTAGGTGAAATGGAACGCCTCGCCATTTTACACACCAACGCCGAAGACCGCGCCCGGAATTTGCTGAACGAGTTGATGAATCAGGCGCGCCAATCTGTGCCAAGAGATATTTTGTTCGTGAATGTGACAGCCGTCATTGGCACTCACTTGGGACCAAATGGGTTAGGTTTTGCGGCGGTAAGGAAATAAACAGCTCTATACAGGGGCTTCATCAGCCTGATATGTCAGACCAATATCATCCCTTCGGGATTTGTTTTTCTATTTGGCAATTCTATAATCATTCCATCTGTCGCACGGCGCCACGGCGACGCCTTAGGGATTGGATTTGACTCCTTCGATCTCTTTGCTTTTCCAGAACAATGTGATTGCAATTGAAATCACCAAAACAATCGTCACCGCCAACCCACCTTCGGGACCGAATGTGCCGCCGGTGAACCAGTCTGCGCCGGTTTCCATCAGGTTGAGCAAGGTGCCGCCGCTTGCGTCCATGCCGCTAACTTGGAAGCCGAAGAAATTTCCCTGTACCCAATTCCAAACGCTGTGCAAGGCGCTGATGCCCCACATGGAACCTTCGCGCATGGCATATAAGCCAGCAAACACGCCGAACAGCGCAAGGTTGATCAGGGCAATGGTGCTCAAGCCGGGGTTGAGTCCGTGCAGGAGGGCGAAGATGAGAGATGAAATCAGCAAACCAATCCACGGTTTGTAGCGCGCGCCGATGACAGGCAACACCCAGCCGCGCATGAGCACTTCTTCCGCGCCACCTTGGATGACCCAACCAATGAGGACGAGCATCACGCCACCTAATGCGGCAAGACCTTGTTGGGACGGTTCACCTTGCTCGAAGGAGACGCTGCCAAATAAAGCCAAAATCCCTACCGCGCCTGCGAACATCACCGCGCCGATCAAAACCCCGCGCGCGTAATGGGCGGTGGCGTCCTTCAATTCGTAGCCGAGAGTCCAGAAGGGGCGTTTTTCAACAAATCTCAGCCAAGCCCACAAGATAAAATAAATGAGCGCAAAGGCGAAGATCAACTGCATACTCATCCAGAAACCTGCAATGAGCGGGAGAAGACCTTCCATGCTTAGGAGGGAATCTGAAAAACCGTAAAGTGCTGCCATAATGATGACTACGGGAATGAGCCCCATTTGTGCGATGAACGAGAAAAGGATCGAAAGCGGAATGACCGCCGCGATATGCGTCAGGCGCTGACCCTGACGCGCCATGCTGAATAACTTGCTGTTATTGAACCAGTCCATTTGATAAGTCTCCTCGTGGATTATACGGAAATTAAGATGAGATGTTCCAGGGTTCCTTACCCTGCCCATGATAAAATTGACCATTATGCAACCGTCTTTGGAAAAACTACGCAAATTTTTTCGACTCGAACACGAAAACAAATACGAAAATACCGCCATCATCGGCGGACTTGCCAAGATGCTCGATTATTGGGAAGGGGAAGCCCGCGCCGATGGCGTGGCAGAAGAAGTGATTCAGGCTGTCGTGTCGCGCTTGCGAGCGTATGAAAAGCTCACTCCCACCGGGCGGGCGGAGTCACTCAAGGGATTGTGGAAGCGCATCGGTGAGACCTACCCGGAGGCAGGTCAAAAGCCCAAGGGGCAGACCCAGCCGCAGAGACCGAACCAGCCTCAACGTCCACAGAGAAGCGATGATGAGGCGCAGGTAAATGCTGAAGTGGTTGAAGTGGCTGCGGCGCAGAGTCAAAGCCAGCCGAAGCAGCATCCTCCACAACAGTATCAGCAGAAACCGAGGCAAGCCCCGCCGCAGCGTTTTGATTCTGCCACAAGTGCGAAGCATAGCCAGACGCCCGCTGCATTGGGCGCCGAATTGACCGTGCTGCAGGGCGTGGGACCCAAAAATGCGGAGTCGCTTGTAAACCTTGGGATGAAGACGCTGGGGGATATGTTGTATAACTTCCCGCGTCGTTATGAAGATTATTCGCTGCTCAAGCCGATTCAGGCGTTGATGTATAACGATGTCGTCACGGTGTTGGGGACGATCCAAAGCGTTCACAATCGCCCGATCCGCGGCGGCAAGCAAAGTATTATCGAGGTCATTCTTGCGGATGGCACGGGCGCGTTGAAGGTCTCGTTCTTCAACCAGCCGTGGTTGATGAATCGCTTCAAAGTGGGCGATGCGATTTCGGTTTCGGGCAAGATCGATCAATACCTTGGTCGCATTGTGATGAACAGCCCCGATTGGGAACCGGTGGAGATGGAAAATCTGCACACCAATCGCATCGTGCCGATCTATTCGCTCACCGAGCGCATCACGCAAAAATGGCTGCGCAATCAAATGAAGCAGGTCGTTTCGTATTGGGCGCCTGCCGTGGTGGATGCGCTGCCGGATAACATCAAACGTGAAGCGCGTTTGGTTTCGCTCGGCGAAGCGTTGACTCAAGTTCACTTCCCGGATTCGCAAGCGCGACTTAAGCTGGCGCGCGAACGCCTTGCCTTCGATGAAATTTTCTATTTGCAGATGGGCGTGCTGCGACAAAAACGTGACTGGCAGGCAGTGGATGGCAAGCGCTTCACCGTCCCAGACGAGTGGCTGGGTGCGCGTTTAGAAAGTTTGCCCTTCTCCCTGACCTCTGCCCAGCAAGAATCTTTGAACGATATTCGACGTGACCTTGATTCTGGCAAGCCAATGAATCGACTCATTCAAGGCGACGTCGGTTCGGGGAAGACAGTCATCGCCGCGCTCGGCGCAAGTATGGTCGTCTTGAATGGGGCGCAAGCTGCCATCATGGCACCCACATCCATTTTGGCGGAACAGCATTATCGAAATTTCTCCAGCCTGCTGGCTGGCGAAGGCGGGTTTTTGCAGAAGGATGAGATTCGCTTGTTGGTGGGCAACGCGAGCGAGTCTGATAAAGAAGCGATTCGGGTCGGTTTGGTGGATGGTTCGATCAAGATCGTCATTGGTACGCATGCGGTCATCGAGCCGGATGTGCTCTTCAAGGAATTACAGTTCGTGGTCATCGATGAACAACATCGCTTCGGTGTGGAGCAACGCGCCGAGCTGAGAAGTAAGGGCACGAACCCGCATCTCTTGGTGATGACGGCAACACCCATCCCACGCTCATTGGCGTTGACGATGTTTGGCGACCTCGACATCTCGGTGATGGACGTGATGCCGGCAGGCAGGCAGCCCATCGCAACCTACGTCCTTCGTCCGCAGGAACGCGAACGCGCGTACGCGATGATCCGTGCGCAGGTGAAAAATGGCAGTAAGGCGTTTATCGTTTATCCGCTGATCGACGAGGGCGAGA
>JACPVC010000059.1 GCA_016191955.1 Chloroflexota bacterium
GAGGCGCAGGGACAAGCAGCGCATCATTGATTTATATATTCAATCGAAAGAAAGGAATAACAGTATGAAAAAGATAAATTGGTCGGCAGTTGTAATCGTGGGGCTTCTGATTGCCATGCTCCTGTTTGCCACGGGAATATTCGGCGGCTGGGGATATGGCAACTATGGCTATCGTGGGTGGGGTATGATGGGCGGACCCGGAATGATGGGTGGTTGGGGTTACTCTCCCTTCGGTTGGTTTGGAATGGGACTCGGTATGCTCTTCATGTGGCTGATCCCCATTGGGGTGATTGCGCTGATCGTGTTCGGTGTTGCATCCTTGCTGCGAAATACAGGCAATACTCCTCAGACTTCAGCCATGACACCGTGCCCAAATTGCGGAAAGGGCACTCGGAGCGATTGGCAAAACTGCCCCTATTGCGGAACGGCATTGAAGTAAAGCCTTGACCTGAAACAGGCGGCGGTCACTTTCCAAAAGGACCGCCGCTTTTATTGACAAAACTACATTCAAACATTAGAATATTCAATATTCATAATACTAGGAGTGCCCATGTCGGAACAACAACTGTATGAACTCCATGCAAGCATCTGCCAGACGCTTGCAAACCCAAAGCGATTGGAGATCATCACTCACCTGCGTGACGGCGAAAAGACAGTCGGTGAGTTGACCGAAGCCATGCAGATCAGTCAGGCGAATCTCTCCCAACATTTGGCGTTGATGCGTCAAAAGGGGATCGTTGTCTCGCGGCGCGAGGGGTTGAACATTTATTATCGCCTGAGCAACCCAAAGATCATAAAAGCATGTGACCTTATGCGTCAGGTGCTTTTGGAAAACCTTGAATCTGGCGCAGTGCTGGTGGAAACGGCGCGCGCATAAACCCAAATCGGAGAACATTGCATGAACGACAATCAAAAGAAATACCTCTTCATCATCAACGACGCGCCTTACGGCAATGAGCGCCCATATAACGCTTTGCGCCTGGCGCATAACCTGGTCAAGAAACCGGAAGCGCAGGTGCAAGTCTTCCTTATGGGCGATGGTGTGATGTGCGCCCGCAAGGGGCAAAAGACGCCCGATGGTTATTACAATATCGAACGCATGATCAAATCCCTTGCCCAACGCGGAAAGGTTGCCACCTGAGGCACTTGCAGCGAGGCTCGCGGGCTCGAGCCTGACCTTAAGATCGACGGCGTTGTGGACGGAAATATGGATTTAGCGGGGCAATGGACAGTGGAAGCGGACCAGGTGATCGTTTTCTAAAATTTCAACCAATGCAAAATAGCCTATCCAGCGGATAGGCTATTTTGCTTATATCAAAGTAGGCAGAAAACCACTCGCACGCCTCGTCAAATAGACGTACACTATTAGTAACTTTTTATAAGGCAGGTAACAATGACTCAGCGTGATCCTGTATGTGGCATGGAAATCGAACCCCAGAGCGCGTTTGCCAAACGTGAGCACATGGGGCAGACGTTTTATTTTTGCTCTGATTCCTGCGTGGATCAATTCGACGCAGACCCGCACAATTATGTGATGACTTCCGCGACGACGGGCTTCAACCCCGAGCGGACTCTCACCCGCATCGAACTCCCTGTGAGCGGCTTGCCGTTAAAGGAGCATTCGACTCACCTCAAAGCGACTCTGCACGCGCTCGAAGGCGTGGATGTGGTAAAGGTCAATGGAGCGGCAGGCAGGCTCGAGGTCCAGTATGATGCGCAGAAGGTGGACGTGGCGCGGCTTGTGAGCGCAGTCAAATCCATTGGCTTTCAAGTCGGCGTGACGAGAGTCAAAATTGGCATCGAGAATTTACGCTGCGCCTCATGCGTCAACTTTATCGAAGATGAGCTGAAATCTACGCCAGGTGTTTTGAGTGCGACCGTCGACATCGCCACCCAGGAAGCGAGCGTGGATTATCTCCCTCAAAAGGCAACGCTCTCGCAGTTGAATGCGGCAATCGAGGCGTGGGGGTACAAACCGCGCCCTGCGTCAAGCGACGCGCCCGTAGACAAACAGGAAGAAGCTCACGCGCGTGAATACAGCCGCTTGATGAAAATGTTCTGGTTCGCGGCGATTGTTTCAGTGCCAGTGTTGTTGTTTGCGTATCCGCAATACGTGCCTGTGATTCGCGATTTATCAATGGAGACAATCCGATGGGCTTGGATACTTTCTGCGCTTGCGACTCTACCCGTCCTATTCTATTCAGGGTATGACTTCTTCACAGGCGCATGGGCGGCGTTCAAACATCGCTCAGCCAACATGAATACATTGATTGCGCTTGGTACGGGTGCGGCATGGTTATATTCGACCTTTGCGATTGCATTTCCATCCGTTTTCCCAGAAGGGACTTCAGAACCTTTCTATGATGTCGTTGCAGTGGTGATTGCTTTGGTTGTTTTGGGGCAGGCATTGGAATTGCGCGCCAAGGGACAATCCAGCTCAGCAATTAAGAAGTTGTTGGGCTTGCAAGCCAAGACCGCGCGCGTCATCCGGGATGGCAAGGAAATGGACATTCCAGTTGAAGAAGTTTTGGTCGGTGATGTAATTCAAGTCCGTCCTGGTGAGAAAATCCCAGTGGACGGTGTCATCGTCGAAGGCAGTTCTGCGGTAGATGAGTCCATGTTGACCGGCGAGTCGTTGCCTGTCTCAAAAAAGAAAGGCGATGAGGTCATCGGTGCGACATTGAATAAAACGGGCGCGTTCAAATTCCGCGCCACGAAAGTTGGAAAGGACACGGCTCTTGCTCAGATCGTCAAGATGGTGCAGGACGCGCAAAACTCCAAGGCGCCGATTGCAAGACTTGCCGACACCATCTCTGGCTACTTCGTTCCCATTGTAATGATCCTCGCCGTATGGACCTTCGTGACCTGGTTCGCGATCGGACCCCAGCCGCAGTTGGTCTACGCATTGGTGACAAGCGTGACCGTGCTCATCATCGCCTGCCCCTGTGCGCTGGGACTCGCCACACCGATGAGTCTCATGGTCGGCATTGGCAAAGGCGCGGAGCATGGGATTCTGATCCGTTCGGGTGAAGCGCTTCAAACTGCACGTGCCATTCAAACGGTTGTGCTGGATAAGACAGGAACGATTACGAAGGGCAAACCTGAGTTGACGGACACAGTGCTCAGTGAGCAGTCATCAGTGGACGGTGAACAGTTGTTGCGCCTTGCCGCGTCGGTTGAGAAGGTCAGCGAGCATCCGTTAGCACAGGCGATTGTCGAAGGCGCGCAGGCGCAAAAATTGGAACTGACAGAAGTCAAAGATTTTGACGCCATTCCTGGGCATGGCGTTTCAGCGAAAGTTGAAGGCAGGAGTATCTTGATCGGCAACCTCAAGTTGATGAACCGCGAGAAGATCGCGCTTGGTTCACTGGAAGAACAATCAAAATCAATCGCCGACGATGGTAAGACTCCGATGTATATTGCACTCGACGGCGAAGCCGCAGGCATCATCGCGGTGGCAGACACGGTCAAGGAAGATTCTGCCGAAGCGATCAAAGTTCTGCAAAACATGGGGATTGAGGTCGTAATGATCACGGGCGATAACCGCCGCACCGCAGAAGCGATTGCGCGCAGGGTTGGCATCACGCGTGTATTGGCTGAAGTCCTTCCTGAGGACAAGGCAAATAATATTCACCTGCTTCAAGCAGAAGGTAAAAAAGTCGCAATGGTTGGCGACGGCATCAACGACGCGCCCGCGCTCGCACAGGCGGATGTCGGCCTTGCCATTGGCACGGGCACAGACGTTGCCATCGAAGCCTCGGACATCACACTCATCAAAGGCAGTCTCAAAGGCGTAGTCACAGCCATCGAAGTCAGCCGCGCCACGATGAAGAACATCTATCAAAATCTGGTTGGCGCATTTTTCTACAACACACTGGGCGTTCCCGTTGCGATGGGTCTGTTGTTCCCCTTCTTTGGGGTGTTGCTCAGTCCGCTCATTGCGGGTGCGGCGATGGCGTTCTCGTCTGTCACGGTTGTGGGCAATGCCAATCGTCTACGTGGATTCAAACCAAAATTCAGCGTAAGGTGAACAGTAGTAACGACTTCAGTCGTTAGAGGTCATCCAATGGAAAAACCAACTCGTTACATTCCCGCTCTTAGCTTCAAATGGCTCACGCCGCTTTACGATCCTTTGCTCAAATGGGTCATGCGCGAGGAAACTTTCAAAAGTAAATTAATTCAACAGGCAAACATCCAGCCGCGCATGAAAGTCCTTGATCTCGGTTGCGGCACAGGTACGTTGACTCTCATGCTCAAGCGTGCGCATCCCACAGCCGAAGTCACGGGGATGGATGGCGACTCACAGGTGCTGGATATTGCGCGAGATAAGTCTCGCGGTACAAGTATTCAATGGGATGAAGGACTCGCTTCCTCCCTCGCGTATCCTGATTCTGTTTTCGATAGAGTTGTCACCAGCCTTGTCATTCACCACCTCGTCACCGATGACAAGCGCCGCGCGTTCAAAGAAATTTACCGCGTGCTGAAACCTAACGGCGAATTGCATATTCTTGATTTTGGCGCGCCGCATTCATCACTCACACGTTTCATGACAACATACATGCGCCGCCTCGAGGAGGTTGTCGACAATTTCGACGGGAAGATTCCGCTCTTCGTAACAGAAGCAGGTTTCAGCGAAGTCAAAGAAGCGCAGCACTTCGTCACAGTATTCGGTCCGTTATCCATGTTGCGGGCTGTCAAAGGAGATTAACATGTCCAATCTACAAATCTTTGTGATTCTTTCAGGCATCGTGATGACCATTCTCATCGCCTGGTATTTCTGGTTCGCGCCCAAAGCGCAGACACGAGTTGCACTATCCGAGTCTGGGGCGCAGGAAGTGGCAATCACTGTGAAGGGCGGCTACACACCTGATGTGATCGTTGTGCAGAAAGGCCGCCCCGTGCGATTGACGTTTACACGACAGGAAAGTTCGGCGTGTTCGGAAAAAGTCTTATTCCCCGACTTCAACCAGAACGCATTGCTGCCCGAAGGCGAGCAGGTCACACTGGAGTTCACGCCTGACAAAGCCGGTGAATATGGCTTTCAATGCCAAATGGGTATGTTGCGCGGCAAACTGATCGTGGAGTAAATTCGGAAAAGAGTGTGTGAAATGAGACACGGAAAAATACACATGCCAAATATTTCCTATGTTGCGATATTCGTCATCGGTGTGATTCTGTTTGCCGTATTCTGGAAGACTTTAGCGGGTACAGCTTCCAGCGCGGTGATATTGGCAGGCATGCTTGGTGTGGCAGTTGCAGTGACTGCTTTTTGGCTCAGGAATGAAAATCGACATCACATCAAAAAGGGAAAATGACCCTGGGTCAAACTCAGGACGGCAACGGAAGGCGATGCCCTGCATGAAAGATTACCAGGAAAATTTTCAACTTGGTTGAAAACTATCTTCAAGACAATAATTCTCCAATTTCATACGACCACCTAGAATTCAACGGGGACAACCAGTATACTGCCGCGATTATTCGACCAAAGGAATCGCCGCATGTGCAACAACCTGACTCAAATCTCTCAAACCTACGAAGACCGTGCCATCTTTCGTTGTGAACACAACACCTTTCACATCGTATGGGACAAGAGCGTGGTTCACCTGTCTTTCGACGAACTGCGCTATTTGTATTCCCTGATCGAATTCGCGCATGCTGATTGGAAGCCTTCCAAACAACCGAACGTTCATTTGTTTCGGCGCGCCACGCCTGAAGGCAGGCTGTTCTTCGAAGTATGGGTTAGCTCATCAGGCTTGCGCTTGTCGTTCAAAGATGTCTCCATCCTGAAGAACATGCTCGCCGATGTCTTTGCTTTTCTTGATAACGAACTCCCCGTCCGTACGAAGACCGTTGTATCGACTCGTGCATTTCAATCGTTCAACATCCTCTCCTGGAATTAACCGTGCAACGTATCGATCCCTCCAACTTGCGCGGATACTCGCGCCGTTTGACCATCCTGCTCATTGCAGCTTTGCTGGGCATATTGCTTTTTCTTGGCGTTGGAATTTGGAGCGCACTCAACGCTCATGCCCAAACCACACCCGTGTGGGAATCTGCAGGGCAGATTCGTGACCTTGCGTTTCAGGCACAAAGCGAGTTGTACGCCGCCGCGCGCGCCAGCGACCCGTCTGTGCATTGTCAAGCCGCCGCGGATTTGATCGATGACGCCGCGGATATTTATCAAGCCAGCCTGCAACCATCGTTTCAAGAAGTGACGCCTGGAACCGACGCGCTGGTTTTGGATGCCTTGACCCGCGCGCGAACCGCTGCTTTGAACGGCGACTCGTCTGCCCTGGCAGCCGCGCGCGGACGCCTCTGGACCGCGCTCTTGCAGGGCAGCCAAACCCTAACCTTATCCACGCTGAAAGCAGGGGACTCCGCGTCTGCTGCCGAGTGGCTGAGACTGCGCGAATACCGCGAGTCGACTCGTGTCAGCACCGTGGACGATCCGTCAGCGGCGGCGATTGCTGACGTGGAACAGAATCAACTTTCGGCGGAGGAAGCGGCGGGAATCGTCGCCAATGATTTGCGTGACGCATACTTCTTCCGTCTGCGTGATTCGTTGACCCAGATCGAAGTCGCCGTTGAAAAAGATTTCCCCACCCGCGCCGCAGAATGGGCAGGACAGGCGGCGGGATATTTTTCCATCTTGCAAGCCGATATGACCGAAAAGTTGGGCGAAGATTCAACGCGCTCATTGAGTGAGTCGTTTGCCGCGTTGGAGACCGCCGCATTGCACGAAGATTGGAGCGCGGTGCAAACACAGGTGAACACCATTCGCGAAGCGTTGAGCAAATACCAACCCGTGGAACTCACGCCCGCCGAAGTTGCCGAGCGCGGACAACTGCTGTATCTCTTCACTGATTTGATATATATCGAATACAAGAACGGCGTGCGCGATGGACAGATCACCATCGCCATCGAATATCAAGAAGCCGTCACCTTTCGCGGACAGGCTGAAGTGGTCTTTGAAGAACTGCGCCCGTTCATCGCTGCCATAGATGCAGATGCTGCCGCGCGGCTAGAAGCCATCTTGGGTGAACTCGAAACCACCATGCTGAATCTCGGCGAGCCGCAAGATGTGAAAGCCTTGGTGGATGAAGCGTTGGGAATCGTCGAGAACACGCTGAACGTCAGCGCGGATGCGAATGACACCTCGGCATCTTTTACCATTCTCGAAACGCTGTTAAATGAAATGTTGGTTTCTGTCCGTGAGGGACGTTACGCAGACGCCGAAAGCACCCGCCTTGAAGCCTATGCCATCTTCGAAAGCGGACCCGAGCAACGGCTGGTACACCGCGCGCCGATCCTCTCGCGTGAGTTGGAAGGCTTGTTTTGGGAAGGCACCGAAGGGCAAAAAGGCTTGGCGACCTTGCTCGCCGAAAAAGCCTCAGCAGAGGATATTGCCGCGAGCACAGATCAACTCAACGTCAAATTAAATGAGGCGCAAGATTTTCTATCCCTTGGCATGAGCGGATTTCTCGCCGTAGTCAACAGCATGGTCATCATCCTGCGCGAAGGCTTGGAAGCGGTCTTGATCCTCGGCGCGATCCTCGGGTATTTGCGTGCCACGAATAGTCCGCGTAAATTCAGCGCGTGGGTGTACCTCGGCACAGTTGCCGCGATTGTGTTGAGCGTGCTCACTTGGTGGGCGGCGCAAAGCCTTATCACCATCAGTGTGGCGAGCCGCGAGATCATCGAAGGCGTTGCGAGTTTGTTGGCGGTTGCGGTTTTGTTCTACGTCACCAACTGGCTGTTTGAAAAAGTATACGTGGTGGATTGGATCGTCTTCGTCAAGGAACAAGTGGGCAAGGCGCTTAACACAGGTTCCGCACTGGCGTTGGCGGGGCTGGGCTTCACTGTCGTTTATCGCGAAGGCTTCGAGACGGTTTTGTTCTATCAAGCCTTGTCCTTCGACGCGCAGGCAAGTTCGGTTTGGCTGGGGTTCATCATCGGCAGCCTCATTATCTTCGCTGTAGCATATGCCATTTTGAAATTGAGTAAACGCCTGCCGCTCAAACCGTTCTTCACTGTGACAGGCTTGCTGCTTATGTTGCTTGCCTTCAACTTCATGGGCTCAGGTATTCGCGAGTTGCAAGAGGCGGGCATTATTTCCGCCCACCTGCTGACGTGGATGCCCGAAAATCTCATCCTCATGGAACTCTTCGGCATTTTCCCCACGCTCGAAACCGCGCTCGCGCAAGTTTTATTTTTGCTGATATTGCTCGCCACATTTTCGTACAGCTTGTGGCGCAAGAAAAAGGCCCTCATCCCCAACCCTTCCCCCGAAGGGGGAAGGGAGTCCCCTCTCCCATCGGGAGAGGGTTAGGGTGAGGGAGCGAATCTCATCACACACCTCAAAGGAGTAAAGAAATACATGAAGAAAAATTGGATCGCATTCCTGGCTGGGATTCTGACCCTCAGCGTCATCCTCGCCGCCTGTGCGCCTCAAGCCGCGCCGACAGTTGCCTCTGTTTCGACGCAAAACCCCGATGCTATTTCGGGAGAATCAGCCGCTGCTCAAGCCGACCTCGGCGCGGTCAAAGCCTACGCCGTGGATCAGGCGTCCCGTATGAAAGAGGCGGCGGCAGCCTTCCGCGCGGGAGCCGAGAAATATCACGCCGCCATC
>JACPVC010000200.1 GCA_016191955.1 Chloroflexota bacterium
ACCACCACATTCACACCTTGTTTATTCGTCGCAAGGAAAACCGCCTTCGACCAATCTTCTTCCTTCGAACGGTCGATCAAAATATCCGCGCCGAGGGATTCGGCTTGTTTGAGTTTCTCGGCATTCGAGCCGATGACGATGCCTTTCGCGCCGAGATATTTTTCGATCTGGATGGACGCCGAATTCACGCCTCCACCCGCGCCGACAATTGCCACTGTTTCTCCAGCTTTGACCTGCCCGCGAGCCACCATCGAATGCCAGGCGGTCTGATACACCAAGGCAGCCGCGGCGGCTTGATGTAAGTCGAACCCATCAGGGACTTTGTGCAGTTGTCTTATCGGCACGCAAATAAATTCGCAATACGTCCCGCGGACGGTTTCACCGAGCAGATGCCAGTTCTTGCAGAGATTATCCTGACCCGCCTTGCACGCGTCACATTCGCCACAGCCGAGGTTGGCGTTGATGACGATCCGGTCACCGATGTTGAAACCCGTTGCGCCTTCGCCCAGCCCTGCAACTTCACCTGCCCCGTCCGCGCCGGGGATGTGGGGGAGTTCCAGCTTCAAGCTGGGCCAGCCATTGCGGACGAAAACATCCACGCGGTTGAGGGCAGCTGCGCGCAGACGGACAAGCGCTTCACCAGGTTTCGGCTGCGGGGCGGGGAAGTTGGCGTACTCGAGGACTTCCGGCCCGCCGTGTTTGTGGAAGAGAATGGCTCTCATGTTTGGTTACTTTCTATTCGATGGTGAACTCAATGATACCTGACTTTACCGGGGTGAATCCGAAGGCATCGACGAGGAGGAATTGGTTGCTAATGACTTCGGCATAACAACGATAAGAGCCTGGTTCGAAACGCGCTGTGATAGTCCCTTCGTTACGTTGGTCTTGAAAATTGAACGTACGCGGTGGGAGTGTTTCATAGTGCTCATCAGTTGGGACGAAATTCGGGTCGTGAGTATAAACGATTGCATCCACGAAGAGGGCGATGAATTTGGAAGGTTCATCTTTGTAAGGGCGATTCAAAGAAGCGATGTAATCTCCGGTTGGAGCAGTGAAGGGACCGACCTTTTCCCAAACCCATTGATTGGTCTTGTCCTTGTTGATGTCGCTGAAAGCGCGGATTTGTTCATTGAAAGTGAGTTCGACGGGAGAATGGTCTACAGCGCGTTTGTAATATCGCACCCAGAAGTAGATGGAACGCGCCTCGTCTTTTGTGACATTGAAGTAAAGCGGCGAACTGCCGTAGTTATCCATGATGAAGCCTTTGCCGCTCCAGTCGATGGCATAGGAAGTTTCCACCTGCCAGCCTGTGGGTGGTGTTAGGGACTCGGTTTCGATCCAATTTCGGTCTGCTTGCAGGAGGTCGCATTTTAAGTCAACCTGGCTGACCAAGCCTTGCGAGATCGACCATGAAAAGGTGTCACTCGCGGTTTGTTGCAACGAAACTACTGTGCTGACACAAGCAGGGTTTAACAGGGATTGGGAATCGATATCCACACGGTCGAAGAATTTGCCCGTCGTCCATACGGCTTGCGGATAGCATTTGCGCAGGGCGGCGCTCAAGTTATCTCGTTTTTGGCGGTCATTCTGGGTGAATTTATCGAGAAGGATGGAACGATTCGGGCGGAGACTGATATTGCGCAGGGTGGGCAATACGTCTTCCAACGCGACATTTTTATAAGATGAGGTGACATCTTCAAGCGGCAGGTTTTCCATCATGAAGAGTTCGATCATCTGATATTCGTTGTTGAGCGGTTCGTTCGCGCGCGGAACGGATGCCAGAATGATCAGATTGTCTGAGCTGGCGGCTTCGCCTGCAAACTTGGCAACTTCGCGGCGCATTTGGCGGTCGCTGAAATCGTAGACTTCGTTGAAATAAATGTAGAGATTGAATAATGGAAGCCAAACAAGAAATGCAATGGAAATGGCAGTCACCAGTGGGCGGAACTGATTGCCCAGGGCACGCAGACTTTCGCGGGTGAACACATATAGTCCGATTGCGGCGAGGATGTATGCGGCGGGCAGCGCGGGATAATACACACGTCCGAGCGGCGTATGAGTCGCTATCGGGACGGGGAGGATGAAGAGCAGCAACCAGGTCAAGGTCCAGAAAGGGAGGCGACGGCGTGCGGCGGCGATGGAGGCTGTGAATCCAAATGTCAACCAGGGGAGCAGAAAGGCGTTGAGGAGAGGTCCGTTGCGGTTGTAGAGAAAATCTTCGAACGGGTGAACGTACCAACTGACGATGACGTCTGTGAAATGATTCCATAACGTCGCCGCGCCACTGTCCCAGCCTTTTTCATCGACGTTGTAATAGCTCAATCTGCCGGAAAGGTATGGGATCAAAAATGGAAGGGTGAGCAGCGCAGGTGTGAGCAATGCCATGAGATTTCGCATGGTATCTGCAAATGTTTCGCTTTGGCGCCTGGCTTCGACGATCATTAGAATGATTATGACGATGCCCAAAGGTAAAACCGTGTCGTACGTCAGTAAGCCGAGAGCAAGCGCGATGCCCGCAAGCGCGTAGATTGCCCAATGCTTTTTTTGTAACGCCCATGCGAAGAGGGCTAATGCCAAAATGGGCCATAACTTAACATGACTTTCGACATTTGCGAGTCGACTTGCGCTGATGTCGAAAATGGATGCGCTCAACAACCAAGATGCCAACAAAGCAAGCGGCATGGCTGTGATCTGGCGTAGGAGCAAATAAAAGATGAGGGTGGCAATGACGCTGAAGAACGCCACTTCAAACCGCGCTGCGAAAAGCGACGGTCCCATGATTTTTTGAAAGACCGTTTGCATGAAGAAGCTGACGGGCAGGGAATCACGATGGTACATGCCGTTGGTATCCGGGTCGCCGCGCAAGCCGAGCGAAACGACTTCGGCTGTCCATTTGGCTTCATCGCCTTCGATGCCATACGGGACGGAAGTCAGCGCAAACATGCGACCAAATGCGGCAAGCGCAACGATGACAAAGACGAACACAACTTCCCAGTGAAGTGGAATTTGGTGTGGTTCATTAATGTCGGTTTGAAGAGTTTCGAGATTGAGAATACTCCAGATCAAAAAACCCGCGCCTGCGATAAGGTAAAGTGCAAACCCCATCGTGCGTTGCTTGTCGTCTGAGACCATCCACTGCGCACTGCCAGCCAGTGACATGAATCCCCACAGCAAACTCGCCTGAACTTTGCGAGGCGATTTACGCATCGCGGCGAAGACTGCCAATGCAAGCGCCATCAAACCCGTGAGAATGTTGCTGGCTATGGCTGTTTGGTTGTAAAAAAGGAAGAGGTGGTTTCTTTGCCAGTGAATAAAGAAGAACGGTCGCCCTGGCATGTTGGGCGCGGCGGGAATTTCACCAGTCAATTGAACCGGGGCAGATAGCTCGGCGAAGATTGTCAACGCAAGAAAAACCATCGCCAGAAGAACTTCCCAGCGATGGGTGGAAATAAAACGATTGAATCTTGATTTGAAATTACCAGCCTGCGCGTTTTCGGTTTCAACTTGCGGCAGGCTGGCGGGCGTCTCTGATTCCGTCCATTGATGGCGGCGCGCTAGGAAAAGTAGCGAGAATGCGAAGAGAACCGCGGTAATCCCCGGAATCAAAGACCAGATCAAAGCGCGATCCATGGAAGATTATTTCGAACCTAGTTCGAGTCTCGAAATGACCAGTCTTTGGATCTCGCTTGTGCCTTCGTAGATTTCAGTGATCTTCGCATCGCGGAAGTAACGCTCCACGGGCAATTCCTTGCTGTAGCCCATGCCGCCGTGAATTTGCACTGCCTGGTGCGCCACAAACATCGCCGTTTCAGAAGCGAACAGCTTTGCCATCGAGGCTTCGATGGAATACCTGCCATCTTTTTCTTTTGCTTTTTCCTTTGCAATGGCTGCGTTGTAGATCAACAAGCGTGACGCTTCGATGCGGGTCTTCATGTCTGCAAGTTTGAAGCCTGTTCCCTGGAATTGACCAATCGGTTGACCAAACGCCTCACGCTGACCTGCATACTGCCTCGCCGCTTCGTAGGCTGCTTCGGCAATCCCAAGCGCTTGTGTGGCGATCCCAATGCGACCTGCATCCAGAACGGTCATGGCGATCTTGAAGCCTTCGCCCTCCGCACCGAGTCGATTCTCAGCGGGCACGCGGCAGTTCTCGAAGATAATTTCGCTCGTCGCCGAAGCGCGGATGCCAAGTTTCGGCTCTTTCTTTCCACGTACCAATCCTGGTGTTTTTCCATCGACGAGAAAAGCGGTCACGCCTTTTTGCTTTTTCTCCAGGTCGGTCATCATGAACACGACGAAGTAATCTGCTACAGGTCCACTGGTGACCCAGGATTTGCGTCCGTTCAACACGTAGAAATCACCGTCGCGTGTCGCCCGGCTGCGCATGGTACCTGCATCGGAGCCGCTTTGGGGTTCGGTTAGGGAGTATGCGCCAATGGCTTTGCCTGAGGCAATGGGCGTGATGAATTTTTTCTTCTGTTCTTCACTGCCAAATTTCAAAATGCCATGACAGTACAACGAATTATTGACCGACATGATGACGCCATGTGAAGCGTCCACTTTGCATATCTCTTCAAGGGCGAGGACGTATGCGAGAGCATCCATGCCAGCGCCGCCGTATTGTTCGGGCATTTCGATTCCCATGAAGCCCAGCCCGCCCATCTTTTTGATGGTGGCATGGGGAAAGTCTCCGCTTTCATCGAATTCAGCAGCGATGGGGGCGATCTCTTTTTCGGCGAAGTCGCGGGCGGCATCGCGCAGCATTTTATGCTCAGCAGTTAATGGATAGATGGGAAGGTCGGTCACGTTTTCCTCCGGGTGGGATTGATTTTTGAATTATACCCGTGATGTGTAGATGAAGTTTCCAGCGGGATCAATCTCAATGGATGGAGGCAGGCAGGGGCGGAGGAAGATGCGCATGTCGGTATCGGAAATGATTATATTGACGATGCAAATAAACAAGTTATAATGCCCGCACTTCGACGAAAGTCATCATTGCGCCGTCCGATTCGGATTTCAAAACAGAGGTTGTTTTCCGAAAGGGTGGCGATTTGTTTTTGATGGCAGTTGTCGATTCGAATCCATTCAACTCAAAAGGAGAGAGAGAATGAATAAATTCGCGTTTAAGTTGATGGTCGTGTTTGTGTTTGCCAGCCTCGTGCTTTCGGCATGTGGCGGTGGCACTCCTGCGACCGAAGCGGCTGCAGCTGAAACCGAAGTTGCTGCCACCGATGTCCCTGAGGCGACCGAAGCGGCTGCCACAGAAGCGGCAATGGAAAATGAGGGTGAAGTTTCCATTATTGCCTGGCCCGGTTATTTGGAGCGCGGCGCAACCGACCCCAATTACGACTGGGTAACCTCCTTCGAACAGGAAACTGGTTGTAAGGTGACGGTACAGGATGCTTTCACGTCCGATGAAATGGTTCAGTTGATGAACACTGGCGGTTTCGACCTTGTAACTGCCTCCGGCGATGCCAGCTTGCGCTTGATCTACGGCGGTGTTGTTCAGGAAATCGACATTACCAAGGTTCCCTCCTACGATACCGTGGACGAACGCCTGCAAGAAGCCCCCTGGCATTTTGTGGACGGCAAGCATTATGGCGTGCCTTATCAGTGGGGTCCGAATGTGTTGATGTATAACACCGAAGTCTTCCCCGAAGCGCCCACTTCCTGGAGTGTGGTTTTTGAAGAGCAGACCCTGCCTGACGGACAGTCCAACAAGGACCGTGTTCAGGCGTATGACGGTCCGATCTACATCGCGGATGCCGCTCTCTATTTGAAGTATCACAACCCTGAACTCGGCATCGAAGATCCCTACTTCCTCACCCAGGAACAGTATGATGCTGTGATTGCGCTCCTTACCCAGCAGGGCGAGATCGTTCCGAAATACTGGCATGATTACCTTATTCAGATCGAAGACTTCACGAGCGAAGGTTTTGTGGCTTCCTCCACATGGCCCATTCAGGTGAACCTGCTTCAGTTCGACGGACAGCCCCTCGCTTCAACCATCCCGGTTGAAGGCGCCACCGGCTGGGCAGATACCACCATGATGCACAAGGATGCTCCGCACCCTGTTTGTGCTTATCTTTGGCTTGAACACTCGCTCGATCCTAAACTCCAGGGCGATCTTGCCGCCTGGTTTGGCTCGGTTCCCGCCGTGCCTGCCGCCTGCACCGGCAACGAACTGTTGACCGATGAAGGTTGTTCCGTCAATGGCTTCGACGACTTCGATAAGATTTACTTCTGGAAGACCCCGACCGCTGAATGTTACGACGGCAAGACCTGCGTGACTTACGATAAGTGGACGGAAGACTACATTGCCATTCAGAGCCAGTAGTGATCTGTAGGAATTAGAATCAAGCCGCGCAAGGCATGCCTTGCGCGGCTTGCAATTTGTTTTGAAATGAAAGTTCCGACGATTTTGTTTGTATAATTTAATTGCATTGCAGGCAGATGCAATCCCAACCATAAAAGAGACACACCATGAGTGAATCCGCAATCTTGTTCAAGAATGTTAGCCGCCATTTTGGAGAGGTGAAAGCTGTCGATGATGTGACCCTGGAGATCCGCGACGGGGAATTTTTCTCCATGTTGGGTCCTTCCGGCTCTGGGAAGACAACCTGCCTGCGGATGATCGCCGGTTTTGAACGCCCATCTGCCGGACAAATTTTTTTATATGGGCAGGATGTTTCCAACCTGCCGCCATATGAGCGCTCGGTCAACACCGTGTTTCAGGATTATGCCTTGTTCCCTCACATGACCATCGAAGAGAATATTGCGTATGGTTTGATGATCAAAGGCGTCTCGAAAGAGGATAGGATCAAACAGGTGGGAGAAATGCTGGAACTTGTCCGCCTGCCCGGCTATGGTGGACGCAAGCCTTCACAGCTTTCCGGCGGACAAAGACAACGCGTCGCACTCGCTCGTGCCTTGATCAATCATCCCAAAGTTTTGCTTCTCGATGAGCCTCTTGGCGCTCTCGACTTGAAACTGCGCCAGCAGATGCAGGTCGAATTGAAAAATATCCAGCGCGAAGTGGGTATCACCTTCATCTTCGTTACACACGACCAGGAAGAAGCGTTAACGATGAGCGATAGGATCGCTGTTTTCAATGAAGGTAATGTCGAGCAGATCGGTACACCTGCCGATATTTATGAGCATCCGCAATCGTCCTTTGTGGCGGGGTTTGTGGGCGTATCGAACCTGCTGAGCGGGGAGGTTGCAAAACGAATTACTGGGGTAGAAGACAAATTTTCCATTCGACCTGAAAAAATCCATTTTGCAAAGGCGGATGGAAGAGCAGGTGCAGATTCGTATCAGGCAAGTGGGAATATCCGCGACGTTATCTATCTCGGGCTTTATACCCGTTACCTGGTCGAGTTGGACGGCGGTGGAGACCTGGTTGTGGTCGAGCAGAATCTGAAATCCACTTCAATGGATGTAATGCAGGCGAAAGGTCAGCCTGTGCAATTATTCTGGAAGAAAGAACACATTAGTAGATTGGGAGGCTAGGATGTTGAACCGCATATCCACCTACCTGTATTTGCGTCCTAAATTGGTATTGGCGCTTTTGCTCCTGCCGCCCCTCATCTGGTTCCTTGTCGTTTATATTGGTTCGCTGATCACGCTTTTGATCAACAGCTTTTTCTCGTTGGATAGCTTCACAGGGCAGATCGTTCGAGAATTTACGCTGAAGACCTACGCCAAGCTGTTCGACCCATCGAATATGATGATCTTTGCGCGCACCACGGTGATGGCGGCGTTGGTTACTTTCACATGTGCGCTGCTGGCATTCCCACTTTCGTATTATATGGCGCGTTTCGCATCACCCCGCATGAAGACCCTCCTCTATATGGCTGTGACGCTGCCGCTTTGGTCGAGTTATGTAGTGCGTGTTTATTCATGGAAGTTGATCCTTGCGCAAGAGGGCATTATTTCCTGGTTAGCAAACCTGCTCCACATTGATGGCCTGCTTAATTGGTATTTATCCCTGCCTGTGGTGGGAGGTCCCTCCCTTTCCATTTCGTACACGGGTGTTTTCCTTGTTTTTGTATATATATGGCTGCCTTACATGGTCATACCAATCCAGACTGCATTGGAGCGCGTTCCAAAGTCGTTGATCGAGGCGTCAAGCGACCTTGGCGCACAACCCTCGCAGACATTCAGAAGTGTGATTCTGCCGCTGGCATTTCCGGGTGTGATCGCCGGTTCGATTTTTACATTCTCGCTGACTCTCGGTGATTTCATCGTCCCCCAGCTTTTCGGCAATTCTGCATATACTATCGGGCGCGCTGTCCTTTCTTTTCAGGGGACATCCAACAATATTCCGCTCGCTGCTGCATTCACTATGGGTCCCATCCTAATCATGATCGTCTACCTGCTGATCGCACGTAAACTAGGAGCTTTCGATGCCCTCTAAATCTTCTTCCCAGCCGACTGGCGAACGTGCATCCTGGTTTTTGAAAGGCAGCGCGGCTCTTGCCATTGTATTCCTACACTTTCCCCTGTGGTTGATCTTCCTCTATTCCTTCACTACGGATACGGCCGCATACACCTTCCCGCCGCCCGGATTAACCCTAAAGTGGATTCCGCAGGCTCTTGCCAACCCTGAAATGCAGTCTGCATTACTCCTCTCGCTGCGGGTTGCAGTGATTGGCACGCTGGTTGCCCTAGTTTTGGGCACGCTTGCCGCATCTGCAGTGTATCGCAGCGATTTCTTTGGGAAGGAAGCGATTTCCTTTATGCTGATCCTCCCGCTTGCCCTGCCGGGCATCGTTACCGGTATCGCCATGCGTTCCGCGATCAGCTTGATGAACATCCCATTTTCTTATTGGACGATCGTCATTGGTCATGCTACTTTCTGCGTGGTGGTAGTTTACAACAATGTGCTGGCGCGTTTCCGCCGTTCGGGCGGTTCGATGGTCGAGGCTTCCATGGACTTGGGCGCCAATTCCTTCCAGACGTTTTGGCATATCGTTCTACCCAATATTGGAACTGCCTTGCTTGCCGGAGCCATCCTTGCCTTTTCTCTTTCTTTCGATGAAGTGATCGTGACCACCTTTACCGCCGGTCAGCAGGAAACCCTGCCAATTTGGATACTCGGACAAATGTTTAAGCCACGCAGCCGTCCGGTCACGAATGTAACGGCTATGTTGGTCGTGTTGATAACCGCCTTGCCGATTTTGTTTGCGCAAAAGATCGTTTCCCAAGGTTCAGATACCGAAGGCGCATCGAAATAGTATCCTCTTTCTTTATCAGGCGGCGGGACGATCATTCCGCCGCCTGATTTTTTGTAT
>JACPVC010000201.1 GCA_016191955.1 Chloroflexota bacterium
GCCGTTCCAAGCCAAAGAAACAAGAGCTTCAGCCGCGGATTACGCGAATTTTCGCGAATTGGTTTTAAAATCAGTGCGAATTCGCGAAATTCGCGGCAAAAAAGGGTTTGAAAATCCTTGTTTCTTAGTAGCGAAGCGAAGAATCTCTTACAACAGGGTAGAGACTCTTCGCTCCGCTCAGAGTGACACAAACGAAGGAGCAAGAATGACCAAAGAATTACCCAAAGCGTACGACTTCAAAGCCACCGAATCCCGTATTTATGCAATGTGGGAAAAAGGCGGGTACTTCAAGCCGCACAACGACCCGAACAAACCGGGCTTCGACCCCAACGTCAAGCCGTTTGTCATCTCCATCCCACCGCCGAATGTGACGGGTGAACTGCATCTTGGTCATGCCGCGCGCGTTTCTACCGAAGACCTGATGATCCGTTATCACCGCATGAAGGGCTACTCCACGTTATGGGTTCCCGGCACCGACCATGCGGGCATTGCCACACAGCTCATGGTGGAGCGCGACATCCTTAAGAACAAGGAAGTGACTCGCGAAGAAATGGGGCGCGAGGAATTTCTCAAACGCACCTGGGAATGGAAGCATAAATACGGAGGCGTGATCACCACCCAGATTCGCCGCCTGGGCGCTTCCTGTGATTGGGACCGCGAACGCTTCACACTGGACGAGGGGCTGAGTCGCGCCGTCCGTGAGGCTTTCGTGCGCCTGTACGAAAAAGGACTCATCTATCGCGGACCGCGTCTCATCAACTGGTCACCCGGTCTCAAAACGGCCGTGTCTGACCTCGAAGTGGAATATTCTGAGGAAGATGCTACGCTATATTACTTCAAGTACATGATTAAGGAGACCTCCGAGGTTTCCAAAACCTCGGAGGTCTTTATACCGGTGGCGACCATTCGCCCTGAGACCATCCTCGGCGATACGGCGGTGGCGGTACACCCCGACGATGAGCGCTACAAGAAGTTCATCGGCAGGACGGCTATCGTGCCCATGCTCGGACGTGAGATTCCCATCATCGGTGACGAATACGTGAGCATGGATTTCGGAACCGGCGCGTTGAAGATCACCCCAGGTCACGACCCGAATGACTATGCCATCGCGCATAAGCACAACCTGCCCATCATCTCCATGTTGGATAAAGAAGCTAAGGTGAACGAGAATGGCGGAAAATATCAGGGCTTGGATCGCTTCGAGGCGCGGAAACAACTCTGGGCGGATATGAAAGAGGCGGGGCTTGTCATCAAGACCGAGCCTTATCGCACCACCATCCCCCGTTCACAGCGCGGCGGCGAGATCGTCGAGCCGATGATCTCCGAGCAGTGGTTCGTGAAGATCGAGTCGCTCGCCAAAGCGGGTCTCGAAGCCGTGAAGGATGGACGCATCAAGATCGTGCCGGAACGTTTCGAGAAGATTTATTTCAACTGGCTCGACAACATCAAGGATTGGTGCATCAGCCGTCAGTTGTGGTGGGGACATCGCATCCCGGTCTGGTATTGCCCCGACGGCCACATGACTGTGACGCGTGAAGACCCCACGCAATGCGCGACCTGCGGTTCGAAAGATATTCACCAGGATGATGACGTGCTCGACACATGGTTCTCCTCCGGTTTGTGGCCCTTCTCCACTTTGGGCTGGCCCACAGAGACGCCCGATTATAAATATTTCTACCCCACCTCCTACATGGAAACCGCGTATGATATTTTATTCTTCTGGGTAGCGCGTATGATCATGAGCGGTCTCGAATACACCGGGAAGATTCCCTTCCATACCGTCTACTTAAGCGGACTTATCCGCGATGAGCATGGACAGAAAATGTCCAAGACCAAAGGCAACGTGATCGACCCGCTTATCGTCATGGATGAACTCGGCACAGACGCGCTGCGTTTCACACTCTTGGTGGGTGCCACACCCGGTAACGACACGAATCTTTCGGTGAAGAGAGTGGAAGCGAACCGTAACTTCGCTAATAAAATTTGGAACGCCGGACGTTTCGTAATCAACGCGATCGATGCGCTTCAACCCGGTGCCGAGCTTGGTGGCTACACCCTAGCCGACTCCTGGATCTGGGCTCGACTGCAAACTCTCATCCGTGACGTGGAGCGCCAATTCCAGAACTTCCAATACGGGCAAGCCGGTCAACAAATTTACGACTTCCTCTGGGCTGACTTTGCCGACTGGTACGTGGAAATCGCCAAGCAAGAGTTGAATGAAGGTGGTGCTCGTGCTGCCCGTGCCGCGGACACCCTCGCTCGCGTGTTCGACATCACCATGCGCCTTCTGCATCCCTTCACTCCGTTTGTGACAGAGGAAATTTGGGGACACTTGCATAGCGCATTGCGCGAATCTCCGATCTCCAATCTCTGCAAGGATTGGCCCGATGCGCTCATCATCGCCAAGTGGCCCGAGCCACGAGACCCCGAAGGCTGGGAAACGGACAAGACCGCCGACTTCGAGTTGATTCAAGAGATCGTGCGTTCCATCCGCAACCTGCGCGCCGAGAAGAACGTGGCTCCCTCCAAGAAAATTGCCGCATCCATCTCTGCCGGAGCCAAAGCAGACTTGTTGAATCAACAGTCGAAAGTCATCGCCTCGCTTGCAGGTCTCGACCATTCACAATTCACGATTCACTCGTCACTCAAAGACAAGCCTGCTGATGCCGCTGCTCTCGTCGTCGGCTCCGTGGAGATTTATTTGCCCCTCGCCGGAATGGTAGACCTTGCCAGCGAAAAGACCCGCCTCGAAAAAGAACTCAAAGAAGCCGAGTCTCATATTCAGCGCTTGGAGAATCTACTTGGAGGCGACTTTGCTAACAAAGCTCCCGCCGCGCTCATCCAGAAAGAACGTGACAAGTTAGCCGCCTACAAAGATACCGCCGAGAAGATCAAGGCGCAATTGAAATAACCCGATGTAGGGGCGCAGCAATGCTGCGCCCCCTTTTTATTGGAGGTTGCCATGGAAAAATCCAATATCAACATTCGCGCGCCACAGTCAAGGGAGCGGGCATGGCATTCGTATCCATCTATAATCTATAGGACTTATGCAGAACCCTAAGAGCAAGCCGCGAATTACACGAATTGTCGCGAAATTCGCGGCAAAAGATTTTGAACTGCGTAAGTCCTAATCTAAAGATTCGATATGGCAGAGTGTGCAAGCAAAGGTTGTCAGGCAACGAGAGGCAAAAGAGAGCGGGCAGAGACGAGTTTTTGCCAATCACCGCTCATCCAGGCGGTACGCGCTTTGGCGGTCAAAACAGCGCCATCCAAATGCCATTGTGCGCCAGGCAGTTTGAGCCGCTGGGTCACAATTTGTTTGCAGCCGCTCTCAATCACGCCA
>JACPVC010000202.1 GCA_016191955.1 Chloroflexota bacterium
CCGCCCGACCCCTCGCTTCTTTTATTAGATTCGGATGGTCAACGCATCATGCGTTTCGCGCCGCGCACACTCGAGTTGCAGAACCAAATCCAACCGACGACGGGAAACGGAAATCCCGTCCAGCGCGGACCCGTCGGCGCCGTAGCGGTCAGCCCCGATCATGTGTTGTATCTTGCAGTGAACGGTCAGGTCTATTTCGCAGTCAATATGCCCTAGTACACCGACAAGGTTAAGTTGTAGGGCAAGATGCTATCTTGCCGGGGCAATTTAGCAAATTGCCCTACGTTCTTAACTTGTTGCCACCCTAGTGCAAGGAGGAACCCCATGCCCAGTTTGTTGGAAACCATCATCAGCTTTTTCCGTCCCGCTCCCTATCCAAAAGACAGCGCCACCGAACCCGCACAGATTACCCGCAGCAAGGTGCTGGTCATCGTCTATGACCCGGTCATGGATGCGGCGGGAACCAAACTCTCCAAGACCATGAAATGGAAAGATACCTCCGAACTGATCACCGGTTTCATGGCAGATATACTGGAAGTAAGCGGCGGCATGGTGCGTTATGAGATCGTCCAGCGCATCGACGTGAACGAATTCCCCGCCAAGACAGACGGTTTCCGCTACACGCCTCAAACCTTCCTCGATGTTTGGAACCGCACCTCCGCCCCTCATACGCCGCAGGAGGTGAACTACGCTGCCATTCTGACTCAGTTCAACATCCTGAACCGCGTAGCGCGCAGCGAGATCGACGAAGTATGGATTTTCGGCTTTCCGCATGCCGGGTTCTATGAATCCACCATGGGCGGACCGGGCGCTTTCTGGTGCAATGCTCCGCCACTGGCGAATACCGCAGCCAGCAAACGCCGCTTTGTGGTGATGGGCTTTTCGTTTGAACGCGGCGTCGGCGAGATGCACGAGTCATACGGTCACCGCGCAGAGTCCATTATGGAGAAGGCATTCGGCAAATTGACCGGCGACGCGAACTTATGGAAGCGTTTCATCCGTTACGAGAAATCCGCGCCCGGTAAAGCCGCCTGCGGAAATGTCCATTTCGCGCCAAGCAGTCAGGCGGATTATGATTGGGGCAATATGACGCCCGTAAAAAGCGAATGTTACGACTGGCTGTTGAACTTCCCCAACTTCAAAGGCGACATCCGCACTGTGGATGCATCGGAATGGGGCAGCGGAGAGATCCGCGCGCACCACAGGTGGTGGTTCAACCACTTCCCGCGGGTGGCGGGGCGCAGGAACGGCATCCACAACAATTGGTGGCAGTATATTGCAGCGCCGCAGCAAGTCATCGTATAAGACCTACGCCGCGCGATAGCGTGTTTGTTGAAGAAATGTAGTCGGTCGAAAGTTTTTTTTATTCAGCAATTCTCAATATGTCTTTGCGAGGAGGGCCCTTGCTCTTCCCGACGACACTTGCGCCGCGCGCCAGTGCGGTGAGCAATCTCCTGTTATTAGGAAACTGCTTCGGCTAAGAACAAGAACGCCTCGCAGCGACATCATTCATATTGAGAATTGCTGTTTTTTATTCAAGCAGCAATGAGCATTCGCTTGTATAATTTGTTTCGACCGATTATTTAAAAGGTTGCAAACAGGCGCAGCCGGGGGAAAGTACCCCTTCAAGACCCGCGGTTTTAATCTTTTTCAAATACACTTCAAGCGCCTCTGTGCTCGTTTTATCAGTATGACAGGTCGGGAAAACTATCATCCTTTTATCATGGCACTCCTTTGCAATCAAAACTAGAATGGAGTCGGAAAATGTTACGACCTGAGTTCTTCGTACCGTTTATCTTCGTCCTGGCTGCCATCTTCTACGCGTTACTGGGGTTGTTCGCCTGGGGAAAACGCCCCGCAGCCGGGGTGGTTTCCTTTGCATGGATCATGCTCTCCATGTCCATTTGGTCGTTCACCTATGGGCTTGAGATATTTTTCCCCCTCCTTCAAACAAAATTAATAGTCCTGGATTTCGAATACATCGGCATTCTCGGTGTGCCCGTCTTCCTGTTCTTCTTCGCTCTCGATTACACGGGCAGGAGCTACCTGGTTACAAGCAGGGTGCGCGTACTGACCTGGCTGATTCCCGGCATCATCCTGCTGCTAGCGTGGACGAACCCGCTTCATTATCTGATGTGGGATTCGATAGCAATTTACCGGTTCGGCTCATTAATCCTGCTCAGCGTCGAGTTCGGTCCAGCCTCCTGGGTTCACATCGGTTTCTCCTTCTTTCTGGTCATCGTCGCCTGTTTTATGCTGGTCATGGACTTCCTCCAAAGACCAGGCTCACTGCGCCTGCAGATCAGTTTCGTCATATTAGCCATCCTGTTTTCGTTGTTTGGTTCCTCCACCTTTGTATTGGGAATCAGCCCCGTCAAAGGGCTGGATTTTGCCCCGCTCTTCTTCTTACCCGCCGCCATCGGGCTTTCCTGGGTTACGCTGCGCTACAGGCTTTCGGAAATCCTCACCCTTGAACATCTCACCGTCCTGAAAAGCATGAAAGACAGCGTGATCGTCTTGAACGACCAGAAACGTATCCTTTATATTAATCATGTCACAGAAGACTTACTTCGCCGCACGGAAGATGAAGCCATCGGACAGCCATTCCATTACGTAGCGAAGGAGTTCGCCCTTGCCCTCGACCCCTATCTTTCAAACGGGGAACAGCACGTTGAGATTCAAATCGGCAACGGGTACGGCGAAAAAACTTTCGAAGTTTTCATATCGCCGATTGCCGCGGCGAATCACACCTTATCCGACAGCATCATCACCCTGCATGATATTACCCAGCGCAAGGAAAAGGAACAGGAATTAAGCCGCCACGGCGCGATCATGTCCGCCATCAGCCTGGCGGCGGAGCAATTCTTGAAAGCCGCCGATTGGGAGCGGAACATTGCGGAGGTGTTAAACAACTTCGGCACGGCAGCGGATGTCAGCCGTATTCATGTGGCAACAAACTCGACCTATGAAAACAAGATCGTCTTCTCGAGTTTGAAATATGAATGGGCGGCAGACGGGGTTCCCTCTCAGATCAATAACCCCAACCTTCAACAGGTCTCGCTCGAAAAGGCGGGCTTTAGCAGGTGGTTTAACACCCTATCCAATGGGAAACCGATCCACGGGCTGGTGAAAGATCTGCCAGGGCAGGAGGCGCCGCTTCTTTCCGAGCTGGGCAGCCTTTCGATTGCCGCCATGCCGATCTTTGTCGACGAAACGTGGTGGGGGTTCATCCTCTTCGACGAATGCCGGGAGGAACGCCTATGGACAAATATGGAACTGGACGCCTTTCAGGCAGCCGCCAACATCCTGGGCGCGGCGGAAACCCATTCCCGCATCTCCGCCAAACTGACACGCCGCCAGCTTGCCATGAGTCTGCTCCAAGATATTGTCACATTGTCTTTGAAGGCAACGAACATGAAAGAAATGGCAGACACTGTGGTAGGTCGTCTTGCCAAACTGATCGAGGCGGACGGGTGCTACCTCACCTTGTGGGACGAAACCAACCGGCGCACCATTCCGTTTGCCGCATACGGGCCGCAAAAGGAACGTTACACTCATATCCAGGTCTCCCCGGGCGATGTGACATTCACAAGCTCCGTTCTGGATAGGGGCTATACCCTCGTCGTCGAAGACCTCGACAACACGCCATACGCCACCTCATCCATCACCCGCCTATTTCCTGCAAAATCCATTCTCGCCCTGCCCATGATCGTAATGGAAAAAAAACTGGGGGCAGTGCTCGTCGCGTTCGACGATTTCCATAAGTTCGACACCGAAGAGATACAGATCTGCGAACAAGCTGCGTCTCTGATCGCGCTTACCCTCGAAAAATTAAGCGCCGTGGACAATGCCCAGCGCAGGGCAGACTCTTCTGAAACGCTGCGCAAAGCGGGGTTTGCCATTGCCGAACAACTGGAGATCAACGAGGCAGTCAACCGTATCCTCGAGCAGCTTAACCAGGTGGTGCCATACGACAGCGCGTCGGTGCAACTGCTCGAAGGGGATGAATTGGTCATCGTTGGCGGGCACGGCTGGAGCGACCAGGACGAAGTGATCGGCGTACGCTTCAAGATACCGGGCGATAACCCCAACAGCGACGTCATCCAAACCGGCAAACCCATTCGGCTTTCCGAACCGTGGAAATTCTACAAGGCTTTTAAACAACCCCCACACGACCATATCCGTTCCTGGCTTGGCGTGCCGTTGATCGTGCAGGAAGACGTCATCGGGCTGCTCGCCATCGACAGTTCCGAGCCGGGCGACTTCAGCGAAGAGAATTTAACGACCGCCCTCGAGTTTGCAAACCAGGTTGCGGTTGTGTTGAAGAACGCGCGCGTCTTTCAAGAAACGCAGACCCAGGCGCTTACCGACCCGCTCACCGGCATTTTCAACCGCCGCGGACTGATGGAACTTGGCGAGGTGGAATTCAAACGAGCGACATTGACGAACCGCCATTTTTCAGCCGTTATGCTCGACCTCGATCATTTCAAAAAGGTCAACGATACCTACGGCCACGCAGCCGGGGATATCGTCCTGCGCGAATTTGCGAAACGCTGCAAAGGCTGTATCCGCGAAATAGATTATATCGGTCGCTACGGCGGCGAGGAGATCATCATCTTCCTTCCGGAGACCAATCTGAAAGCAAGCTTGATCGTCGCCGAACGTTTGCGCGCGGCAATTGCGAACACCCCCGCCGCTGTGAGTGAAACGGAAAAAATAGCCATCTCTGCCAGCCTGGGGGTGGCATGCAGGGATGAAAATACCACCAGCCTC
>JACPVC010000179.1 GCA_016191955.1 Chloroflexota bacterium
AGCACGACATCGCAAAGCACAGTGGATGTGTCCACGCCGCTTTCTGTCTCATATTCCAGCGAAGACTTGAACCGAACCATCCTTGAGACGGCTATCAACATTACTCTGGCAGGTGACTCGATCTCTGTCGATGGAGTGGGCGCTTCGGTAAACGGCTCGACGGTGACCATCACTGCTCCTGGTGCATACAACATTAGTGGCACGCTGAACGATGGTCAAATTCTTGTGGATACCACCGCCGAAGGGACGGTCAACCTCATCTTGAACGGCGTGAACATTGCCAACTCCACCACTTCGCCGATCTTCATCTCCGCCGCAGATAAAACCATCATCACCCTTGCAGACGGTACACAGAATACCGTCAGCGATGGTGTGTCCTATGTTTTCACCGGTGTGGATGTAGACGAACCGAATGCCGCCATCTTTAGCAAGGACGACCTGACGATCAACGGTAACGGCTCGCTGACCGTCAACGCCAACTACAACAATGGCATTGCCAGCAAAGATTACCTGCGCATCATCAGCGGAAATATCACCGTGAACGCCGCCAATGACGGCATCAAAGGCAGGAACTATATCGCCATCAAAGATGCGAGTATTACATTGAATGCTGGCGGCGATGGTTTACAGTCTAATAATGATGAAGACGCTACGAAAGGTTACATCCTGATCGAAGGCGGCACGCTCAACATCACCGCAGGCTTGGATGGCATCCAAGCCGAGACGCAACTGACGGTTAGTGACGGGGTGTTGAATATCTCCACCGGCGGCGGGAGTGCGGTCAATTACGAATTCGAGGAAAGCGCCAAAGGTTTGAAAGCCGGCGTGGATGTGACCATCGCAGGTGGGACGATCCACATCGACTCGGCGGATGATGCCGTCCATTCGAATGGCAGTGTCACGATCAATGGCGGCGATATTCAGATCGCTTCCGGCGACGACGGTATCCATGCCGATGTTGCCCTGACGTTCAATAACGGCAATGTGAACATCATCAAAGCGTATGAAGGCATCGAAAGCGTCCTCATCACGATCAACGGCGGGACCATTCACCTCAACGCAGAGGATGATGGGCTGAATGCCGCTGGCGGGGTGGATGGGTCTTCTGCCAATGGACGACCCGGGCAGAATAGCTTCGGGGGTGGGAGCGCTCAGCTCTTTGTCAACGGCGGATACCTTTTCATAGATTCCATGGGCGATGGGGTGGACGTCAACGGTTCCATTGCAATGACGAATGGAACGGTGATCGTCAGCGGTCCGACGAATAACGGCAATGGAGCGCTGGATTATGACGGCTCCTTCTCACTGACCGGCGGCTACATGCTTGCAGTGGGTAGTTCAGGCATGGCAATGACGCCCGATATATCGTCCACGCAGTATTCGATCATGTATAACTTTGATGCTGTGCAGCCTGCTGGCACTCTGGTTCACATCCAGACCAACAACGGCGAAGAGATCCTCACATTCGCCCCGACGAAGGAATATCAATCGGTTGTTTTATCCTCTGCGGAACTGACAAACGGTTCAACTTATGTAGTCTATGCTGGTGGAAGTTCAAGCGGTTCGGCAATCGACGGCTTGTATTCCGACGGAGGTTATACCGCTGGCGCGCAAGTTGCAAGCTTTACCATCTCGAGCATTGTGACCACCGCAGGCGCGGCAGCCGGTGGGTTTGGTCCCGGCGGTGGTGGGGGACCTGGCGGTGGTGGACCGCGTCCGTAAATTTCAATGCCATTCTCATTTGAGAATGGCATTTTTACTCCCCATCTTTCACAGCGAATTCACAGTCTTTTCTTGGTTTCTTCACAGCCCTCATCTTTAGAATGACGGTTAATAAGTGATATTACACAGTAGGGGTGACCCGTCCGCATTATCAATAACTTTGTTGCGCGAAGGAAGGGCCGCCCTGCTGCTGAGGCAACCCTCCCTTCGAGGATGAGCGTCTTGAAAAGCCTGGACGGGTTGCCCCTACGGAAAATCCCGTAGGATCAGTTAATAAACGACAAGGAAACTCATGTCCAATCTCAGCCACACTATTCGGCGGTTCAACCGCTTCGAACTCAAATATCTTGTCAGCCTCAAAGAAGCGGAAGTGTTCAAGAAAGCCTTGCGCACTTATTTGCTCGCCGATGAGCACGGAAATGGAAACGGGCGGTATGCCCTCGCAAGCCTGTATTACGACTCGCCGGACTTTCGCTGCTATTGGGAAAAAGTGGACGGCGTCCGCTTCCGCCGCAAACTGCGCATCCGCTGCTATGAAACGGATGAACTGCTGATGGAAGACACGCCCGTCTTCGTCGAGATCAAGCAGCGGCTGGACAGAGTCACCCAGAAGCGCAGAGTCGTTCTCCCGTATAGTGAGGCGCTGCGTCTGTGTAATGAACGTCAAATGCCCGATCATGTCGCGCCGGAAGATGAAGCCGTGATGGACGAAATCTATGCCTATCTTTGGCAGTACAACCTGCGTCCGGTCAGCATTGTGCGGTATGAGCGTCAGGCGTTCATCGGCACAGACTACGACCTCGGCTTGCGTGTCACGTTCGATACCTCGCTCAGTTATCAAGTCCACCAACTGCGGCTTGAAGAGCAAGCCTCCAACCTGCCGATGGTCTCCCCGGATCGCACCGTGATGGAGATCAAGGTCAACGAGCGCATCCCATATTGGCTGACGGAAATGATCGCGGCATATAACCTCAGAATGATCCGCATCAGCAAGTATTGCCGCAGCATCGAACTGGCGAACGGCATGGCTTCGACATTCTCGCAACTGGCACTCGCATCAATGTAAAACTCCGCGGGGCACTCTCGCGATTTTTAAAGAAATTCATTCTCTAGGAGACCATCATGGACATCTTCAACATTCAAGACCTGACCGGGGAATTCTCGGTCATGGATATCGTCATCGTTATGACGCTGAGCTTCGTGCTGAGCGCCTTCATCGGCTGGGTCTACAAGATCACGCACCGCGGTACATCCTATACGCAAAGCTTTGTTTTTACGCTGGTTATTAACGGCATGGTTGTGGCAATGGTCATGATGATCGTCGGTTCGAACATCGCGCGCGCGTTTTCGCTCGTCGGCGCGCTTTCCATCATTCGCTTTCGTAATGCCGTCAAGGAAACGCGCGATGTGGGCTTTATCTTTTTCACTATGGCAACTGGCATGGCGATTGGCACCAAGTTCTACCTGCTGGCGCTTGCCGGAGCGGTAGTCATCAGCTTGATGATCGTCATCATGATGCGCTTCGATTGGTTTGCGCGCGACATGGCAAGTCAGATCCTGCGCATCCATGTTCCCAGCGGCATGCCGTTCGATAATCTCTTCGATGCGCCCTTCGTTAAATACACCAACACCTCCGAACTTATCAGTGTCGACACCATCCAAAACGGCGCAATGACCGAGCTGATGTACAGCGTTGGCTTGAAGAAATCTAACCGCGTGCAGGAATTCCTCTCGGAGATTCGCAAGTTGAACGGCGCAAACAAGGTCACTTTGATCGCCGGTTACAACAGCACGGACCTCTAACTTTCCCTTGGGGTGTTCGTAGTGACGGCTCCTGTCTGCACCCAACAGAAAACGGCTTTCCCCTCTCTTCCTTCACCTCTAATTACGCCGTCACTACGTTTACTTTGAAAGGAAACCATGAGTATTAACTTTAGGCGCAACTATTTACTCGTAGTTCTGCTGGTCTTGCTTGTATCTGTCCTGACCTTTGCCCTTGGCGATATGCGTGTCATTGCCTATACCAAAAGTTCAAATACGGCAGACGATGAAGAAACTGCGAACGGCATTGATTACATAAACGACATCTCCCTGTTCGATGACACGCTCGTGCATGAGATCCAAGTTCTGATCGATCAGGAAGACTACGACTCGATGATCGCGACTTATCAGGAAACCGGCTTGAAGGAATATTTCAAGGCGGATGTCATCATCGATGGCGTGCAGGTCGATGACGTGGGCATTCGGCTGAAAGGGAATGCTTCGCTTCGCACCGCGCTCGGAGGTGAGATGGGCTTCGGCGGCAGGGATCGCCCCGATAACTTTCAGGCTCCCGCCGATGGCGAGATGCCGCAAATGCCCGAATTTGCGCAAGGTGAACGCCCCGAGCCGCCAGATGGTTTCCAGATGCCGGAAGCAGGTCAAGGTCCCGGCATGAACCGGGGCGGGCAGCAAATCTCCGAAGACCAGATCAAGATCCCGTTCATGATTAAGTTCGACGAATATGTGGACGGTCAGACCTATCAAGGTCATACGACGATTGCCATTCGCAACTATGGCACATCCTACGATGAAGCCCTGTTGCAGGAACCCATCACCAACCTCGCGGCGCGACTCTCGCATGTCCCTGCCACAGAAACATCGTATGCCGGTTTCCGCTTCAATGACGGCGAAGAAAAGTTATATGTGGTTTCGGAGCTGGTCAACGAGGGATACCTCGAAAAATATTTCGAAAACGACCATGGGGTTTTGTATAAGGCTGAATTCGGTTCCACGCTCACCTATCAGGGCGAGGACCCAAGCAGTTATGCCGATAACTTCACCCAGCAGACCCGCGTCAACGATGCAGACTTGCTGCCGCTTATCGAATTCATGCGCTTCCTCGACCAAGCCGAAGACGCCGCCTTCGAAAACGAATTACCCGATTATCTCGACGTGGATGCCTTCGCCTCATACCTTGCCATCAATTCCATGCTGGTCAATACCGACTCGATGCTCGGCATGAATAACAATTATTACCTTTACTATGATGACGAGACCGAAAAGATCACCATCCTGATGTGGGATGCGAACGAAAGCTTCGGCAAATTGGGCGGCAGCGCAACCTACGACTTGAGCCTGACTAACCCGCAGCAGGGTGGTCCCGGAGGCGGCAGGGGCGGCGGTCAAAACGCGTTGCTCTCACGCTTCATGGCAAACGAAAAATTCAAAGCCCTATATGAAGAAAAACTTCAAGAAGTTTATGAAGCCGCATTTGCCAGCGGCGCAATGACCGAAAAGATCGACGAGGTTTCGGCGCTGATCCACGCTGCCAATGAAGATCGCAATCTTGTCGAAATTGAAGCCTATGACGCGGCAGTGGAAAACATGAAGACCTTTATCGGTCAACGCGAGGAGTATCTCGAAGCGACGGGTCTATTCAAAGAATAGGAATATGAAAAACAAAACGCTCTCTCTATTTATAATTTTTCTTGCTTTGTTACTAAGCGCATGCGGCGCTGACGGAGCGGAAAGCGTTGTGGACGAAACAACAGTCGGTGAAATTTATACCCAGGTGGCATTGACCTTGTCTGCGCAGGCGCCCCTGGCATCTGCAACGTCGATGCCTACATTGACTTCTTTCCCGACGATTGCCTCGTTACCAACGAGCCTGAGAACTTCGACGCCAGCTTCCAGTTCTGCATCCTATGTTTCAACTGGCAGCAATGCAGTTGGTTGTGATAACTCTGCCTACCTCAGTGATGTCACCATCCCAGACGGCACTGTGCTTACACCCGGCTCCGCGTTTACAAAAACATGGAGCTTGCAAAACACCGGCTCGTGTGATTGGACTACATCTTATTCAATTGTTTTTTACAGCGGCAATTCCATGAGCGGAGCGACAACTGCCTTGAGCGCCGCGGTCAGCCCGGGTGGGAGTACGGATGTCTCCGTGAGCCTGACCGCCCCATCTACTTCTGGCTCATATACTGGTTATTGGCGTCTTCAAAATGCAAGCGGAACTTCTTTTGGTGAGGCAGTCTATGTGCAGATTGCTGTGTCTGGTAGCACGCCTACACCAACTTCCACTTCAACAGCGACGGACGAAAGTGAAGAGGAAGCGACGAGTACGCCGACTTCCACGACCTCTCCAACGGAAACGCCTGTTCCAACTGCAACCGAGACACCGTCTTCTTGATTTATTGTCTAACTGATTTATCCTTATCCTGCTTAAACCATTGCTCCCAGCGTTTCCGCCGGGAGCAATAGATCGTAAGAGTATTTTGGTTAACCTGAATAGTATTCGAGGTTAATTCCCCGGTGTGGGAGTTGGGCGATCTACGAAATCAACCGAACAATCATTTGTATCCTGATTCGCGGGCGAGCGCTCGATGGAATGACCTGTAGCCACACCTGGGTGCGCTGTGACGCCGGAATACACACCCGCTTCGTACGTAACCACGTCCACGGCGGTATCCGAGCCGTTTAACAGGAGCACTTCGTCGCCGGTGTTGGCGAGGGAGATCGTTCCGCTCGACCAGGCGGAATATATACTCATATTCGGCACAGAAGGATCGCTATCAATCACTTCGTATGTAGGGTTGAAACCATAAAGCGCAAAAAAGCCGGTCGCTTTCAGCGCCACCGTGATCTTCTGTCCTGTAGCAATGCTCGCGCCTGCGGGGAAGCTGTACATGCCTTCAGTGCCGCCAGAAGTCTCTTCATCGCCGAGTTTGTAATTGCTCAAGTCAATAGGAGAGAGTGTGGGATTGTAAATCTCAACCCACTCTTCATCGGAATCGGTGCCAGGAGTGTCGTAGAAGACTTCACTGATAAGCGGATATTGCGGACCGGAAGGAGTTGGTGTGGGGGTCGGGGTGTTGGTGAGAGTCGGCGTTGGGGTAGGAGGGAAGATCGTGCCGCCGCCGGAAACAACCCAGTCATAATCGAAGACTTGAGCGAGATAGTTGTAGCCATCCGTTGATTTGATCTGCACGGCAAGCTCGCGGTTGTTCTTGACCGAATTTTCCGAGCCGTTGATCGAGCCTGTGTGCGTCCAGCCATCGACGCCGTCCCAGACCAGCACCATCTTGTTGTGGATGCCGGTGCCGGTGGGGTTTCCGATTAGACATTGCAGGTCAAGGCTTTCGCTCGAAGCGGTGCTGTTGACGTAGACACAGGTTTCCGTGTTGCCGCGTGGGTCGAGCGGGTCATCATAGAATGAATCGAGCAGGATGCGGACGCGTGCGCCGCGTCGAGCCGCGTCGATATATGCTTCAAGACGGAGATTGGGATCGGTCGCCGGGTCGCTGGTGCTTGGACCCCAATACTTGCGTTCATACAACTGTTCGACCAATACCGTATCCCCTGTATTCGCACGCGCAACCATGCCCAACAGGGCATCGTTCGCCCGCAGATCGTTATCGGGTGATTGAACGACTTCAAATTCAAAGTTCCCGTTCAAGCTCAGCGGTGATGGGAACTGCACAGGATAGATCGTCCCGCCTGAAGCGTAGGAGGGCACGAAGCCGACTGGCGGCGAATCGGTGGCGGCGCTCCAGCGGCGCACATCCTGATGATTCGCCGGGTCGAGGTCGTGGCTGAAGATGTCGAGCGCATGGTTGATCAGCACAGAGGAATCGGTAATGATGTACGCGCCGCGATTGCCCATCGTGCCGTCGTTTTTATCATCAGCGGGCATGGAGGAGTAATTCAGGTTTTCAGAGCCGGTCAGCAGTTTGACTCCGTCCACGATCGTGAACTTTGCATGTTGATACGAATAACGGTCATGGATGCCTGCAGCCGCATCGGTGTGCATGTACCAACACTGACCACCGTTGGTTTCGACCTGCTGGCAAACCCACTTATCCTGATCTTCGATGCCGTTCACCGGCTCGCCTTCGAGTAGGATTTTCACTTGCACGCCCGCTTGTAGTTTCGCAACGAGCGCATCGGCAAGGTCCGCATTATCGAAGGTGTACCCTTCGATGTAAATATAAGACGTCGCGGCGTTGATCTCCGCCAAGTACGCAGCAAAGACATTATCCGGTGCGACCACGTACTTCAAACTGGCAGTTTGTGTGGTCTTGACCGGGAAGAAAAAGTGTTCAAGGTCCCAGCCGGGATATTGCACCTTCTTGCCCAGCACATCGTCATCTTTGGCTTGTGCCCAATCGGCGAGAGTGTCCGTATCCGGGATCGGCAGCCCAGTGGTCTCATCCAGTTTGCGATAAAGGATCTGTCCTTCCTCGCCGAAGAACCCCTGCGTATACGGATAGATCGCCGCGCCGTTCCAGCCTCCCGAAGCGATGTTTCCTCCTTCGTAGATAATCGCATCTACGATCGCAGACGAAGCATCCAAGAGACGGAATTCATCGCCGGTGTTGGCGAATGTGGGAAGCGTTGCGCCAGTCATATCGGGAACGGATGGATCCGAATTTCCTCCGTACTCAAAATCCGGCGAAAAGCCAAACTCTTGACGGAATGTGGTTGCTGTCTTTGTCACCCACAGACGCGCGCCCGCGGGGAAGGAATATGATGGGAATGTGACGGTTCCTTCTCCGTCCGTGGCTTGCCAGCCGGAAAGTTGAACTGCGCTAACTCCGAGGTTGATCAACGCAAACGACTCTTCAGGTTCGTTCGAGGTGTACGTGTCGTAATAAAGGGCATAAATAAGGATGTTTGCCCCAGGCACAGTGGTACTGGTGGCGGTCGGAGTGGGTGTAAATGTGGGTGTTGAAGTGGGGGTTGGCGTACGCGTCGGAGTTTTTGTTGGTTTGGGTGCTGCATACGTAGGCTGGTTTGTGAATGCAACAGACACCAGAGTGGTTAGAAGTGCGATCATCAGGAGCAAACGAACGATAAAAGTATTAAGCGTACGGTTCATGGACATCTCCTCATAAGTATTAGGTGGGGCACCTGGGAAGGCTGGTTCTTATTTTTTATCTTCTATTGTCGATTTTATCTCATAGTAGTCGGTATTTGCTATACCTCTTTTATGGGATATATAGCAAAGTCGAAAACCTTCAACGTAGATTCTGCAGCACATGCACCACGCTGCGGATGCGTGCAGGTGAGGACGAAAAGCGCGAATTTTTTGCGATATTCGCTGCATTCGCGTCCTTCGCGTTAAGCCTTCGTCCTTTGGTCCCCACTTATCGAGCGACTTTACTGTAGCCATACCCAAACCTGAAAATACGGTTTACGAAACATTCAAAAGGCAGTATCATCCGTGCCTGCCAACACAAGAAAACCTACAAGGAATTGAGATATTCACATGTCAGACAAACCGATTTATATTGTCTCCGGCTTGCCTCGCTCCGGGACGTCCATGATGATGAAGATGCTGGAAGCGGGCGGATTGAGCGTGCTCACCGATAACATCCGCACGGCCGATGACGATAACCTTCAAGGTTATTATGAACTCGAGCGCGTCAAGGCGATGAAGGAAGGCGACACGACCTGGGTGGAAGAGGCGAACGGTAAGGTAGTGAAAGTGATCTCCGCCTTGTTGGAGCACCTGCCTGCCAATTATCAATATAAGATCATCTTCATGGAGCGGGAGATGATGGAGATCCTCGCTTCTCAGCGCAAGATGCTGGAACGCCGCGGCAAACCGGGCGACCCTGCGGAAGACGGCAAATTTGCCGAGCTGTATGGCAAGCACTTGGATAAGGTGAAAACATGGCTCGTTGGGCGTTCGAATATGGATGTTTTATACGTCCGCTATAACGAGATGATCGCTCACCCAGCGGACTATGCTGCGAAAGTGGCGGAATTTTTAGACATACCCATGGATGTTGGAACGATGGAAAAAGTGCCCCAAGAGCAGTACTATCGTCAGAGGAAGTAAATAAAATAATCGCAGGCAAACGCCCGCGATTATTTTATTGGTAGGAATAACCTTCGTTAACCTGGTCGAGTTTTCTTCGAATAATATCAGCCATTTCCGCTGCTGTTTCAGGTTTCGTCTGAGCGAGATCGTTCAATTCATTTGGGTCCGCTTTGATATCATATAACCTGAAATATTCCCCTTCCATGATCTCGTCATAGCCGAGGTAATACAGCAATTTGTAATTATCGCGGATATGCGCCACAGAAACTTCTGCCAGCGGATAGGTTGGCTCGTTGAATTTTGCCTGGACAGCGAATATTCGATCTTGCTGATTGGGATTAGCGATATCCCCATAAGGCGGCAGGATGGCACCTTCTGCCCATGCCGGGATGGGGTGACCGGTCAGATGTGCAAGAGTAGGAAGTAAGTCGACGGCGCTAGTATGATCGTATACGTCCCGTCCGGTGGTGACGCCTGGTTCGAAAATCAACAGAGGCACGCGAATGATGGGTTGGTACAAGGTAGGCGTTGAGTGCATCCAAATTCCGCGCTCGAAAAGTTCTCCATGGTCGGATGTAAAAACCACCCAGGTATCATCAAGGACACCAGAAGATTCAAGCGCTTCAAACAGTCGCCCAAATTCATGGTCCACATTGAGGATGAATTCATCATAATAAGAACGCGAACGGGCAAGGAACTCCGGTGTTTTTTGGTCGGTAAAGATATCATCGGGTTTCTCCAATGGCTTGAAGGCATCATGTTGGAAAGCTCCTGCGAATTCGGCACGCGGTCTGTATGGAGAGTGAGGTGGCAGGAAATGCAGGTATCCAAAAAACGGCTTGGGTAGATCCGCGATACTTCCCCTAAAATAATCGATACCTTGGTCGAGCAAATAATAGTTATCGATGTTCATGTTTGGAAGGCCGTATGGATAATCTTTTACAATGCCTCCTACTTTTTGGTCGCGGTATTTTTGGTAGAAACCTGTCATGAAAAGAGAATAGGAAAACCCTTCAGTCTGTTTGATCGCGCGCGACCAGGCTACTGTTGCGGTATCTTCATCATTCTTAAACAAGTTTCGCACGAGACTATCCCCAAACAGAAATAGCTTTTGCTTTGGAATATAATCATTGATGCTCGCAGCGAACTGGTCGAACAGAATGTTGACCAGGGTGTTATGCGAATATGAAAAGCGGTAATAATCATCGAGCACATGGAAGATACTCTTATTTTCCATGCCCTTCTTCACCATTCCGCCAAGCCGAATGGCGCGATGTGTCCACGGTAAAGTGCCAGTTAACAAAGTTGCTGTGCCGGGGGTGGTGAAATTTCCGCCTGCATAATGATTATGAAAAACAGTCGCGCGTTTTGCCAGCCTTGAGAGATTGGGCATTGTTTCGCGCCCATACCCATATAAGGATATGTTGTAGGCGGTGAGTGCGTCAAAAACAACAATAAGTACGTTCTTCTTTTCGCCTTGTAAACGATTTCCAATATTTTGAACAGAGGGAGGGATGATCATCCCTAATGAGGCAAGCCCAGCCAGCTTTAAAAAATCTCTTCGGTTTATGTTTCGATTCATCCATTGCCTCAAAAATTGCGAATTAGTATAACGACCAATGCGGCAACATCGAACACCAGATAAAGGATCATCAACAGGGAAAGGCGGTCGAATCCTTCCAATACAGTTTTTTCTACTTTGCTGGATGTTAAGAGCGCGTAAGTTGGGAGAACAAAGGATACCCCGGTAAACATCAAGGCGGTTATATATAACGCTACAAGTGGGCGTCCGGTGCTGATATAAAAACCTATGACCCCTTCAGAAGGCTCCATTTCCCGCAGGAAATACGTTTGATTCAATATTGACCACAGGGGCAGGACGATGAATATGACACCCATCAAGGCAATGCGTTTTTTTTCATCCCATTTGCTTGAGATCAAAAAACCGAGCAGGGTGGCTGCAAGAAAAACGATCAGACTTTCAAAGAATGTAAAGAGCAGTCCGTAGGAAACAACCCCAACAGCATCCCAGGAATTGGTTCGGGCGGTCACCCAGTCAAAGTCTCGGAACCCAAGGAATAATGTCCAAGCATGAAGTGGAAAGGCGCAGATCAGGAAGAGAGTCCAGAGTCCTTGCCGCGAATAATATCTCTTAAAGATAGCCAAGGTCTTTTAACCTCTTTTCGATTTCATCCTGATCTTCATCGCTGTATTTTGGCGGCGGTGCGGAGGCTTGTGCCTTCAAATCTTTACCGATGGTCAACGCAGGGATGTCGCGATAGGAAGGCGATGAGAAGTTGCCAAGCCCTTCATTGGAGAAAAGCACACCGGGGACGGACTTCGAGTCGAAGCAGTGATCGGCTTCCCAATGCTCTATATTTTTTTCGATGGCTTCGCTTCGCCACTGACCCAAGCCTGTCTCTGCCGAGCCGCGATAGGGTGGGTGATAGCCGACGAAGATATCCGGTCCATACGCCGCGAGCGGACCCTGGAATGCTTCGGCGCGGATCAATGCCGTTTGCACGACCTGCTCGCCGTTGGGACCCTTCCACTGCTGGAGGTCATCCTTGAGTTTGGCGAGAGTCTGTGCTTCATTGTTTTCGTCCACGATGCCTTTGCCTTCACGACCGGCGATGTTGAGATAAAGGCTGTTCAAACCCAAAGCGTAGGCTTGAGTCTGAGACCAGTCCACAGTTCGAAGGTCGGAGGAGGCGGGGTTTGTCGTCTTGAGATATCCGCGCTCCACGAGCCATTTGTTCAAATGCACCTTGTAGTCGAATCGTCCAAATCCATGATCGGAGACGACGAGAATGCGGGTCTTCTTGTTGCGCGAAGCTCGTTCCATGATGCGACCGACCATCTGGTCGAGGCGGATATACCAGGCTTCGATGACATCCTCGCGACCTTTGAAGAACATATGCTGGACGCGGTCGAGGCTGTCGAAGACGCAGGCGAGCAGACCTTCGTCGAACGAATCGAGAGAGTGATTTAGTACGCGCTCGCGTTCGACGTCGATCATTTCGCAGAGCTTGAGGAACTGCTCATCGTTGATGAGATTTTCATTGAGCGCGGTCGTATCCTGGGGCCAGCCAAGCGTAAGGAAGGGACCGTTCTTCTTCCATTGATCCTGGATGAAGTTCTTGGGCGTGGCATAGGGCCATGGCGAGCCAAGCGGATGCAGTTGCAGCGGCAGGAAGTAAATGGAAACCGGGTTGAGATTCGTGAGGATGGCGCGGCTGATGGCTTTGACCGTCATACCGAAGCCGACCGGGAAGGGCAGTTCGACGATCTCGCCCCACTCGCCAACTTTCAGATTAACTTTTTGCTTTGCGATCTGAAGAGTGGCTGTGTTTTCATTGATATCAAGTTCGAAATCAATGTTCACCGTCCCATTCTTTTTTTCAGGACCTTCAAGTGTGCCAGCGTATTTTGACGAACCTTTTTTCGTCAACTTGCGGATGGCGGTTTTGCGCTCGGGGTTGGCGGGTAGGTCTTCAACAGAGAAGTGCGTGCCAACGCCGAGACGGCCGAGAATATCCGGCGTGCCAAGACCGGGGATGGTTTGAACCGGCGATGCAAGTTTGGCGGGGAAGGTGGCGGGCCACCACATGGATGTGGCGGGGTAGCCGTCTTCCACGGCTTCATCGAATATGGTTTGCACCGTATATGGCGGGACGAATTGCAGCCCAAGCAGATTCTTTTGCGTAGGCAACAACGAAACTTGCAGGCTGTAATTGGCAGGGTTGCGGTGGACAAAATCGAACATGCCATGACCACCCGGATTCATGCCGGTGGCAATGCTCGTCCATGAAACTTCGCTTTGTGGCGGGTCTGATACGCGGAAGCGCGAATATCCGCCAGCCTCAAGCAGTTTACTTAGATTTGGAGTTTTGCCTTGCGAGTGGAGTTTTTCGAAGAATGCAGGGTCGAACGCGTCGAGACCGATGATAAGGGTTCGCATAATTTTCTAATAATGAGATGACAGTCATGACGCCGCGGCGTCATGACTGTCATCTTTGCTTTGTAGTGTTTACTTCTTATCCGAATTGTTTTCGGCGGGCGCTTCGGTTCCTTCTTCCTTGCGGGAGCGGCGCCATTTGGCGATCATCATTTTGATACGCCCGGAGAACATGAGTACGGTTCCAGAGATTACGCCAAACGCAACAGCGAGAATTTGGAACAACATTCCACCAGAACTAGGGTCAATATACATTTTTCTTTCCTTTTCTTTGCTTTTTTTCTTGCCAGATTATAACAAACATCCCAATTTTTACTGCGATTTCTTAGCATACTCACAGCTATTTGAGATTTGGCGAATTAATCACCGGCTCGTATTGCCTCAAGACCGTAAAACTGGGCGCCGCATGTGGCTACCCAATTCCCGTTCATGTCTTTGGATTTCATAATATCCTGAACGCCAAGCCCTTTCATGTCGATGACCAGCACCTCAACTTGGGTTTGGTTTTGCCGTACTGCTTCCTTAATAAAAGCGTCTCGTTCGTCCCATAATTCTGCGCGGTAGATGTAAGCCGGCAACCCGGCGTAGACCCTTGTAATGGTGCGAGCGGTATATACAGCGCATATTGTCATTACGAAAATCGATAACAAGACCAGCCATTTGTTGTTCCACTTGAAATTGATTTCTTTTCCGATTATCCAGGCAATCACGGCAATGCCGACTAACATTGCAAACCGTGCCAAAGATTTCCCTCTTGGGTCGGGCGGGGCTCCGTAAAACATCACACTTGGCGCATGTACCGCCGATATGATTAACCAAACGATAATGACCGACGTGAGAATGGGGATGACACCGTCCCTGAAGATATCCGCCCGCTTTTCGCTTGGGGCGACGCCCGAAAGGATTGGGAGGGACATGAATACTGCAAAAAACACCAGATGTGGAACCGGCAGGCTTTTGATGGAGACTACCATGAAGTCGAAAGAAAATAGGAAGGATAAATAGATCGTTTCCAACACGCCGCTGCGTTCTGCAGAAACAACCTCGGTGCGTGTTGCGTTGGAAGGCGCAAAAGCCAGCACAAGCAGGGAAACAAAAAGAGTTGTGAAAGCGATTAAAGTGGTTGGGAATATCCTTACCGCCCAATCTGTTTTTCGAACTTTGAAGAACCAGACTGCTGCCAGTACGAACGACATACTGGCAAGTAAAAAGGCATTTCCCGTTTCAGAGAAACCGCCTGCCAAAAAAGCCACGGGGATGATAATAATATCCACAAGCATGCTTCTGCTTTTGCGGGTTGCTTGAAAAGTAATCAACCCCAGGAGGTAGATGCCGCAAATGATAGCGAGGCTGTAATGGATTCCTGCCGTCCAATATAAGATTTGAAATCTTTGGGGAGAGATATAAAGCACGTAATACAACAGGGTGGCTGTTCCCAAAAGGACTGCAATTTTGGATGAGAAGCCAACTAACTTAGACACATTCGATAACACCCAGAACAACCCGATAAACCAGCTAACGATCACCAGTGCCGCGGTTATTTTTGCGCCGAATATCCCGGTTAGATATAGCAAACCGGAAATCAAAGTCAACGAGTAACGGTTGTTTGCATACCCTCTCAGGGCTTCAGCACCGGTCATGGAATAGGTTTTGATCGCCCCATCTATTCCCAAAGTCTTGAAGTCAAAGTTATAGCACCAATCATCGCCCCAATAGCGATTGTAGATGCCAATGTATACCATTAGCGCCAGCCCAATAAGCGGGATGATAGCCCCCAGCAGCATTATTAACCACCGGGCTGTTGTTTTGTTTGGTTGATATGGCATAGTCCTTACCTTTACGCTGATGTTTAAACCGTCTGCCCGCCTATTTTACCTGAAGAGCCTGACCACTCAACAGCACCTTCACCCATTTTCTGAGCGAGTTGACGAGAAACACCGCCTCAAACTCCGCCGTGTCCTGTATGCGCAGTACCCGTTCCTTTACCTCGCCGGAAGCGACCAGTTCCGCGCGAAACGTCCCCGCCAGCAGCCCGCACTCGACTGGCGGCGTGAACAGCTGACCGTTCATCTTAACGACCAAATTGCCGATGGTGAACTCGGTCAGTTCGCCGTTTTCGTTGAAGAGAAGCACATCATCGAAACCTTGAATTGCGGCTTGTTCATATGCAACTCGATTTGTCGTTTTGTGAAACAAAAACCGGTCATTCGAGTTGACAGGTCCTTTCGCAAGGCAGACCTTGAACACCTTGCCACTCGGTTGAAGATCCTTGACTTCGCCTGAGAGTTCTCCTTGTGAGTTCATCAATAACTTTACTCGCTTAGGAGTGGTTGCTCCTCTGACAAGTCCGTTCAATAACTTTGTTATTTCTTCTGTAGAGCGGGCTAAGTGCCCAGTATGGGTATGTAGCCCGCCATGTTCTGCATTTTCAGCGGCTACAGGGTTGAACCCAAAATACTCTGCTGAATCTAAAATCCGCGCAATGTGACGGTCGAGCAGAAAATAGCCATCTTCGGGAGTCCAGAGTAATGTTTCAAACGGGGAGAATTCCTTTTGTGGCGAGTCTGTCAACACTCGCGCTTTGAGTAAGGCTTCACTGTACTCATCCGCAGAAGTAGAGTCCCATACGATGCCGCCGCCGACGCCGTATTCGGCTTTGCCGTTTTGTTTATCCACCAATGCCGTGCGGATGGCTACATTGAAACGCGCCTTGCGATTCGGAGCGATATACCCAATGCTCCCGCAATACACCCTGCGCGGACTGCTCTCCAACTCCGCGATGATGTTCATGGTGCTGACTTTCGGCGCGCCCGTGATGGAGGCACAGGGAAATAGCGCCCCGAAAATTTCCGCTGCGGAAGCTTTGGTCTTTGCCCTTACCGTAGACGTCATCTGAAAGAGGGTGGGGTATTTCTCGATGGTGAACAAGTCTGGCACATGGACACTGCCAATCTCCGCGATGCGCCCGATGTCGTTGCGGATCATGTCCACGATCATCACGTTTTCGGCACGGTTCTTTATGGAAGCGTGTAGCCAGTTCGAGATAGTTTCGTCTTCATGAGTAGTTCGTCCACGCTTGACTGTCCCTTTCATGGGGCGACCCGTGATGATTTCGCCATCAAGACCAAAAAACAATTCATGAGACGCAGAGCATATCGCCCAATCTCCAATATCTAAATATGCCGCATATTTGTTTTGCCCGCGGGCGAGGTGGGCGAACAGACGCAAAGCCCACTCATCTGCTCTCATCCGTTTATCCGTTTCAAAATCCGTTGACAACCGCATGGTGTAATTAACCTGATATGTCTTCCCCTGCGCAATCCGTTCTTTGATGGTTTGAATGGCGTTGTTATAAGCTTCTTTTTCAGTGTCGGGTTGCCAATCTAATGGTGAGATCAGACCTCCGAGGTCTTTAAAGACCTCGGAGGTCTCAATGGTTTCAGAATCTTCATATAACCCGAACCACAATAAGGGGAATCCGTGCGACTCGATAACGTGCAGCGCCAGGTCGAAGGCGGGAGCAGCTTCGTAGCTGAGAAAGCCGACTGCCGTCCAGCCGTGTGCGTTGACCAGCCGTTCCACTTCCTCCAAGCCCTCGCGGACGTCATCCAGCTTCTCGGTTACAATCACGCGGCGTGGACGGGTAAACTTCAGCCACGCATCGTCCTGTTTGAGAATCACATCACCGATCAAGTAAACCTCTCATGAAAAAATTCTTCGATATTGTACCGCGCTGGCTTCCGTCACTTTTGATGATGCTCATCATCTTTGGCTTTTCCTCGCGGGCAGACAATGAACTGCCAGATTTTCAAACCTGGGATTATTTCGTCAAGAAATGCGCCCACATTGTTATTTATGGCTTGCTTGCGCTTTCGTATCTCCGTATGCTCCCGGGGCGAAATTACAAGCTAGCCTGGCTCCTTGCAGTGATTTATGCTGTGACCGATGAATTTCATCAGTCGCTTGTGCCGGGTCGGCATGCTTCAGTGGTCGATGTGCTTGTATTTGATAATCTTGGAGCGATGATTGCGCTGTTTGTCCACTATCGGAAATTTCATCCTGAACGAAACGAAAGATCACTACGCCAATCGTAGGAGACTCTGTGCTCAGAGTGACATAATGGAGATTTTATGAGTCCAAGATTCAATCGACGAGATTTTCTGAAAGTCGCATCCATCGGGAGCGCTTCTGCGCTTGCCCTTTCGTGCGGAGTCGTCACCCCAGACGAGGAGAGTGACGGTATGACGGACCCATTATCCACCAGCGCGGATGTGCTTGTGCTTGGCGCAGGGATCGCGGGTCTTGCCGCCGCCCGCACGTTGACCGATAAGGGATTGAGCGTCATCGTACTCGAAGCGCGGACTCGCATAGGCGGGCGCATGTGGACGGATTCGTCGCTGGGGTTGCCGCTCGACCTTGGCGCATCGTGGATTCATGGCGTGAGTGGGAATCCCATCACGAAGCTGGCGAAGCAGTTTGGGGTGAAGACCGTGCCGACGGATGATGAGAATGGCATGGCGTTTGCCGCAGATGGGAGCATATTGCCCGATGATGAATTCACGCGCATGGAAGCTTTGTTTGATGATATTTACGAGGAAGTCGCGGCGATGCAAGAAGACACAGATGAAGATATGTCTTTGCAGGAAGCGTTTGATGTTGTCATTGCCGACCGAAACTTATCTGAAGAAGATTTACGCCGACTGAATTATTATGCCTATCTCAGCACGGCGTTGGAATATGGCGCGGACGCAAAAGACCTCTCAGCGTGGTGGTGGGATCAGGATGAGGAGTTCGACGGTGAGGAAGTCATCTTCCCTGGTGGGTACAACCAGATCACGGATGGACTTGCGAACGGGTTGGATATCCGCTTGGGGACGGTGGTGAAAATTGTCCGCTACGGGGCGGATGGGGTTGAGATAGAAACTTCAGCGGGGAGTTTTGTGGCAGATAAGGCTGTCGTGACGTTTCCGCTTGGGGTGTTGAAGCAGGCGTCGGTTAAGTTCGAGCCGCCACTTCCTGAGTCAAAACAAGCTGCCATCGACCGACTCGTAATGGGAGTCCTCAATAAAGTCTATTTGAAATTTTCCGAAGCGTTTTGGGATGAGGATGTGGAAACGATCAGTTACGTGGGCGAGGAGTTGGGCGAGTGGTGTGACTGGTTGAGTTTTGTGCCGTTCACAGGCGCGCCGGTGTTGATGGCGTTCCACGGCGGCGAGAAGGGCTTTGCGCTCGAAGACCTGAGCGATGATGATATCCGCGCTGGGGCGATGGCGACGCTGCGGGTGATGTTTGGGGACGATATCCCCGAACCCGAAGGGATGCTGGTGACGCGTTGGGGCAAAGATCCGTTCACGTTTGGCGCGTATTCGCACATTCCACCCTTCGCGAGCGGTGACGATTATGATGCGCTCTTTGCGCCTGTGAATGATGTGTTGTTCTTCGCGGGCGAGGCGATGTCGCGGGAGTATCCCGGCACGGTACATGGAGCGTACTTGTCGGGCGTTGCGGCAGTGGAAGAAATGTAGGATGATTTTCGGTTTTTGATACACGGACTGCGCGGAAGGCACGGATTAGTGAATTCAAAATCTTAACGCGAATTACGCGACATATGCACCGCGCTGCGGATGCAGTACAGGTGAAGGAGTGAATGGTATTACTGTTTTTATGTTGATGGTGATTTGCGCCCGTTTGCCCGCACGGGGATGAACCCCCGTGTTATCCCTACAAAGTCCGCTCAAGCAGACTAGCCGACTTGAGTCGGCTTGGTAATGATAGTGCGGACATTTACGTCCGTGCGGGCATGTTTTTGGGGCGCAGATTAGTTTGACAAGCCAGTGGGGAAATGGCGGCTAAGAGAAGAAAAATTTCCGCTTAAAATAAGCAACAAAAAGGTTGCGTAAATTATGAATTCGTGCTATTATGCAACCAAGGAGTTGCGTATAGAGTGAAATCATATTAATAAGCACGTTAACCTGAAAGCTTGCCCTTCCAAGGGGTGAGGCATGAATGCGTAAACAAAGCAAGAGTTATCAGTAAAACTTTTAAAGGAGAAAATTATGAGTGACCAAAATTACACTACCACTTTTGAGGTAGACCAAAGCCCGGCAGAAGTCTTTGCCGCCATCAACAACGTTCGTGCTTGGTGGTCAGAAGAAATTGACGGTAACACGGACAAACTAGGTTCTGTATACTATTACCACTTCAAAGATATACACCGCTGCACGATCAAGGTCACCGATCTTGTGTTGAATAAAAAAGTTGCCTGGCGCGTTCTGCATAATGACTTTAACTTTATCAAGGACAAGACCGAATGGAACGATACGGACATTGTTTTTGAGATTGAAAAGAAAGGCGACCAGACTAAACTCCGCTTCACACATGTAGGACTCGCCCCTTCACACGAATGCTACGAGGTCTGCTCGGATGCATGGGGCACCTACATCAACGGCAGCCTGCGAGAGCTGATTACCACGGGCAAGGGGCATCCCAATCAAAACGTGGAGATTGCGGGCAAACACGACTTGTTGTGAAAATTGAAGAGATCAACATAAGGAACTATATACAATGAACGAACAAAATTACACCACGACCATTCTCGTAGACCAGACTCCAAGCGAAGTCTTTGCTGCCATCAATAACGTGCGGGCATGGTGGACCGGCAATCCGGGGGTCACAGGCAGTACGGACAAGCTCGGCGATGAGTTCACCTATCGTTACGGAGACGTGCATCGCAGCACACATAAGATTACCGAACTCGTGAAGGATAAGAAAATTGTCTGGCATACGCTGGAAGCCCAACTCAACTTTGTGCCTGACAAGAGCGAGTGGACCGGCACGGACATTGTCTTTGAGATCACGAAGCAGGGCGATCAGACCGAAGTGCGCTTCACACACGTCGGTCTGGTGCCCGCGGTCCAATGCTATGGGGATTGTTCGGGCGCATGGGGCTATTACATCAGCGAGTGCCTGCGCGGACTGATCACTACGGGCAAAGTGCCGGCGCACGAACCGTGGGCTTAGCCGCAAAAAATATTTCGCCACGGATACACAGAGACACAGAGAGGCTTTCTCAGTGTCTCTGTGGCAAAACTTTAATACAAAAGTTGTATAATTTTCATCTGCTTAGAGGAGTTAACCATGGACGAGAACCGAATTGAAAAACACATTGACTTGAAGGCATCCCCTTCGAGAGTTTGGAAGGCGCTGACCGATCACAATGAGTTTGGTCAGTGGTTTGGCGTCAGGCTCGAAGGGCCCTTTGTTGAGGGAAAAACCGTTGCCGGGAAGATGACCTACGAAGGCTACGAACATCTGCAGTGGGCAGTGGACGTGAAGAAGCTCGAGCCTGAGAAATACTTCTCGTTCACCTGGCATCCATACGCGATGGATGAGGCGGTCGACTACTCCAAAGAGACACCGACCTTGGTCGAGTTCATCCTGGAGCCGAGGGGCGGCGGGACTCATCTCGCTGTGATCGAATCGGGTTTTGATAAACTTCCTGCCAACCGACGGCTTGAAGCCTTCCGTATGAACACTGAGGGCTGGGTCGAACAACTGGAGAATGTTGCCAAACATGTTGGATAGCGCTTTGCCCCAAGGGTTCATCCTCCAGGCGCACATCTTCGCCGCCTTGGGAGATGAAACCCGCCTCTCTCTCCTAGATAGACTTTCCCGCGTTTCGCGGCAGTCGATCTCGCAGCTAGCCGAAGGGACCAAACTTACCCGGCAGGCTGTAACCAAGCATCTCCAAGTCCTGGAGAGAGTGGGGCTGGTCCGTAGCGTTCGAAAGGGGCGCGAGACATTGTTCGAGTTCGACGCAACGCCGATCGAGACGATGACACAGTATTTGAACCTGGTGTCTGGTCAATGGGAAAAGAAACTGACGGATTTGCAGACATTCCTTGACGAATAAAGAAGATGGAATGGCGGGGGAGATTTGATCCACAGATACCTATTCGGGTACGATGTGAACACGGATTTGCACTGAGAATATCGAGAAACAAAATACCCTCTCCCGTTCAGGGAGAGGGTATTTTGTTGTTGTATGAGAACGTCAATCGGAGTGAGGGTAAGTTCAAAACTAAACGCGAATTACGCGACACATATACCGCGCTGCGGATGCAGTGTAGCTGAAAGGGCGGATGGTGCGAATGGCATTGGCGTTTTTTACATTGATGATCGTGGCTTGCGCCCGTTTGCCCGCACGGGGATGAACCCCCGTGCTATCCCTACAAAGTCTGCTCAAGCGGACTAGCCGACTTGAGTCGGCTTGGTAATGATAGCGCGGACGTTTACGTCCACGCGGGTACGGCGATGAGAACGTCAATCGGGTGAGGGTAAGTTTAAAGCCTTAATGCGAATTACGCGACACATGCACCGCGCTGCGGATGCAGTGCTGGTGAAGGTACGAATGGCATTAGCGTTTTTTACATGATGGCGACTTGCACCCGTTTGCCCGCACGGGGATGAACCCCCGTGCTATCCCTACAAAGTCTGCTCAAGCGGACTAGCCGACTTGAGTCGGCTTGGTAATAATAGCGCGGACGTTTACGTCCGCGCGGGTGCGACGATTAGAACGCCAATCGGGGAGAGGTGGTGTATGGGCTAAATGTAAAAATAAGATAGATAACTTATTGTTTTCGAAATTTATTATACGCTTCTTGAAGATTTGGTCTAACAGATGTGTTATCCAATAACCGTAATAGTTCAACGAGGTGAGTGAACATTTTTTGGAGGCGAATTTGTCGGAAATCCTTCCCATTAGATTGGAGGTCTAAGTAGAAGTTAAGGACAACTTTTGCCCAACGTTGAACTACATTTGGCGTATCGGAATCCAAGAGATCGCAGTAGCGCCCATAGCCTATTACAGTACGTGATGTACCTCGGGTTTCAATAAGCGATTCTCCAATAGCCCGGAGTTCTTCACGGAAAATAAGTGTATCGTGCCACTGAAGCCAGTCTTCAGCCGTGTTGATTTGACCATCAGCCAAATCGCTTCTAATTCGTTCAACAACATTGTCAAAAGATTTCGCTGTGCTGTTGTTACCAGGGTTGAGAAAAGTGATTTCTTGCCGATATAACTCTAACCACCCAAGGAATGCGCTTAGACGATATGCTGTGCTAAGGAGTTTGTATTTTTGAAAATAGGCATCTTGATTGCTGTTCGCTGTTTGTTTCTGAGGGTGCGACTTCCATACCGCTTCTCGGAGATATACTGTGGGGTATTGATTGAGAATTTCAAGCGTCCGTGATGACAATTCAGATGCCGCTAATATTAATGGGTCTCGAAATTTTTGATACACCAGTTCGAGATTTTGTTTCTGTTTCCATCGTTCAAAGGAACGTGTGAAAAAATAATCTTTAAGGATTATGCCGAATAAGGCGCCAACGACAGAAACAATCGCGCCCAAAACAGATAGCCCAAGCCAAGTTTTGATATCGAGTCCTAAGAACATGTGATTTAGACTTATGAAGTGTATATGATGAAGCGTTCTAAATATACGATTAATCCCCATGCTTGGCAATAGGATACTTAAACAAAAAACGGACGAGCCACCCCTGCCTCATCCGTCACTGATTACTGCTCACTTCCCAACTGATCACTGTTCCACCCCTACTCAAACTCAATTTCGATCTCCTCGTCGTCCTTCCAATCTTCACTGCGCTCGAACTCAATATCCCCGAACAGCACATCCTGCTTCGCCGTCACACGGTAACGCTTGACCAATTCCAACAGCGCAAGGAAGGTCACCACGATCTCCACACGTGTGGCTTTGTCGGTGATCAATCCGCTGAACGACATGCGCTGGATGTTCTTCAAGGTCTTCGTGATGTAGTCGATCTTCTCGCGGATGGTCACCTTGGGCGCGGTGATGATCGTCCCCAACGGTTCCTTCCGCTTTCCTTTTGCGAACGCCGATTCCGCGGCGTTGAGCAAGCCTTCGAGCGTCAGGTTCGAGAGATCAAGTTTTGGCTCTACTTTTGGGGGCGGTGCCACACGCAGGAACGTCCGCAGATTCTGAGTCTGTCGTTCTTCCATCCATACCGCAATTTCCTTGTAGCGTTTGTATAGCTTCAACTGCTCCACAAGCGAAACGCCAGGGTCTTCTTCGCCGGGTTCGCGTTCGGGTGGGCGCGGTAGCAGCGCCTCAGACTTGATCTGCACCAGCTTCGCCGCGATCACCAAAAACGACGAGATCTCTTCGGGCAGTTGATTCTCCACTGCTCGCAAATGCTCAAGGTACTGGTCCGTCACCGAAGCCAGCGACACTGTCGTAATATCCAATTCGGTGCGTTCGATCAGGCTCAACAACAAGTCCAGCGGACCCTCATAGACCGGGGTCAGAACCTTATACGTACCGAGTTGATTTCCAAGAAAGCCATCCATAGCCCGCGAATTATATCTTATCCCCATGTCATTGCGAGGGCGATGTCTTTCGCCGCTAAGAACAAGAGCGCGGTTCGCACGCGTGCCTGACACGGTAAAGGCAATGACATACGGTTATAATCTACGCCATGTCCAAACTAACTCACCTCGACGAACACGGTCGCGCCACGATGGTGGACGTGAGCGAAAAGCCCGACTCCACCCGCACTGCCATTGCGCGCGGCGAAGTTCATATGAAAAAAGAAACATTGGAGTTGATCCGTGCCGGGCAGATCAAAAAGGGCGATGTGTTGACCGTGGCGCAAATTGCAGGCATCACCGCCTCCAAACGGACCTCGGACCTGATTCCGTTATGTCATACTCTTCCACTCTCGAAGATTGACGTCGACCTCAAGCTGGATGACTCACTCCCCGGCGTGGTCATCACTGCCACTGCCAAAGTGACCGGCAAAACCGGCGTCGAAATGGAAGCGCTGACTGCCGTCTCCGTTGCTGCGCTCACTGTCTACGACATGGCGAAAGCCGCCGAGAAAACCATGCAGATTCAAAATATCCGTCTTGTTGAGAAGCATGGCGGGCAATCGGGCGACGTGGTGAATGAATAAAAAGTGACAGTCACCTTTAAGGTGACTGTCACTTGGAATGCTTATGAATTACTCTTCCATCAACCTTCAAGAAAAACTCACAAAATTCTCCGAACACTGGTCGCCGAAGATCATAGCCCAACTCAACGACTATCATCTGAAACTCGCCAAGGTCCAGGGTGAATTCATCTGGCATGACCATCCTGAAACGGACGAAGTCTTCATTGTTATCAAAGGTCAACTCGATATTCACTTTCGCGACGGCATGGTCTCTCTGAATGAAGGCGAAATGTTCGTCGTGCCCAAAGGCGTGGAGCACAAACCCGTCGCCGAGCAGGAATGTCACATTCTGCTTATTGAGCCCGCCGGCTTGGTCAACACAGGCAATGCAACAGATTCCAAGCTGACCGCACCGAACGATGTTTGGATTTAAAAATAAGTCAAAGGTCGAAGGTCAGACTTTTGACCTTCGACCTTTGACTTTCGACTCTCTTTTTGAAAAGGTCTAGAATGAATCATATAAAGCTTTTATTTTTTGCCACCATCCGCGACCGCGCCGGGACCAAGTCCATGGAAATGGACATCCCCGCCGACATGACCATCCTGCAATTGAAGGAAAAACTTGGCTCAGACTATCCCAACCTGAAAGAGTCGATGAAATCTGTGCTCATCACCATCAATCGTGAATACGCTTTTGACGAAGCCATTGTTCCAAGCGATGCCGAGATTGCTTTGTTCCCACCCGTCTCTGGCGGATAGCGCTCTTTTCGTATACGTATTACGCATCACGCATTACATGATGCGTAAAAAACAAGCGAGCCACTTATGACTGAGAATTTTTCCACCATCTACTCCATCACCGAATCTGAGATCGACTTAAACGATTTGCTTGCCAAGATCACGCTCACATCCACGGGGGCGGCGGCGATATTCACCGGCATGGTGCGCGGAGTCACTTCTCGCGGCGATGGGCATGAGACGGAATATCTCGAATACGAGTCCTACGTCCCCATGGCGGAAGCCAAAATGAAACAAGTCGCCGACGAGATCCGCGAGAGGTGGCCCGTCGTGGAAGGGATCGCCATTGTCCAGCGTATTGGCAAGCTCTACCCGAAAACACCGACCGTCCTCATTGCTTGCACTGCCGCTCACCGCGACACCGGCGTCTTTGAAGCCGCCCGCTACGGCATCGACCGCCTCAAAGAAATCGTCCCAGTCTGGAAGAAGGAAGTTGGTCCCGACGGGCAGGAATGGGTTGAAGGCGATTACATTCCCAAACCGGGAGAGTAGAACAAGGTCTATAGACTTGTTCTACGTGACGCCAATAAAAGATGTTCCTTCACACTCAACGTCTTCTCGTTCGCAATTTTGCCTCCACTGATTTGGAGGCGTTTTTAGGCTATCGCAACGACCCGGAGGTGGCAAAATATCAAGGATGGTCTCTGCCGTATCCGCGTGAGAAGGGGGAGACGTTTATTGCCGAGATGAAAGACATCCACGCCCCGAAGCAGGGACAATGGCTGCAGCTTGCGCTTGAGTTGAAAGAAACTGGTGTACTGATCGGCGATGTCGCATTTTGCATCAAGGATGAGGATATTCATCAGGCAGTGGTTGGGTTTACGATTGTGTCGACATACTGGCAAAATGGATTCGCTACCGAAGCATTGACCGCTCTGCTCGATTATCTCTTTGAAGATATTGACCTGCACCGTGTCACTGCCGACTGCGATGCAGAGAATATCGGCTCGTGGAAAACACTGGAAAAACTCGGCTTTCGGCGCGAGGCGCACTTTGTGGAGAGTCTATTGATCGGTAATGAATATACGAGTGAATATTATTATGGCTTGCTTCAGCGTGAATGGCGCGCACGAGCAGCATTTCGGAATTGTTGATGATTGCCATTCGAAAAGCAACGGTTGAAGATGCATCTCCGATTGCCACCGTCCATGTTGTTGCGTGGAAGGAGACATACCGCGGCATTGTGCCGGATGAAGTGTTGAACAATCTGTCGATTCAGCGGCGGACGGAGCAGTGGGTCAATTCGCTTTCAGATACGACTCACGCGTATCATCATGCGTTTGTGGCAGAAGCGGATGGTCAGGTGGTGGGGTTCGCGAATTTCGGTTCTCCACAAGAAAAGGATTCTGGCTTTGATGGGGAGTTGTTTGCCATTTATATCCTCCATGCTGCACACAAGCAGGGCGTGGGCAGGATGTTGGTTAACGCCGCTGTGAATGGGTTGCGCGAAGAGGGGCATACGTCCATGATGGTGTGGGTGTTGAAAGATAACCCTGCGCGCGGGTTTTACGAGAGGCTGGGCGGTGTCTATTTATATGAAAAGCCGATTGAGATAGGCGGTGAGAAATTGATGGAAGTTGCTTATGGGTGGCGGAACCTGGACAAATTCCCGGCGTAGGGTCCGCTTTGGGAGGGCTGGCAGGGTTGGGCGGGGGATGAAGCGGTAGTTCGAAGGGCGGAGCGTCACGATTCCGAGAATCCTGTGTTTATAATATCGCTATATTCAACATTCATCGTCGGAGGCGAAATGCAGGAACGTATCGTGATTACCGGAATGGGGACCGTGAGTCCGCTTGGGTTGAACGCAAAAGAATCGTGGTCGAATGCAGCGGCAGGGGTGTCGGGCGTGGCGCCGATCAAGCAATTCGATTCTCATGAGGCGAATCTACAGGTGCATATTGCGGCGGAGGTGAAGAACTTCAAGCCGGAAGAATTTATGGATGCACGTGAGGCGCGCCGGCGTGACCGCTTCGAGCAGTTTGCGATTGCCGCATCCAGAGAAGCATTGAAGGATTCGGGGCTGCAGGTCACAGAACAAAACGCCGGGCGGATTGGGGTGATTATTTCATCTGCCATCGGTGGGTTGCACTCGTTACAGGAAGCAACACTTACAAATTACAAAGAAGGTCCACGCAAGGTCAGCCCGTTTATGATTCCCATGTTGATGGCGAACGGCGGTGCGGGCATGGCTGCAATTGAATTTGGAATCAAGGGACCGTGCTTTTCCGTCGCTTCGGCTTGCGCTTCGGGCGCGGATGGAATTGGCACGGCGTTGATGATGCTGCGCACCGGGATGATCGACGCCGCCTTGGCTGGCGCTTCGGAAGCGACGATCACATCGACGGGTGTGGCGGCATTCGACCGCGTGGGTGCCATGTCCCGCCGGAACGATGAGTATATGATGACCCCACAGCCCTTCGATAAGAACCGTGACGGTCTGGTGATGGGTGAAGGCGCGGCGCTGCTAGTACTCGAGCGCGAGTCAGATGCGAAGGCGCGTGGCGCAAATATTTTGGCTGAGTTGGCAGGCTACGGCGCGACAGCGGATGCCTACCATGTAACGGCTCCGCATGAACATGGTGCGGGCGGGGCGGCGGCGATGCTCATGGCGTTGTCATCTGCCAAGGCAAATATCGATGAAGTAGGCTATATCAACGCGCACGGCACAGGCACGTCACTTAACGATCAGGCAGAGACGCGCGCAGTCAAGGCAGCATTTGGCGACCTGGCATATAAAGTGCCGATCTCTTCCACCAAGTCCATGACTGGGCACATGATGGGCGCGACCGGTGCGCTCGAGGTTGTGTTCTGCGTGAACGCCATCCGTGAGGGAATCCTGCCGCCCACCATCCATTACGAAACCGCCGACCCCGAATGTGACCTCGATTACATCCCAAACAAGGCACGCGAGGTGAAGGTTACCCTGGCGTTGAGCAATGCCTTTGGGTTTGGTGGTCACAATGCGGTGCTGGCAATTCGAAAATATTCCTGATTTTTTCTTGTAGGATGAGAATATCCATGCTATAATCCGCCCTCGCGTATATTGGAAACCTAATCACAAAGTAAGGAAGACGGAAATGGCAGACCTGATTAAAGCCGTAGAGGCAAAAGATAACGAGAAAATCCCCCAGCTTGCTGCTGGCGACACTGTGAGCGTCCACGTGAAGATCAAGGAAGGCGAACGTGAGCGTATTCAGGAATTCAAGGGCTTGGTGATTCGCCTGCGAAACAGCGGCAACAATGCCGCAGTGACCGTGCGCCGCATGGCGTCGAACGGCATTGGCGTGGAGCGCACCTTCCTGCTCCGCTCCCCGCGTGTGGACAAGATCGTGGTGGAACGCCACGGCAAGGTCCGCCGCGCCCAACTCTATTACATGCGCGACCGCACCGGCAAGAGCGCCCGCATCAAGGAAAAGTTTTCCTAGTTTTTTCCTTCTTCGACCCCGATGGATTTTCCGTCGGGGTCTTTTTTTGTTTAAAGCGCCTGTGGTATCCTTGACGGCATATATTCTTTGGAGGCTTGTATGGCAAAACCTTTAATTGGCATCACCACCTATAACACCAAAAATAAATTCGAACGCGATATCGCCGCGGTTCAACACACCTACATTCGCGCGGTGGCGCAGGGCGGCGGCATCCCTGTTTTGATTCCTGCCATACTTGAAGAGGAAGATCGCCTTGAGCTATATTCCAGTTTGCAAGGCGTTCTGTTTTCGGGCGGCGGGGATATGTCGATTCAGTATTTCAACGGTGAAGACCATCCTAAAATCGCGGATGTGGACGATTATCGCGACGTCACGGAATTGTCGCTGCTCAAACAATCCGTCCAAGATGGCAAGCCCTTCCTCGCCATCTGCCGCGGTGTGCAGGTGATGAACGTGGCGTTGGGCGGCACGCTTTACACGCACATCCCAGATCAATTCAAAACGACCCTGGAACACAGTCAGGATGAATTCACGACGATTGCTCACCCGGTCAATATCGATGAAGACTCGCGCTTGGCGGAAATCTTCGGCGAGACGTTGTTGCATGTGAACAGCTTGCATCATCAGGGATTAAAGAACGTCGCCTCCTCCTTAAGAGTAGTTGGTCATGCTCCAGACGGCATGATCGAAGCTGTAGAATTGCCCGACCATCCCTACGCGATGGGTGTGCAGTGGCATCCCGAATGGCTGACCGACCAGCCCGTGATGCGAAAGTTGTTCAAGTCGTTTGTGGACGCGACGAAGAAGTAGATTTCGGTTTTATGAATATTCGCCAGCGCTTGATGGAAAGATTTGTCAATCTTTATCCGCCGCTTTTGGGGGCAGGTATTCGCTCTCATGCCATTGATGAACGGACGATTGTGGTCGAAATGAAGTTGACACTCTTCAACATAAACCTTGTTGGTGTGCATTTTGGCGGCTCGCTCTATGCGATGTGCGACCCGTGGTTCATGCTAATCCTGATGCGCCTGCTTGGGAAAGATTACATCGTGTGGGATAAAGCTGCCAACATCCAGTTCAAAAAGCCGGGGCGTGGACGTGTCAAAGCGCGGTTTCACATCCCGCCAGAGCGAGTGGACCAAATCCGTAGTGATGTCGATGCGCAGGGTAAGATCGAGCCGATATTCACTGTAGATATCGTGGACGACGATGGGCAGGTCATTGCACAAGTGGAGAAACTGCTATACATCCGCCGAAAGAAAGAAACATAAGGAGATACTCGATGACGTTTTCAACATACGCCGACTTAAACCAGAAAATGATCGAACATTTTCAAAGTGGAGAGTTTCAGCAGGCATTGGAGTTGATCGAACAGGAAGGCAGAAACTTTCCATCCAATCGTATGATGGTGGATTATTGGCGAATGTGCGCCGCCGCTCGGGTGGACAATCGTGCCCGTCTGACCGAGGTGGCTGATAATTTCCATAAAGAAGGCTTGTGGTTCGGCGAAATGATGTGGCGGATGACGCCCTCGTTCAAGACCTTGCAAGGGGATGCAGAGTTCGAGCGGCTTGTAACAGAATCGCAGAAAATTCAATCACAGGAATCTCCTTTGGATACCCCTATGGTTTTGAAACACGCTCCAAAGGATGGCTCGAAAAAACCTCCTCTCCTGATCGCCTTGCATGGAAATCAAAGCAATGCCGAATGGACCCTTCCCTTTTGGAAACCAGCCGTGGATGAAAATTTTGCGCTGGCAGTGCCACAGTCTACACAGGCGATGTTCAAGGGAGCGTTTATTTGGGATGATCTTGAAGCATCCTTTGAGCAAGTAAAGACCGGCTTTGAGTCATTAAAGCAGGAAATGGACTTTGACTCGAAGCGAGTGACCCTTGCCGGGCATTCGATGGGCGGACTTGTCGCCATCCAAATGGCGTTGACGGGTGAATTGCCTGTATGTGGATTGATCGCAAACGGTCCCGCCTTGCCGTTTGAAGATACTCCTGATGAATTGGATAAGGCGCTTGTTTCGGCAAAAGAGCGTGGCTTACGCGCTTATTTCATCATGGGTGACAAGGACGTCGACATCGAACCGGATGCCATCCGAGCCTTTGTGGAGAAGATGAAATCGGCTGGCGTTCCATGCGAATTGGAAATCGTACCCGGCGCAACGCATGATTACGACCCAAATTATGATGCTGCGCTGGTTCACGCATTGAAGTTTGTCAATTCCTAAAATCAAAATGACAAACCAAGAACATCCGATTGGCGTCTTCGACTCGGGCGTGGGTGGACTTTCCGTCTTACGCGAGATGCGGGCATTGATGCCAAACGAAGATATTATCTATTTCGGCGATCAGGGACACGTCCCCTACGGTCCGCGCCCGATGGAGCAGATACAGGACTTCTCCGAGGGCATCACGCGTTTTTTGCTGGCGCAGAATTCTAAGATCATCGTCGTTGCCTGTAACACGGCTTCGGCGGCGGCACTGACATATTTGCGCCAAACTTTCCCCGACGTGCAATTCGTGGGCATGGAACCGGCGGTCAAACCGGCAGCGGAGAAGACGCAGACAGGCAAGGTTGGCGTGCTGGCAACACCTGCCACGTTTCAGGGCGCGCTGTATGCGTCTGTTGTCGAACGCTTCGCGAACGGCGTGGAGTTGTTCCAAAATACTTGTAGCGGACTCGTCCAACAAATCGAGATGGGAAATTTGGAAGGCAATGAGACGCGCAAGATTTTAGAGGATGCGCTTCACCCGATGCTGGAAAAGAATATCGATACGGTCGTGCTGGGGTGTACGCATTACCCGTTCGTGATACCGATGATCGAGAAAATAGTTGGGGAAAAGGTGCGGGTGATAGACCCAGCTCCCGCAGTGGCGAAACAGGTCAAACGTCTGCTTGAGGCGGGGGGGATGTCCAATCAGAATGGAGGCGAACTACGCTTTGTAACATCGGGCGAGGTGCAGTCGGTTAAATCCATTTTGAAAGTATTGTTAGGAATCGATGGCGAGGTTGAGCCGGTCACGTGGAAGACTGATCGCGAGATTTTAAACCGCTAAGAGCGCTAAGATAAAAGGTTTTTCTTTGCGCCGTTAGCGTGCTTCGCGGTTAATTGATGGAAAATCTTTTTCCGGTTTTACCGCCAGCAGGGTAAGGTCTTTGCCAATCTCGCGCAGTTCATCTTCGTCTTTGAATTTCATACCGACCATCGCCATCACGGAACGGGTGTAGACGGGTTTGCGGCGGAAGAATTGGACGAGCATTTCGCCGGTATCTTTGCCGTTCAATTCTTCAGCGCATGCTTTGAATTTTCGTCTGCCCACTTGTGCTTCGAAGATGGGATTGGCTTTGATATTCTTGAACCAGTCGGCACGCGAACCATAGGCGGCTTCGATGTAGTAGGTGTCGGCGGCTTGGTCGTAATCCATCACGTCCACCATGGCTTCGCGGGGTTTGCCGGTCTTCCTGCCGATGGTGATGATGCGCATCCACTGTGCGCCGATGAGACGTTCCCAGCCGCCGAAGCCGAGCTTGTGCATGAACAGCGGGACTTTGAAGAAAAACTTCAGGAAGGTATTGGGACGTTTGTCAAACATGTGTTATTTGCCTGTCAGTAGAAATTTTAAGAAAACGGGGATGCGATTTGGATACGGGAAAAAGGCAGGGACGTGTCTGCGATACTCGGCATAGTCGGGAATGCGTTCGAGCAATTCTTTTTCTTCCACCAAACGAATCCAGCCGAATATACCTAGAGGTAATAGAACTGCAAATGTGATTGCATAAATGCCCATGTTGAGCAGGGCAAGCCCAATGCCCACGCGCAAAGCCGCTCCATAGACGGGATGGCGAATGATGCCATAGATGCTTGAGTTGACTATTCTGCCTTCTTTGGGAAAGTACACGTACAACATGGTGAGATTGTCCACCCCGAAAGTGGAGACAGCCTGCCACCATAATGCTGCACCGACGATAACGTTAAACCAACCAAGCCACGTGAAAATGGTCGTGAGCGTGGGCTGGGTGAATTTGGGTCCGTTCATGTAGGCGATGTGGGCTAGGGCAGCAAAGATAACGGCTAGACCCGGTAAGGCAAACCGCCCAAAGGCATTTGTGTATGCCGCTTCTTTGTATTTTTCGATGTACGTTTTCTTTTGGGTGAAAAATCGACTGAGCAGGAGATACCCCAATGCCATAACCACGATCTGGCTGTCGAGCGTCCAGGTGGGGATGTTGTCGGTGAGAATAAAGTACAGGATGGTCAGACCCAATATCCCGAAGAAAGAGGCGGCGATTTTCATCCGCCCGATTTTGGTGTTCAACTCCGGGACGTGCTCGGCTAGTTTCTCGAAGCCTTTGAGATGCATTGCAGCCTCCTGTAATTTAGCGATAAGCTTCGTTAAATCATACCACTTTGAAAGAAATGCTGTGTTACCCCGATTACTGAAATTGTGTCCACCTAGGTAAGTCGAGTGCTGGTTTGGAAATATATTCTGAAAAGTTATCTAGAATTTCCCTGTTCTTATCTTTTTGCAGGTAAAGGATGCGATTTTCAAGGACAAATGAGAGCGCGCCGATAAGCAATAAAATGATGGTGAATAAAAGATTAAGTGCTGTAGTTTCGCCAAAAGATGGCGAAGGACCTTAAAAAGCGAACCAAAATACGGCATAACCTGAGGTATTCAGGGAAGCAAAGAGGAGGGAAGACAAGCTGTTGTCATCCCAATCACCGTAAACAGGAGTGCTTCGGTGC
>JACPVC010000180.1 GCA_016191955.1 Chloroflexota bacterium
AGATGACGTTGTCGCTTACTTGGCTGCCAATTCCAAGTTGCTCGGTATCCTCAAACGCAAACGAAAAGACACTCTTCCTGCTCCTCTCCAACAGTTTTCAAGCTTGACAGAACCTGCACTACCTTAACTTGTGACCGATGGGCTAAGGGGTGAGGTTATGATTCTGATTTCTTCTTCCGCATAATCTTCTGCGTCGATTCGATGACAGGCGCTGGCTCGGGAATTTGGATGGGCGTCTGCGCGATGGATTCGGCTTGGGCGGCTTCCGAAGGCGTCGCTTCAGGAACAGGCTCGAGATTAAGATCGACCGATTCTTCCATTCGAATTTGACCGCGCAAGAATGCGCCTTCCTCGGTCACGAAGGCGGTGGTGACCACGTCGCCCCACACACGCCCTGTAGCGCGGATTTCCAATTTCTGGGTGGTGATATTCCCACGCACCGCACCCGCAACGATGACGGTGTTGGCGCGCACGTTCTGGCAGGTGACGCGTCCCGTCTCGCCGACGACGAGCATGCCGCGCAGGGCGATCTCACCTTCGAACGCGCCCTCGATACGCACGCCGCCTGAGCCGTTGATCGAGCCATGCCAGATCACACCCGAGCCCAGCACCGAAGTGATGCGCTCGACGGCTTGGACAGGCTGTGCGGCTTCAGCAGCAGGAGTTGGATTACGTTTGAACATTAGGCGTTTGCCCCCATTGAAACCTGAAATTCAACAGGGAAAATATTTTTCAAATCGAGGCGATGAGAGGCATCCATGATCTCAATACCGATGATGTGTTCTTCGCTTCCCATATCCAATACAACATCATCAGATACGCGCTGATTGACCACGTCCTGCTTTTTCTCGTCAAGACGAATGTATAAAGTGTCTGATTTTGGTGTGTAGATTATTTGCATTATTGTTGCCTATAAACGCTGAACTAGAAATTGATTTCTCAATTTTACCCCAAAAGAAAATGGGCGCTGATTTTGCCAATCAACGCCCAACTTGTTACTCGTAACTCGTTTCTTATAACTTACTCGCTCTTCTCTTCTTTTTCCGATATCTGCACACCGACGGTGTTGAAGCCCGAGTCCACATACAGCACTTCGCCGGTAATGCGCTTCGAAAGGTCTGAAGCCAGGAAGACTGCGGAGTTGCCCACGTCATCGATGGTGACATTCTCGCGCATGGGGGACATGTCCGCAAAGTGTTTGTACATATCGCGGAAGCCACCCACGCCCGCCGCCGCCAACGTGCGGATGGGTCCCGCCGAGATGGCGTTCACACGGATCTTCTGCGGACCCAGGTCATACGCTAGATAGCGGGTGGATGATTCCAAGGCGGCTTTGGCGACGCCCATCACATTGTAGTGTGGCGCGACCTTCACCGAGCCGTAATAGGTGAGGCACATCACCGACGCATTTTCATTCAAGAGCGGCAGGAAGGCATTGGTCAACGCGACGAGCGAGAAGACGCTGATATCCATCGCGGTTTTGAATCCGTCGCGGCTGGTCTGATAATATGGCTTGCTCAATTCGTCGCGTCCCGCAAAGGCGATGGAGTGAACCAGAATGTCGATCTTTCCAAAATGTTTGGCGGCTTTTTCTGCGGTGGCAGCGATCTGTTCGTCGCTGGTCACGTCACATTCTTCGACCCACGTGCAGCCCACTTTTTCCGCCAGCGGTTTCACACGGCGTTCCAACATCTCGCCTGCGTAGCTAATGCCAATGTTCGCACCTTCGCGATGAAACGCCTGTGTAATGCCCCAAGCAATGGACTTGTCATTTGCAAGACCAAAAATAAGTGCGTTCTTTCCTTCAAGCAATCCCATAATCTCTCCTTTTGTCATTGCGAGGGCGAGCCTCAAACGACGAAGCCCGACACTTGCGCCGCCCGCCAGTGCGGTGAGCAATCTCCTCGTATATTAAATTACTTTCCAATCCTTCACTAAAAACCGCCAGGGCTTTGACAACCAAGGCTCTGGCGTAGTATTTAAACCCACGCGCGCGCCAATCGTCACGCTCGTTTGGGGGACTTTAACCCCCGCCTCGATCCATAGACTTGAGCCTGATTCCGTTAAATCGGCATAGTTCTCGCTCTTGCTGATTCCCAGCGCCTGCGTCAGTTTCCCCGGACCCAATGTGTCTCGCCCCTGACGATGTTTCATCATCACATCCACGCCTTCGATGGGCTGTATCGCGCGAATCAACACTGCCGCTGGAAAACCTTCCTTCTCGGTGACGGCATTCAACATCCAATGATTGCCATAGGTGAAATAGACATAGGCATGACCTGGCTGCCCAAACATCGGGTCAGTGCGGATCGTCCGCCCAGCTTTGGCGTGGCTGGCGAGATCATCAAGTCCGAAATACGCTTCGGTTTCAGAGATCAAGCCCACCAATTTCACGCCATCCAGAATCCGAACCAAGCGTGCGCCGAGCAATTCTCGGGCGACGGTCAGCGTGGGGCGGTTATAAAATCTGCGGGGGAGGGGAAAAGCATTAACCACGGAGATCACAGAGGGCACAGAGTTTAAAGATTTAGTTGGCAAGTCTTTTGATGCCGCCATGTTTGAGCATCTTCACATTGAAGTTTAACAATAAACCTATTTTGCCGCCAGAAATTTTCAAATACGATAGTAATTGAGCCTCATGAATACCTGCCAAACTTTCCACAGATTTTATCTCAACAATGACGGCATCATTTACAAGCAGGTCAAGCCTGTAGCCACAATCCAGTTGAACATCCTTGTATTGTAGTGGGAAAGGCACTTCCTGTAGTGCTTCAAACCCCTTTTGAAGCAATTCATATCGTAAACACTCGCGGTAAGCAGATTCAAGTAAACCTGGTCCCAAATGTCTATGGACCTCGATTGCTGCCCCAATAATGGCTTCAGTGATTTTGTTTAATTCATCCATGCTCAATTGCTTCATTTTTTCCTCCATACTTTTGGCCGGTCTCATTTTTTTGAACTCAAGCCTCAAAAAACTCTGTGCTCTCCGTGCTCTCTGTGGTGAAAATTATTTAAACCTAGTATCTCGTTGAAGCGTAAGTCTCAACCCTTCTTCGAGTTGGATCGATGGAGTAAAGCGCAATTTTTCTTTCGCCACGGTCAAATCCGCTTTCATGCGTGAGACGCCGCCGGAGGTTTGATTGTTATAAACCACGTTTGCCTTGCTATTGGTCACATCCAAAACAATTCGAATCAATTCCTTGATGGACGTTTCCACGCCCGAGCCGACGTTGATCACCTGTCCGTTGATGTTGGGGGCGGTGGAGGCGGCGACCATTGCGCTGACCACATCATCGACATAGATATAATCGCGGGTCTGGCTGCCGTCGCTGTGCGCAACCAGGGTCCCGCCGCGAAGCGCCTGCCGCAGGTAGTGGGGGACAACGGGAGGATGAGACGGCGGCAGGTGTTGACTCGGTCCGTAGGCGTTGAAAATCCGCAAGCTGACGGTTTCAATATTCCATAAACTGCCAATCGTGCGGACGTAATACTCTGCCGAGATTTTTGAGACTGCATACGGCGAGCGCGGACTGGGAATGTCTGTTTCTTTCAAGCTACCATCATTCATATCGCCATAGACTGCGCCAGAGGAGGCAAGCACAACACGCTTCACGCCGACATCGCGCATGGCTTCCATTAGCGCCACCGTCCCGCCGACGTTGACAGTGTTGTAGTCGCGTGGGTACAGGATCGACTCCTGGACAGAGACACGAGCCGCGAGATGGTAGACCACATCCACATCTTGAAGGAGAGTCCACAGTTTGGGGCGGTCGCTCACATCCCCGCGTGTGAAATGGACATCGGGAGCCAGTACTTTAGGGTCGCCAGTGGAAAGATCGTCCAAGCCGCGTACTTGATGTCCCTCGCGGGCGAGATGGTTGGCAAGCGAAGAGCCGAGGAATCCCGCGGCTCCGGTTATCAAAAAGTTCATAATAAGATTATAGCATCGGATTCTGACCGACAGACACAAGGGGGCGAGTAGGTATGGTGCAAGAATGTAGTCTTTACTTTGTTCCCGGCGCAGGGCGTGCCTGGAAGACGCCGCCAAGGACGGCGACTGGAGCAGACATTGCCCTTTCTGAAATTGGTGCCCGTTTTTGATTGACTCTTGCCAGCCTGTGTGTTATTGTTGAAGCTAGATAGGAAAACGGTAGTTACGTTGGTTTGAAGAACATCAACAGCTCACAGTTTGACTGTGGGCTGTTTTGTTTTGACCTCCGATGGAACAAACAGATTTACCTACAAATTTCAAATTGCCATAGGAGGCAAAACATGTCTGAACGAATTATTGGAACAGTGAAGTGGTTCAACGGCGACAAGGGCTTCGGCTTCATCGCTCGCGAAGGTGGAGCGGACGTCTTCGTCCACTTCTCCGCCATCCAGGGTGACGGTTACCGTAACCTGCAGGAAGGCCAGAAGGTCGAATTCACTGTCGAAAAGGGACCGAAGGGTCCCCAAGCCAGCAACGTTACTGTTCTGAGCTAAGTAGACAAAAAAAAGAGTCCCGCGATTTCGCGGGGCTCTTTTGATTCAGGCAGGCATGCTATACTTATTTTATGAAGTTTTCATAGGACTCGCGCAACGAAAGATGAGATAAAAGACTATGAAAAAAGTGCCCGCTACAAAACCTCGTAAAACTGCTGAAATGGCAAAAGAATATCGTTTTGATTACAGCAAAGCGAAGCCGAACCGTTTTGTCCGTCGTATGAAAAATGGACCACTTGTAGTGGTGATTGACCCTGATGTTGCGAAGGTCTTTGCTACACCAGAGCAAGTCAATAATGCTTTGCGTGCGTTGATTTCTGCAATGCCCAAGAAATAAGGATAATCAGTACAAAAGGAGTCCCGCGATTTCGCGGGACTCCTTTTGATTCTTTATTTCTTTTTCGGCGCCAACCTGTTTCTGCCATAACTTTTCGGAGTTGGTGCCGGCTTGGGTGGACGGTGTCCATCACGGGGGGCGCCGCGGCCTCTTCCGCCAGATTCAGAACGCGGCGGGGCGGGACGCGTGTAATCAAAATCTTCGAGCGTCTCACGTTTGAGGGGTTGTCCCATAATGCGCTCGAGCGTGCGGATCATATCCTTATCTTCGTCGGTCACCAGCGTGAAGGCGTCGCCGGTGCGTTGCGCGCGACCCGTACGACCGATACGGTGGATGTAGGCGTCGGCGGTGTCGGGCATGTCATAGTTGATGACGTGCGAGATGGTTTCAATATCCAACCCGCGTGCGGCGATGTCAGTGGCGACCATGATGTCGTGATGCCCGCTTTTGAAGCCTTTCAGCGCTGCCTGCCGTTGACCTTGTGAACGATCCCCATGCAGGCTGGTCACTTTAAACCCGGCGCGTTCGATCTGTTGGGCAACGCGATGCGCGCGATGTTTGGTGCGCGTGAAGACCAGCACGGAATTCGTGTCGGTGCGTTTGAGCAGTTCAAGCAGAAGCGTGGTCTTCAAATGCTGCGGGACGGGATACAAGGCATGTGCGACGGTATGCGCGGGTTTGATGATTCCCATCGCGATCTTTTGCGGTTCTTTCAACGCCTGCTTTGCGAGCAGTTCCACATCAGACGGGAAGGTGGCGGAGAACATCATCGTCTGTCGTTTTTCCGGCACAGCTTTCACAATGCGGCGCACATCGGGCAGGAAGCCCATGTCGAACATTCTGTCGGCTTCGTCGAGCACCAGGATTTCGATATTCGCCATCTTTGCATGACCCTGCGCGATGAGGTCCAGCAGACGACCCGGGCAAGCAACGATGATCTCCGCGCCGCTGCGCAATGCTTGTACCTGTGGGTGCGCTCCGACTCCGCCGTAAATGGTTACGCTCTTGAGCTTTGTTCCCGCTGACAGCACTTTGATCACATCGTGGATCTGTTCGGCAAGTTCGCGCGTCGGCGTCACGATGAGTGCGCGCGGCACATTACGTTGACCGTCGAGTAGTCTGTTCAAAATGGGTAGGACGAATGCAGCGGTTTTACCGGTGCCTGTCTGTGCTGTACCGATGATGTCACGTCCGCGCAGGGCGGCGGGGATGGCAGCTTCTTGAATAGGGGTGGGCGTGTCATAGCCCGCCTTGGTGATCCCCTGCGTCAGGCGGGGGTCGAGATTGAATTGTTTGAAGTTCATAAAATCCTTTTTTAGGTGACCGTCACGTTCAAAGTAGAGGCACCTGATTATTTACCTTTGAAATCATTATATCCCCTATATGTCTTTTGACTGCATTTCGGCGCGTGTCAAAAGCACAACGGCAATGAGGATTAACACACCACCGACAAGGACAATGGGAAGGAGCTTGTCACCGAATAGCCAGGTTGCCAGCAACACGGTAACGATGGGTTCAATGGTTGAGAGCATCGCCGCATTGGTGGGACCTACCCGTTCAAGCCCAGCGAGGAAAGTAGCGACAGGAATGACCGTCGAAAGAAGAACAATGCCAAGGATGACGAGCCAGCCAAAGTTTGTTTGCGGGAAGTTTGCTCCGTTGGCGAAGGTCAGTGTGCCATACACGGCTCCTGCCGAGGCAAAGATGACGGCGGATGATTGAAACGCAGAAACATGCCGCATCACGTTCGAGCCGACGATGATGTAAATCGAATAGACCAGCGCGGCGGTAATCGCCATTGCAGCACCAATCAGTTGTCCGCTGACAGGTCCCACAGTGAGGGCAGTGCCGACCAAGGCAAGTAGAAGCGCGATAGCTTTGACGCGGGTCAGTTTTTCGTTCAGAAAGATGATCGAGAGGATGGCGACGAAGAAGGGATAAAGATACAAAAGCAATGCCACCAAGCCTGCCGAAGCGTATTTGATGGCGGTCATATACAGAAAAGATTGAGCGCCATAGCCTAATCCGCCCATGCCGATGAGTTGGAAGAGAACCCGTCCGCGTGGGAAAGGCTCCTTGCGTAGAATCAGGATCAGGGTCATGAAAGCGGCGGAAAGTCCAAAACGCAGAAAGAGGACAGTGAAGGTGTCCATGCCTTCGGCGTAGGCGAATCGCCCGAAGATGGCAAGCGTCCCAAACGAAGCGGCGGAGATGGCGATGAGCAATATCCCAGTGATACGTTTCATAGCGTGCAACTATACCCGAAAAAAATCTCCCCATTGACGGGAAGATTTATGCTGGCGCTGTAGCGATATTCAAATTCGATTGCCGATGGGAGAAGCCCTCCCAAATTTCCTGCGGGTACACGATCTGGTTCGTGCCGGGCAATTGTTCTATCGCAAGCCCAGTATTCAAGTTAATGCCGATGGTTTGATAAGCTTTGTAAATAAGCTGGCTGCAATAAAAAGCTTCTTCGGTTTCAGGGTTGAGGAAGTTGAGGTTATACGACTTGCCAACTTGTGTGAGCACATATTGCGCCACTGAAGTACGCATGTGAACTTCATCTTCATCTGAAAAGCCAAGCATATCCAACGGCGAAACGACTCCGTAGAACGTGTCGAACAACAAGCCGCGTTGGCGCGCCATACGTTCGGTATCCCATTCGCCGTTTGGCGCATCGAAGGTGATGACACCGCGTGCTCCTGCTTCGGCACAACGCCCGTCCGGTCCGAGATAGATGGCGACGTGGTCTACGTCACCCGGCACGAGGCGACCGACCAAACGCCAAAACTCACCCGGCAGAATATCGGGCTTGCCGTTCATGGTGCAAATGATGTCGCCCGTTTGGACGGGCATGCCGTTGATCTCGTAGGTATAAATCATCGTATTCATTATACGGAGTTTTGTCCTTCGGAGTTTCTATGACTTTAGGCTCTATTGGGGCTATTGCTCTAGCCGCCTGGAGCGTGTAAAAATGAACGCAGAAATTCACGGATCTGACTCGCCGTCTGATTCCATTTGGGCTGACGCTGATAATGATTCCGCGCTGCGAGGCCCATCTGCAGAAGCAGATCTCGCTTCTCGTTCAGGACTTTGAGCTTGTCTGCCAGACCCTGAGCATCTCCCGGCTGGATGAGGAATCCTGTGATTCCATCCTTGATGACTTCACTCGCCGCGCCAAGCGTCGTGCCAATTGCGGGCAGACCGAAGCCCATCCCTTCGAGGTAGACGATGCCGAAGCCTTCATAGCTGGACGGCACGACGAGCACATGGGCAGATTTGAGTTTGTCAATAAGAGGTTGATTATTGAGAGAACCATGAAGAAAGACGAAAGAGGAAAGATGATTTTCAGCGATGAAGGTTTGGATGGCTTTGGCGTACTCGGGCTCTGATGTTAGCGAACCAACAACATCTACAACGACTTGGGACCTTAGACTTTTGACAGCTTCAAGTAGCGTAAATAAACCTTTGCGGTTAATCACATTTCCAAGAAATAATATTCTTAATTCTTTCTTCTTAACTTTTTCTTCGATCTCACTTTCGGAAATCGCCTCCCCAAATCGGTCTGTGGGCGGGAACGCTATAACTTCGGGTTTACTGTTCCCTATTATCCTATTCACCACCGCCTTTGTTGTCTCTGAATTGAAAATAAAGCCGTCCACGCTTGCCAGATATTTCTTTTCGATCATGCGATAAAAATCGTTCTGCCATTTCGGGCGGAGTTCGGAACAGCGCAAGTGATGGACCAGGCTGATAATCGGGTAGGGATGTGGATGCCTGTTCGCGAATATCAAGGATGGGTGATTCAATTCATCTTGAATCAAAATATCCAAATTGGGCGGAAGTTTGAAGGTGAAATTATCCGTCAGGTGTGCGGCATAATTTCGCCAGGGGAGAGAAATGATTTCCACAGTATCGCCCTGTGCGCGAAGATAATCCACTAACATGCGGTCGTACATGTATCCGCCGCTGAGGGTGTCGAGCGAGCCGTAGATGAGGAGACCTAGTTTCATTGAAGGAGTTGTCAAAGGTCAAAAGTCGAAGGTGAGGCTAGTCGTTTGACTTTCGACCCTCAACCGAGTATGCCGCCCACGCCTCCGCATGTTCCCACAACACCACCTTCAAGCCGGTAATATTCTTCGCCTTGATTCTTTTATTCAACGTAGTGGCAAGAATGCGTGAAAAATGCTCAATAGACGGGTTCAGCCCGGCGAATTCCGGCTTGTCGTTCAGCATCTGCTCTTTGTAATAGCCGACCACCTCATCAAGATTCTTTTCCACATCGACTATGTCTACGAGATAGCCGTGCTGGTCAAGTTCGCTGCCTTCGAGTTGCAATTCAAGGATGTAGTGATGTGAGTTGGGAAAATTCTCTGGTCCCCAATCCCCGCCGGTCAAGAAATGACGCGCAATGAACTCCCGTCTTACGCCAAGTGAATACATTCAGTTCTCCTGTTTCAAGTGTCAGGCGTCAGGTTTAGGGCTTGACTGCCTGCATAATTAAAAAGCCATCTTTGCGTTCGATAGGCAAGGCAAAATTAAAGGCATCGATGCGAGAACAATAATCCAGGTCGGAATATGGGAATTGAGGGTGCTCTTCCAAATGTTCCAGCGCATCCCGTGAAGCATAGACTCGTTTGATGAAAGTCTGTTCGTCAGTTTCTTGACCAATGAATCTTTTTTCTAAAAAGTCGGCACAAGCCACATCTTCATCATTCTCCATTCCGCCGGTGATGACGAAGGAGATTACGGTTGGCTTCATCTTCAAGGCATAATCCATCGTCGCCTGGGCAACGACAAAACTGGTTGCCAACATCACATCGGCATTGACCACGCGGATAGCACCTTGCGTCCCTGCACCAGTGCGTTGGATGAGAGTGATGCTGGTCAAGTCCTCTTCGAGGATACGGGTGGGGGAGTTACCGAAGTCAAAGCCCTCAGGCGGGAGTCCGCCTACTTCACCAATGGCTTTGGAATTTTGGATTTGTGATTTCAATTTCAGCGCTTCATCCACACTGCTGACCAGTCGAATCTCCTTTGCGCCGCGTGAGAAGGCATAGGCGGCAGTGGAGAACGCGCGTAACACGTCAATGATGATGACGATGCCTGTGACAGTATGGCAATCTTCGAGGATGTAACGATGAAATTTCATAATATCTTTATCCGCCTTGAGTGCGTCGCACCAGACGGTTGAGTTTTTTCCGGTAAATGAGATAAGTTTACGGGTGGGATTCTTCTCATAGATTCTGGTGCGACGCACCCGTGTAATCAAATACAACTTGTATTGTCTCTCCCGGATTTTCATCCAGCAGTCGATACGCCTTTGCCGCATCGTTTAACGAAAAGCGATGTGTGATCCATTTCTGTGGCTGGATGCGCTCCAACGCCTGCCATGCCACCTCAAAGCGACGAGACTTATCCCAACGTCCGCTTAGTTCTGGCGAGATGCTACTGACCTGCGAAGAGATGAGTTTAATACGTGAACGATGAAAGGAACCACCCAGGTCGATTTCTGCACGCTTTTGCCCATACCACGAGCCAATGACGATCCGTCCGCTGAAGGCGGTGTGTTCAATGGCGGTATTCAGGGCTGAGGGGGAGCCGGTGAGTTCGAAGACAAGGTCAAATGAGTCCAAAGTCGAAAGTCGAAGGTCATCGGGCGCAAGCTTATCGACCTTCGACTTTCGACCTGCGACTTTCAACGCCTTCCTTCGCAACTCAATCGAATCCATAACCGTCAAATTTTCAAGCGGGAACTCTGATAACAATGATGCCGTCAACAACCCCACCACACCCTGACCCAACACCAGAACGCGCTCGCCTAAAATCGGAGCGCCATCTTGCACAAGATTTACAGCCGTTTCCATGTTCGGAAAGAAGCAGGCGTTTTCAGGCTTGAGGGAATTGGGAATGGAAATTAAGGATGAAGGATGAGCGATGAAGAATGACGAGTGAGGCTGAAATGCAAAAACCGACTTGCCAAGCCAGGACTTGTCTACTTGTTTACCTGTTTCCCGCACTATCCCCACACACGCATACCCATACGCCAGCGGATACTTCAACTCACTGCTGACCGCATCATGCGCATCTTGCAACTGTGGGAGCTGTCCGCGGTAGACCAGCATCTCCGTCCCGGCGCTGATGGCGGAGCAGATCGTCTCTACCAGCACTTCATCATCTTTGAGCGCGGGAAGAGGAATATCACGAACTTCCACTTGTTTGGGAGCGGTGAAGTACAGGGTCTTCGCGGCTGGCATGGACAGAGTTTATCGCTTGTTCTGTGATTAAGTAAAGTCTTTGCCACAGTTTGCGGACATAAGGGGCATTCTCCATCATCAGATTGTGCGATACTCGTAACATAAAAAGATGACAGCCTTTTTCAGACTGTCATCTTGAGCTGATCCATATATCACTGCTTCGGCGGGACACCCCTGGCGGGATATTTCGGCACATCGCGCCGGAATTGGTAATTCTCGATGATGGTTTCGATCAATTTCTTTTGGTCCGGTGAGACTTCCTTGAACTCAAAGCCGACATTGAAGTATTGCGGGCTGAGGTCTTGATGGCACCACGCCACCCGTGCCATCAGACTCATGCGTGTGGCTCTGATGCCGGGCAGTTCGGGCAGTTCAATGGCAAGTGTGATTTCGATGTCCGGCTTCATGGGCTTTTCACTGATAATCATCGCACCGGAAACGGTCAGATCACCGAGGTACCCAAGCAGATTCCCGCCATACAGGTCGAAGACCTGCGTGTATGCAACCAGATTTTTCCGTTCCTGTTTACGTCTATCCTGCATAAGACCTCACTTCGGTCAAGTGTAAAGGAAGGGGCGCATAAGTTCCATTGCTATTCTATGGTAAAAATATCATACCATGCGTTGGATATATATTTCACCTCATCTTGACGACGCCGCACTCTCCGCCGGGGGCTGGATCTACGACCAAACCCAGGCGAGCAACCCGGTTGAAATTTGGACGATCTTATGCGGTTATCCGCCCACCAGGGAACTCTCGGTCTACGCCCGTTTCCTTCACCTTCAATGGGGAATGCCTTCTGCGCGCCAGGTGGTGAGCATGCGCCGTATTGAAGATAAAAAAGCGGCGGCCATCCTCGGCGCAAAAGTGCGGCACTTCGATTTTTTGGATTGTATCTACCGCAGGGACAAAAAAGGCAACTGGCTGTACTTCAACATTTTTACCGATCCTCAACCCGGCGAAGCGGACTTGCCCGCTCAGATCGCCAAAGCCATCTCCGCCCGCCTCAAACCGGACGATAAGCTGGTATGCCAACTCGGCATTGGCAAACACGTGGACCATGTCATCGTACGCCGCGCGGCAGAATTGCTGGGACACCCCCTTCATTATGTAGCGGATATTCCATATTATTTCAACACCCAGAAGCAGCTTAAACCGCACACGGTTGGGATGAAGAAAAAGGTCGAACGGGTGAGCAGGGCAGGCCTCAAGTCGTGGAAAGAGGCGGTTTTGGAGTACAAATCCCAGCTTTCTTCGTTGTTCAAAAGTCCACGCGCGGTGCGGAGCCAAATCAATCAGTATTGCTCCGAAAATGAAGGTCTCCCCTTTTGGGGCATTAACTAGACAAATTTTGTCCTCCTTTTGGGGGCTTGAAAGCCGCCATAAATCATGATATAGTATGCGCGATTTTCCGGTTGAGAGCACCGGAAAATTTTAATCATTGCATCTCGGTAAGGGATGCAAAATTCATTTAGCAGGACAAAACAATGCCAACCAATTTCCTTACCAAAGAGGGTTATGACAAGCTCCAGGACGAGCTCGAGCACCTGCGCACGACAAAGCGCCAGGAGGTTGCCGAGCGCCTGCATGAAGCCATGGAAGGCGGCGAGCTGATCGAAAATGCCGAGTACGAAGCCGCCAAGAACGAACAGGCTTTTGTGGAGGGGCGCATTCAAGAACTGGACCTATTGCTTGCCACCGCACAAATCATCGAGGACAATGGCAAAGGCAAAAAACACGATACCATTCAGGTCGGCTCGAAGGTGACCATCAAAGAAGGTAACTACGAAGCCGAAACTTTCATCATCGTGGGTGCGGCAGAAGCCAATCCGCGCGAAGGGAAAATCTCGAACGAATCTCCCATTGGCAAAGCCATTCTTGGGCACAAAGTGGGCGATACTGTGAAAGTGGAAACCCCCGGCGGTACCTACAATGTTAAGATCCTCAAGGTTGCCTAAATAGGACGCGCCTCGTTGCCCCGCGTCCATGTATTTGGATGCGGGGCTTTTTTATATCAATTATTAACTGATGTTACGCACTTACGCTTCGACTACGAGCGGGAGGAGCACCCGCTCTCCGCTCAGCGCGGCAGCCGCCCTGAGCGGAGCGACGAGTGAACGTCGAGGAGCGCAGTCGAAGGGCAAGTGATGCAGGAAAGTAGATATTGTGTAACATCAGTTATTAAGTAGGTCAGGCTTCTAGCCTGACGGTTTGAAAACTAAGATGTGTGGCAGGTTGAAAACCCGCCCTACAATCAATTCAGGAAGATACTCATGGCAGAATACAACTCCCTTGAAAAAATCCGTTTGCAGAAAGTGGAAGAACTCCGCGCAGAAGGCGTGGAGCCGTACCCCACACGCGCCAAGCGGTCTCATACCAGCGCGCAGGCAATCGCCGAATTCGAGAAGGACGAGACCCAAGAAGTAAAAGTTACGCTTGCCGGACGTATCCGCTCGATGCGCCCCAAAGGCAAGTTGTGCTTTGCACACATCGAAGATGGTGACGGCAAAATGCAGCTATTCCTGCGTGTGAACGAAGTAGGGGAGGAGCGCCTCGCCTTCTTCAATAAGATGTTCGATCTCGGTGACTTTGTCGAAGCGACTGGCACCATGATGCGCACCAAAGCCGGCGAGGCGTCGCTTCAGGTCCTGGACTTCAAGCTGCTTGCTAAATCCATTTCGCCTCTCCCCGCCGACAAGGATGTGACCCAGGAAGACGGCACGGTTGTCCGTTATGCTTCTTTGGACGATGTCGAACTGCGCGCCCGTCAACGTTACGCGGACTTGGCGGTTAACCCCGATGTCCGCGATACTTTTCGCAAACGGGCTAAACTCATCAAATCCCTGCGGACTTTTCTCGATGACCACGACTTCCTCGAAGTGGAAACGCCGATCCTCCAGCCGTTGTATGGCGGCGCGGCGGCGCGTCCGTTTACGACGCATCACAACGAGCTTGCTCAGGATATGTACCTGCGTATTTCCTTCGAGTTGTATCTCAAACGTCTGCTCGTGGGCAACTTGGAGCGCGTCTACGAAATCGGGCGCGACTTCCGCAATGAAGGCGTGTCGTTCAAGCACAACCCCGAATTCACGCAGTTGGAATTCTACTGGGCATACGCCGACTATTTACAGGTGATGGAACTCACCGAGCAGATGGTCTCTTATGCCGCTGAACAAGTGACCGGATCCACCAAGGTCAAATTCGGCGAGCACGAACTGGAATTCAAGCCGCCATGGAAGCGTGTGGAGATGCGTCAGGGCATCCTTGAAACCAGCGGCATCGACATCGCCGAGCACAAAACGGCTGAGGCGTTGCTAAAAGCTATTATGGAGAAACATCCCAAGGCGGCGCCTGATCCGAAGTCCACTCGCGGAAAGTTGGTTGATTTCCTGTTGAGCGAATATCTTGAGCCGACTCTCATCCAGCCGACCTTCCTATATAACTACCCGCGCGATATTTCGCCGCTGGCAAAGTCCATGCCTGGTGACCCGCTCACAGTGGAACGTTTTGAAGGGTATGTGGCAGGCTTCGAGTTGTGCAATGCCTTCACCGAACTTAATGATCCGCTCGATCAGGAACAGCGCTTCCTCGAAATGGGACGCGACTACGAAGCCGACGACGAAGAGAAGCACCCGCTCGATGAGGACTATCTGCGTGCCATGCGCTATGGCATGCCCCCCAACGGCGGCTTCGGCATGGGCGTGGACCGTCTCGCGATGGTGTTTACGGACAAACACTCCATTCGTGATGTGCTCTTGTTCCCGGCGCTGAGAAAAGAAGAATAATTTCGGAGGCGGATTTCAAATCCGCCTCTTTTATTTTCCCGTAGGGTCGCCCCCTACATTAGGGAGTCACCCAAAAGTGGGATTCAGATTTTATGACTTTAGGGGGAGACATCTCTGCAACATTCCAATCTATAATCAGTAGATCACGAAAACGTGGTGAAGGCTTTGGTAAGGACACGTGCAGGAGGTTGATTTTTTAACGCGAAGGCGCAAAGTCGCCAAGAATTTAGAAAGACAACTCACTTTTCGCGTTCTTGGGGTGAAAGTTGCATTTTTGCGCCATTTTTTTGTTTTTCTTTGCGTCCCAGCGTCTTTGCGTTAAAGATTTGTATTTTTGTGGCAGTGGAGTCTTTGGTCGTTCGGCTAAAAAGCGACTAAAGCCGCCACTGCAAAACCATTTCGTGAAGTACTTATAATGGGTTTATCTGAAACAGATGACAGTTGCCTTGCGATGTCATCTGTTACTTTGTCAGGAGAGAGACGCATGTCTGAACCTAATTTGCATAATTTTTTCAACTTTAATGAAGCCGACCTAACCGCCAACCGCGCGAGCAGGCTCACAAAAACACAGGAAGCCAGGCTGCTGGAAACCGAACGTGGCGTCAGCCAGATATTCAAATGGGCTGGGGTATTCCTGCTCTTGCTCGCTTTTGGGATTACCCTTCTCCTGCTCAACGAAGCTCGCAAGTTGAACTGGCAGGATCTGGCTGGTATGACTCCGGCTTTGTGCGTGGTCTGGTTCATTTGCGGCGGATTTGCCTATGGCGCTCTCAAAATCGCAGGTAGTAAGAACGATCATTCCGTACAAAAGGCGGAAGGGAAAGTTAATTTTGTGAAGGTGGAGAAACGGGTTTCAAACACATCGAGCTCGGGTCCGCGCTATCGAACCGTGCAGGAATACGAATTACGTGTGGGGAAGATCGCCTTCGAAGATGTGGACGAGGAATTACTCAACCTCATCGAGGAAGGCGATGTTTATGCCTTCTATTACACCAAAGATACAAAAGACATCCTGTCTTGTGAATTTATCTCAAAGGAAAAATAACACATGCCTGAAACTATCGAACAATTCTGGAAATTTGACGATACCGATCTTGGCGCGAACCGCCTTGGTCAACTCACGGAGAAGCAGAAGAAATATCTGACCGGCGAACACAAGGGCCAAAAGAACGTATTTATTGGAGTGGGCATGGCATTGCCGATCGTGTTTTGCTGCCTGCCCTTGCTGATTATGGGACCTAGAATGATTCTGCCCATGCTGCTCAATGGCGGCGACTTCTCCGAGATAACCGAGATCCTTCCATTGACTGCCGTGGGCGGGTTAGGTTTCCTATCTGTTGGCGGTGTCGTTTTGGCGTTTGGGGCAGCCTTTGTTATTTATATGGCCCGCGCCAGCAAAAAAGCGGACCTGACCGTCAAGCGAGCAGAAGGTAAGGTTAATTATTCATGGGGTACAAAACGCGCCCGCACGCCGGGCAGTAGTGTGCGCAGGTACGAAGATGTCCGCGTACTCCATCTTTCGCTGGGCGAGAAAAAGTTTGAAGTCCACAAAGACTTGCAGGAGATCATCAAAGAAGGCGAAAGCTGGGCTGTGTATTACACCTCTTATCCCTTCAAATTTTTATCTGCGGAGCAGGTAAAATAGGTGCATGACAACCTTTTCCACCTCCCGCGATTTCGCCCTCCAACTCGACTCACAGGATAAACTCGCCTCCTTCCGGGAGGCGTTTGTCATCTCTGACCCAAGCCTGGTCTACTTCGACGGCAACTCGCTCGGCGCCATGCCCAAAGCCGCGCAGGAAAAATCCCGTCAGATCGTGGATGAACAATGGGGCAAAGATTTAATCCGCGGCTGGAATAAAGGCTGGTGGGAGGCTCCCTCTCGCGTGGGCGATAAGATCGGCTCGCTCATCGGTGCGGCTCCCGGCCAGACTCTCGTCGGTGATACGGTTTCGGTCAACCTTTTCAAACTCGCCACCTCCGCACTCATGCTGCAACCGCAAAAAAAGAGAATCATCACCGACACATTCAACTTTCCATCTGATCTTTATATCCTGCAAGGCATTACAAACCTTTTATCCCCCTCTCCTTTTGGGAGAGGGGCTAGGGGTGAGGGCAATCACGAAATCACCCGCATCGGCGCAACTGACAACGACATCACACCTGATATCGACGCGCTCGAGGCTGCCATCAACGAAAATACCGCGCTCGTTACACTCTCGCATGTCGTCTTCAAAAGCGGTTACATGTATGACATGCAGCGTATCACCGAACTCGCCCACAAAAAAGGCGCGCTCGTTCTCTGGGATTTATCTCACTCCGTCGGCTCCGTCCACGTCCACCTCGACGATTGCAACGCAGACTTCGCCATCGGCTGCACCTACAAATATCTCAACGGCGGTCCCGGCGCGCCCGCATTCTTATACGTCAACAAAAACATCCAGGAAAAACTTTCCTCTCCCATCTGGGGTTGGTGGGGTCAAAAAAATCCCTTTGACTTCGACCTCGATTACACCCCCGCCCCCGGCGCGCAACGATTTTTAGTCGGCACACAACCCATGATCTCTCTCCTCACCATGGAGGCCGCCCTCGAGCCGCTCCTCCAAGCAGGCATGGATGCGCTCCGCGAAAAATCCATCTTGATGACAAACTTCGCCTCTTTCTTAACTGAGACTTGGCTCGTCCCCTTCGGCTTTTCCTTCGGCTCCCCAGTGGACTCTGCCATACGCGGCTCGCATATTTCCATTCGTCACCCCGAAGGTTACCGCATCAACCGCGCCCTCATCGAAGAGATGAACGTCATCCCAGATTTCCGTGCGCCTGATAATCTCCGCTTGGGATTCGCACCGTTATATCTTTCGTTCACTGATGTATGGGAAGGCTTCGACCGTATCCGCCGCGTGGTGGAAGAGAAGCGCTACGAGAAATATCCAAAGCAGAAGCTGGCAGTGACATAGGACGGACGATAGACAATGGACGATAGACCGTTGAAACATCACAACCCCGAAGGGGTGTCATAGCCGACTTTGTTATGACATCCCTTCGAGAGCGCTCAAAGTTTGTTAGAAAAAAGGCTCAAAGCCGCCGTCCCCGGCGCAGGGAGCACTTTTGCACCAAGAATTAGTCTAGCACTTTTGTTCTAATAATGATAAAATCTCTTCCCCGAGGAGAGATTGTAATATGGCCCCTACCATTCATGTTCAACAGTTAAGTAGAACGTATCAGGTGGCTGAGCGCGAAGGCGGGTTTG
>JACPVC010000181.1 GCA_016191955.1 Chloroflexota bacterium
ACATAATCCCGCTCGCGCCGCCGTCCTCGGCGGCGATTTTCCGAGGAAGCCTTGCGCCGTCCTCGGCGCAAGGAGCACTTGAATCTATGGTTTGGGATGCGCCTCGAAAAACTCCCAGATCAATTGCGAAGCGGATATGGACTGAGTGGGTTCATCGCCACCTGCCCAGCCGGAACCTTCGCTGCCGGGCCAGGCATGTTTCCCGCCGATGATGGTATACAACTCTACGGATGACGAACCCGCGCATCGGTCCCAGACTTGGTGCTGAACATCCTCAAAGGAGTTGGTCTGTGGCTGAGAGCTACAGCCATTAAACGCCACCCAAAAATCGACCGTGCTCTGAACCGAGACAAAGTTTATGTCTACGAGAGACTCCGATCCAACGCCGCCGTTGTAGGGAATGTGCTGGTCGTCCGTCCCGTGAAAATGCATGACTGAAATATTTTCGGTGGGGTTGCAAGGTGAAACGTTCAACGTGCCCGAGACGGAAGTGATGGCTGCAAAAATATCCGCCGCTTCACATGCCAGCCGGTAAGACATGATCCCACCGTTCGACATGCCGCTTGCGTAGACTCGCTTTGGGTCGATATTTGTGACGGTTTGCAAGTCACCAATAATCGCGCGGACGAACCCCACATCATCCATCTGGTTTTCCTGGGCAAAGCCACAACAGTCACCGCCGTTCCAGGTGAAGAGTTTATCCTCGAAGCGGCTGGTCCCATTTGGGTAAACGACTAGAAAGCCCTGCTGATCAGCGATCTCGTTCATGCCGCTCATGCGCATGGCATTTTCAGCGTTCCCGCCTCCGCCATGAAAGACGAATACGACCGGCACGCTGGAGGAGACATCGAGGTTTGCGGGCGTGTAAAGGATATAGCTCCGTTCGATGTTGTCGTGATTCAAGGTGCGCATGCTCTCGCCACCTGCTTCATTTGCGCTTCGTCTGCAAGCTATCGACGCTGACAAGATAACAATGAGGGCTATGAAAAATCGGAATTTATTTGTTGATACTCTCATTTCTTGATTAAGCAGATTTGACCGGTGCAGATTTTGCGAATCGGTCTTTGATGAAGAAGGGAATATACAGCATAAACAACATGACGAATGCCACCACTTCCAATTCAGGGATGTACCAGGGCCACGGCGAGAGCGCGTCCATCAGGGTGGGAGACGGCGGCTTCTGTGCAATGAAAAGATAATTACTGCCAATGGCGCGATTGACGAAGAAAATAATCACCATGTAGACGTTCGTCCAAATGAAGATGCGCTTGAACGAACTCAATGTCGGGCGGAAGTCTTCCATCACGGTCATGTAGATGGGGATGGTGATGAGCAATCCGTGGGCGATAAGGGATTGCATGATACGGTAATGCGGAATATCGTACATTGCCCCATCTGCCGGGGTGAGAAACGCTTGCAGCGCGCCGCCAATACCCAGAAAGTAAATGAAGTCATATAAGCTGCGATTGCTTGTCAGGGCGGTGTATACCGTCACCCACACCATCACACTGCACAAATGCAGCGGAAGCATGCTCTGAATATTCCAAACGCCCCAATACAGCGACCAGATATGGAGCCCGATTTCATTCACAGCGAGGAAGATCGCAAGACCGATCCGAAAGGACTTTTTGTCCTTCTCGCTCCATACCTTACGGAAGTACACAAAAGAAAGCCAGAACAGGGCGAAGACGCCGATCACGCTCAAGTGCTTCGCGCCGAAGAATTGAAGTTGCGTATCTGTATATTCGACTGAAAAGAATTCCAACATGGTTTCCTCCACTTGCGTAAGGGCGACCCTCTCTTATAAAACAAGGATTCGGTTGAACCCTGTCGGGTCGCCCCTACTTTCCGTTTTTGCTTCTTTTGATTGCATCCTCGATGAACATCTTCCAATTTTGCAGATCTTCCGTGTTTGATTCGAAGATATTCCTGCTGTGCCCATACGACAGAGTATCATTGCTATGGTTTGCAAGCCCCGCCGCTGATTGCCTGGCAAGCCGTGCAAGTTGAATTCGGCTGGCAGCCGGCTGGGCATGTCAGGGTACAGGCTGGAACTGTCGGTGGAATGCCGGTTGGCGGGGACAGAGTGGGTGCCGCAAGCGCTTCCACGCTGGAGAGGTCTCCGCTTACATCACCGGTCTCTGCGTTTACCCAACACCGCGTATCGAACTTTTCCCAAAACACGAAGTACCACTGGTTGTCTTCGCTGATGCCTTCGATGTTGACAGTATCACCGGCAGGGATGGCGGTCACATCTGGGAAATCTGTATCTGGTCCTTTACGGCAGAAAGCGTTTTTTGTCAGGGTAAGAGTCGGCGGAGCGACCGGAGTCAGCGTGAATATCGGTGTACTTGTTGGCGTTGCAGTTGGAACAGTGGTCGGCGTAGCTGTGGTGTCAATGACCGTAATGTGAACTTCTGCGTAGTTACTCCACGCGCCGCCCGTTGCTTGTCCGCGGACTTGTACGAGATACTCTCCGGGTTGAGTGGGAGTCCAGGGTTGATTGATCACAAATAAGGTCAGGGACGAATCGAGATTTTCATCCGTGCGAATGACCTGCCCATTTGCCGATAATTCGACGTGCGCGATTCCCCCCAAGTCCTGCGTATGCGAGATGATTTCGATCTCGCCGAGCGGAAAGGTCATCCCTTCCAGTGGAGAGTCGATCCAAGCGAGCGGCACACTCTCAACCGGGGGCTCGGATGTGCCGCCCATATCGCCGCCGCAAGACACGAGAGTTAAATTGACTGAAATAATGATGAAAGTGAAAATCCGTTTCATGGTCATCCTCCTACGGTTCTTGGGCGGGTATATTTTCCAGCCATTGGTCGGTTGCCTGGCTGAACGAACTTGAAGCGGATGAAGAAGTTGTGCAGATGGCGGCGGCGTTCATTGTGATCGAAGAACCAAAGTATAGGAAACTCCAGCTATCCAATAGATTGGCTTGTGAACAACCAAATGTGTTGTTGATACACTGCGCGGCGGCTTCTTCAGCTCCGGGTATCCAGAAACCTCCATTACCGGGAGGATATGTGCTGCTATTCGCTTCAAGAGCAAAAGTTAAAGTCTTGGACTCGCCCGGAGCAAGGTCGGGAGGGACAGCGCTCAACGTCTCGAATGGCGCGCCAGACAGGGCAGTCCCTTGCCAGTAGATGGAATTTCCCGTTTCGTAATTATGACCGAGGTAATGTTCGGTACCAACCCAACTATTGTTCTCCGCCGAGGAGGTGACAGATACACGGCATGATGTTGAGTAGAGCGATGGATCGGGGAGGGCGGAATCGGGCGCATCTGCCCGACGGGTGAGTTGAATGGTGATCACCGCCGGTTCCAATTGACCCTCGTGCATCGGAACCACTTCGACATCATCGGGAATGCAAAGCGGTTCGATCCCCTTGCTGTGCGCTTCCTCTTCGCCGATGCAGGATGCATTCTTGAATTGCGCATTCGCCTCTGCTTCGACCGCATCCAGCCCGTCTCGCAACAATTGCTTGCATGAAAGCTCGCCCGGGATGATCTCTTCATCGGTGCAGGGAATGCCGGTTTGCTCCTCAAAAGTTTTCGCCATTGCATCCACTGCGCTCCCCTTTGCAACTTCCATCAGTTCGTCGTAGTTTGGGAGGCTGGGCGGCAAGCCCAGGTAAGCCAGACCGGCGTTAACGGCGATTTCTGCCGCGGCTTTGCACACGGATTCGATATCTTCCCCAACATCTAGGCCGGCACCTTCCTTTGCGGCGTAATTGTACGCTTGTGCCTGGAGGCAGAAGGGATTTAATTCCGCGACCAGTTTTACCAGAATTTGTTTGAGTCCGTTGTAAAGATCGGAGACGAGATTAACCAGCGCTTTGAGTCCTTCGAGGATTGTGCCGAGAATGGAGGTGTCTTCTTTGTATAGCGCAGGGCAAATGCTTGTGCCGGGCGCTACGTTGTACCAGGAACCGGGGGCTCCGGAGAGAAGATCTCCTTTACTTGTCGGACTCCAATATGGTGCGAATTTTGGATTTGTGACAACAGTTACGCAATTGGCAAATCGGGAATCCGGGTAGTGAATGGGTTTAAAGTCGGTGATGTCGATGTCGTATATGACCGGGGGCGGAGGAGGTGGCGGCTGTGTGGTGGGTAAAACTACATTGGCGGGTGGCGCAAGTGTAAGCATAACCTCATTCGATGGCGTACAGTCGGGCTGACCGTTGATGATCGGCAATACCCTGACATAAAACTTTGTTTCTTCTCCTGAATAGGCAGGGAAGTCGATGTGGAATATGGTATCCAATCCGGCGGAGCCGACAATGCCGTTTGAATAAAGAAATGCGGATTCCAATTCGCAATCGTTGGCAAAAGGCAGGGTCGATACCTGCCACAAACCGTTGCTCGCGCCGGGCGGAGCCTGCCAGCGTAATTTGTAGTTTCCACCTTCGGATATTACATGAAAAACATATTGCCCGATAAATTCTCCCGAAACCGGGCAGGTTGAACTATCGCAAATTTCCAATTTGCCGGGAAGGATCACCCACGGTTCGTTGTTTGAAGTCGCAGAAATGATGCGTTCGAAGCGGCCGATGAACACGAGCGTGCCGCCCTGCCAGCCCCACGCGTCGATAAGGATGTGCAGGTCTTTCGAAGGCGCGGATTGCATCCAACCTGTGAAAGCTTCATCGAGATCGAAGAAGCCATTTTTGGGCGTGAAGAACTCGCCCTGGTTCCGCGGCACACGGCTCCACGGACCACCATTGATCGATTGGTAGAAATACGTCTTGTCTACGAAGACGATTTCGGAAGCGAAGGGATTAGATTGGTCAACGGGAGAGACTGCGTTCGGAATAAATTGCGTTTGCGGGGATGTATCGCCCGGCAAATTGCCGGGTTGGGGTGGCTCAAAATTCAAGTTAGAGAACTCGGTTTGATATGCCGGGGGATAGGAGCTTGGAATTTTGATCGGGTTATCGAGAGGGATTGGAGCGGAAAAATCTACGGGGAGGAAAAGATTGGCGGCGAGGATCCCCTCCGGGCTAGTGTTGAAGCGCTCCGCGAGTCCGGTCAATGCATCGCCGTCTTGCGGTTGGTAGAGCATTGTAAACCGCGCCACGTCGTCCGATATCCAAATCATGGAGGAGTTGGACGTGTGTGTGTTCCCGGTTTCATCCGTCGCGCGAGCCTGAAAGGTGTGCATTCCAGGAGTGACGGATACCCATTCCCATCTTACGAGACCGAAATCGGGTTGTTGCGCTTCTCCGACTATTTCTCCATCCACCCATAATTCGACTCCTTGCGCTTCGCCGGAAATCTCCACTTTTACCGGGATGGGAGAAAGCGCCGGAAATGTGGAACCGCTCGCGGGACTGCTGATGAGCAGGATCACGCCGGGAGTCTCAGGACTTTGTTGCGGCAAGGTTGGCGTTGGATTCTCCGCGCTCGGCAAATTACAACTTGAAAATACCATGGAGAGCATCAAAACAATCAACAATAGTTTTCTGTTCATAACTCCTCCGGCGGACACACGTGAATCAGACATTTCATTTGACGAAATGCGACTGCCCCGGTTCGGGGATCGCTCGATTCCGGATTTTATTTAATTGTCGAAATTCGCTTTGATGCCTGACGCGTTTTTCTACTGAGATGTGGTGATGGGTTTCTTGGGATGGGCAATTGTACCAGCAGAAAGGTTTGGGATGAAAAGGGGTTATTTGATGTGTGCATGCAAAACATGTCAGGTAAATTGCTCCCTGCGCCGTCCTCGGCGCAGAATTCCCTCGTAACACGCCGCCGGGGACGGCGGCTGGAGCGTTAACCGCTGACAACCTTTGCATGCACACTATTTGATAGACACCGTCTTTCCGTCGGTCATTTTCTGTAAATCCTCGGTCTTCAATTCAAAAATGGCATTGGGCGTCCCTGCTGCTGCCCAAATGGTGGGATATTGCAGGAAGTCCTCGTCAATATAAGTTTCCATTTTTTGCGAATGACCCACAGGCGGCACGCCGCCAATGGCAAAGCCCGTCACCGCGCGGACGAAATCCGCGTCCGCCTTGCCGATGGGTTCACCGGTGTATTCGCTGATCTGCTTTTCGTTCACGCGGTTCGGACCGGACGTCAACACTAGAATGGGTTTTCCGCTGGTTTTGCCACGAAAGATCAGCGACTTGACGATCTGACCCAATTCGCAACCCGCTTGGTCTGCGGCTTCCTGCGCGGTGCGAGTCGATTCGGTATGCTCGATCACGGTGTACGCGAAGCCGAGTTCATTCAACAGGTTTTGAATTTTTTGAGCGGAGGGGGAAAGTGCATTCATCCGCTAATTATACAAAACAACTTATTTGCGTGTGTACTTGATTTGCCACTTTACCTGCCAGGTCTTCCCACCGTCGTCGGAACGTTCCCAGTTCCAATCGAACTTGTCCGCCTCGATGTTGAACCATATCATGCGCTGCTTGCAAGCCTGTCCATTCATAATCGCATCACGGACGAGAATCATCTGTCCATTTTCGAAGCCGCCGGTAAAGTCGAGGTAAGAGCCGTTGTTATCCACCCAGGTCTGACACCACAGCCTGCGCTCCGGGTCGTAGCATGAAACGCTCATACCGATCAGATCGGGTGCAGTGAAATTTTCCTGAACCACTTTTCCATCAAATGCCATCTCGATACGGTTCGTTCCATTGCCGCCATCCCAAGCGGCTTCCCATTCGCCGAGCCAAAAATCAAATTGACGTTCCGGTTCGATTGCCATATCTCTTCTCCTTGAGTTTTGAAACAGAATAGCATACGCGATTGAAAGTTAAACCATACTGAGGGACTGACTTATGTATAATTGCCGGATGACAACACAAGCAGAAATCTACAAAACCGAAGGGGATAAATATGAAGCCTTGATCGCGCGCGAGGATTATCAAGGGAATATCCTCAAGACTTTGCGTGAGATCACGCCTCTCGAAAACCGCCTCGTGCTGGACCTCGGAGCTGGCACTGGACGATTAGCCTGTATGCTCGCTCCGCATGTCACCCACGTCCGCGCATTCGATATGTCGGAGGAAATGCTGCGGGTATGTAAGCAAAAATTAGTCGCCAGCGGACTCACTAACTGGCAGGTGGATATTGCCGACCACCGCAAACTTCCCGTAGCTGATCAATCTGCGGATTTAGTCGTCTCCGGCTGGAGCGTGAGTTATCTCGCTGTGTGGAATCCTGATACGTGGCGGGAAGAGATGCAGGTATGGCTCGCTGAAATGAAGCGTGTCTTAAAACCGGGCAGCTTCATAGTTTTATTTGAGTCGTTGGGCACGGGCAATGAATCGCCCATCAAGCTGGTGCATCTCAAGAATTTTTACCCCTGGCTCGATGAAGTTGGCTTCCAACACAAATGGATTCGCACCGACTATAAATTCGAGTCGCTGGCTGAAGCCGAAGAACTTTCCCGCTTCTTCTTCGGCGATGAATTAGGCAGCAAGGTTGTTCAAAATAACTGGACGATCCTGCCGGAGTGTACCGGGGTGTGGTGGCTGAGTATCTGACGATTGACGATAGACCGTGGACGAAAAAAACATCGTCAATCGTCCACGGTCTATCGTCTTATTCTTGCTTCCTGAATCCGTTCTTCAACGCCATCGCCAGCCCTGTGAGCAACATTAAGACCGTCGCAAAGAAAAAGAGCCATTTCCCACTGGAAAAAGCGAATAACAGCCATCCCAGGGCGGCGGGCTTCAACGGGTACACAGAAAGCAGGATGACGATGGTGATATTTTCCAGCAGGTCAAAGAACCACGCGCCAAGCGGCATGATATTGAATTTACGCATGGGGCTGTTCGGAGCAAATCCGCGCTGAAAGAGCCAGGAGATCGCCAACCCGAAGAAGAACAAGTACACGATGGGGTAGATGATGTCCACGGTCAACTCTACATTACGATAGAACGGGCGACCAAACTCGCCGTATTGTTCGATCATGTCAAAGAGCTTGTCGGGTGCCGCAAACATCATCAGGTCGAGCGGCATGATGCCGCCGTTGCCACCTTGCATCATGCCTTGAATGAGCGGCAGCAGAAATCCGGCAAAGAAACCGTCTAATACGAAGAGGACAATGATAAGCCAGCCTTTTGCCCATTGGTAAAACTTGTTCGAGATATTTTGTAACATAACGCCTCCATAGATAAAGTCTTAACTCGCCTTATTGCGCAAAGGATATTTTCTCACCGATATTTCTTATGCTCGCCTGCACCGCTTACGAAGCCGCCTGCGGCGGCTCAGCCTGCGAAGCAGGCTTCGTAATAATAGCACGGGGGTTTATCCCCGTGCGGGACATGGTAATGACGGAAAGACTGCGTAAAGTGAGTTTTTATTTTTACATGAAAACACGCCGACCCGTTACTGGTGGCGTGTTTTCAACCCGTACTTTTGTACCGGTTGGATTTCAGGTTTACTTTATCGCCGCATCCCCGCCGCGCAGGGCATCTTCAACGCGGCCTTTGTGCTCTCCATGCATTGGCATGGACTCCATCTCATCCAGCGAAAAATAACCAAATGCGGTGGTCTCATTGCTTAGACCCAGTTCACCCTCCAAAATTTCCACTTCGAAATTTAACACCACAAAGAACGCCTTGTTGCCGTCTTTGTAGATGACCAATTGGTCGGGATTGCTGTAGACGCCCAACAAGCGCGTCGCCTGAACTTTCAACCCGGTCTCTTCCCAAACTTCCCGTTCACAGGCTTCGGCGGCGCTTTCGCCCGATTCCATGTGCCCGCCAGGCAAACACCAGCGCCCATTATCGGTACGTTGAGTGAGTAAAACTTTCTGGCGCGCATCATCGAAAATGACGGCGCTGCATCCGACGCGGATACTGCCTTCCTTGCCGAGGCGGGGACCGTATAGTACTTGAGACATTTTAAAAAGTTTTCCTTTCTGGTGATGCTTAAAGTATAATTTATTTTACAAAA
>JACPVC010000221.1 GCA_016191955.1 Chloroflexota bacterium
ATCAATGTGCGAGTCATAAACCATTACGCGTTTTCCGTTTCCAATACGCCCAATGGTGTTTCCCATTTTGTCGAAACGAACCTCGTCAAATCCAAGCTTTTTCATTTCTTCTTGAATGCGCTTGCCCACTTCCCCGATTTGCGATTCCATCGAAGGAATGGCGACAATTTCGCGCATGAACTTAATAATATCCTCGCGCGCAGCCTCCACGCGTTTTTGGATTTCTTTTGCTTTATCTGCCATGTGTTCTCCTATTCACTCATACGGCCGGTCTTTAACCTGCCATGTATTTTTTAGAAAGAGTATCGGGCTAAAAGCCCGACCTATGATTAATTACTTCCCACCCGTCTCACAATATGAAATTGGAAATATCCGGGAATGAAATAACTCAACGAATAATCCACGACCTTACCTTCGGCATTGAATAACTGAGCATGGAAGTGCAGCAGCACATCGCCGCGCTGGATCTCCAACGGCTTTGCCACATCGGCAGTGGCGCCAATGGCGCTGACATCGGCGCGGGAGGTGGTCAACGGGTCACCGCGACTCAGCAAAAAGTCCAGCACCGAGCCGTGGAAGTCGGATGGTAAATCTTTTACCTGCAAAACTTCTTCGGGCAGGGTATCCACAAGATACGCCACCGGGCGGCTATCCGCGCGGATGACACGCCGAACGCGCGTCAGTTTTGCCCCGGCAGAAACGCTCAAAAGAGCGGCAAGGTCTGCATCGGCAACCACAGTTTCGATGTTCAGATCGCTGACCGAAACCTCAAGACCCATGCGTTTGGCGATAGTCTCAAGACTCTCCAAAACTTCCAGCCCGCTGTTGAGCGCCTGCACCTTGCCCACCACAAACGTCCCCGACCCCTGCCTGCGCCGGATCAAGCCCTGCGTTTCAAAGGAACGCATCGCTTCGCGCAACGTGGCACGCGAGACGCCGAGTTGTTTCGCAAGGTCTGGCTCAGAGGGTAACCGGGAGCCCGCAGGCGTTTTATTGATCAACGCCGCCAGGTCTGCTTGTAATCGTTGAAAAGGAAAATTAGCCATTTGTCCCTATTCCTGGTCTTCCAACACTGGGATGAAATCGAATTGGGTCACATCTACAAGACCCTTATCGGAAATTCGTAATTCAGGGATGACGACCAACGCCATCAAACTCAATTGCATATTCGGGTTGTTCAATTCACTTCCGCACATCTTGAAACCTTCGAGCACGGTCGCAGCTTTTTTCGCCACCACATCCGCACGCTCGTTCGACATCAACCCGGCAATTTGCAGATCAACCAAACCGATCACTTTGCCGTCCATTATCACGATCTGACCGCCGCCGCATTTCGCCAGCTCGTTCGCAGCGATTGCCATGCTTTCATCATCATTGCCAACCACGATCATGTGATGGCTATCATGTGCCACCGTCGACCCGATGGCGCATTTTCTCGTAAAGCCAAATCCGCTCACCAAACCAACCATCACCTTGCCCGTTGCGCGGTGACGTTCCACCAGCGCGATCTTGGCAATGTCTCGTTTAATATCCGCTTGGACTTCGCCATCCTCAGCCTTGACCTTCATCTTGAGATGACGAGTCGGCGCCTGATTCTCGATCACCCCGATGACATGCGCCTCCACTTCGGACCCGTGAGCTGCTCTCGTCCGAAGGACAAAATCTGCCGCTGTAAGTTTTCTCTTCATCTTCACAGACTTGGTCACCCACTGCGGATATTTGGTTGAAGGTAACTTGACTTGCCACTCACCCTTCTCAGCAATGACTTGTCCTTTCGCAATGACCATGTCGGCTTTGAAGTTCATCAAATCTTCGACCAGCAAAATATCCGCCCACCTGCCCGGGGCGATCATGCCCATCTCTTTCGTGAGACCAAAATGCTCGGCGGTGTTGATGGTCATCATTTGGATGGCGGTCATCGGGTTAAGACCTTCGCTCACAGCGTGGCGAAGTACCCGGTCCATGTGACCTTCTTCAGTTAAGGTAGCAGCGTGCGAGTCGTCGGTGACGAGCAGGAAGCGGCGTGAGTCCAGTTTCTTTTCAGTAATGGCTTTCACCTGCGCGGCAACATCGAACCACGAGGAACCATAACGCAGCATCGCCTTCATCCCCTGGCGGACGCGCGCAATCGCATCTTCCATGCGTGTGCCTTCATGGTCATCTTCCGCGCCGCCAGCCACATAGCCGTGGAAGGGCAAGCCGAGATCGGGCGAAGCGTAATGCCCGCCGATGACCTTACCTGCCGCGTGCGTCGCGGACATTTCATCCAGCATCTTTTTGTCGCTCATGAACACGCCGGGGAAGTTCATCATTTCGCCCAAGCCGATGATGCCTTTCCATTGCATCGCTTCGGCAACTTCTTTTGGTCCAATGGAAGAACCGGGAGTTTCGAGTCCTGGCGCGGACGGCACACAGGAAGGCATTTGCACCCAGACGTGGATCGGCTGTTTCAGCGCTTCATCCACCATCAACTTGACTCCTTTGAGACCGAAGACGTTGGCGATCTCGTGCGGATCGATGAACATGCCGGTCGTGCCGCGCACCGCCACCGCGCGCACGAACTCCGTCACCGTGACCATGCCAGACTCAACGTGCATGTGCCCATCGAGCAAGCCGGGGACGAGATAACGCCCCTTCGCTTCGACGACCTTCGTTTTCTTCCCAATAGTGTGGCTGGCATCACGACCAACATAAGCGATGTGACCTTGCACCACCGCAATATCGATATTCGGAACAATCTCGCCAGACTGAACGCTGACCCACTTCCCACCGCGAATGACGAGGTCGGCATGGGTGCGCCCCATGGCTACATCAACCAGTGCAGCGGTAAGTTTTGTAGATGATGTCATAAGGTCTCCCAAAAGGTCTTAATTGCTGAACTTGACTGACAAACATCAGCAGGAATAAGGCAGGGATTAGACCCCTGTAAAATTAGAAGCCACAAGGTTCACGAGGTAATACACAAGAAAGATCAGCACAGGGAATGGGAAGATCCAGGCAAAGACTATTTCATCTTTACTGATCGCCCACGCCGCAGCCAAAAGGAAAAGCGGCATCAACCGTACGATCAACAGGAGACCTGCCCACGCCCCAAAAATATACGTGGACGGCAGGGCAAAGAGCGCTGCCAGCAACATTAGGCTAGCGTCTTTTCGTACGAGCGCCAAAAGCATCAGTATCAACGCCAACCCGGCAACCACCAAACCGGGAATGCCCCTCGAAAGTAAACCTAACATGTTAACCACTACAGCCATAAGATTTATCCTTTATCCGTTCAATAAACGTCTGGCAGCTTTGTTATGTTTTTCGATCAACCTGTCCTGGTCCACTGTGACAAGTTGACCTTCTTTGACGATGACCTTACCATTCACGATCGTATAATCCACATTGAAAGATTGACCGAAGATGATGGCAGAGACGGGGTCGTGCATGCCGGCATAACCAAGCTTGTTCAAATTCATCGCGAAGAAGTCAGCGCACTTACCAGGTTCCAAACTTCCAATATCTGATCGACCCAGTACTGCCGCGCCGCCGCGGGTTCCTAAATACAAAGCTTCTCTTGCAGTCATCAATTTTCGGTCTGGGTCATTGGAAAGGGAATAGCCCGTCAGTCCTTCTTTGACGCGCGAAACGAGCATGGCGTTACGGACTTCGGCTAACAAGTGCGAGCCGTCGTTGGAAGCGGAGCCGTCCGCGCCCAAGCCGACGTTGACGCCTGCTTTCCGGTATTCCTTGACCGGAGCGATCCCTGACGCCAAGCGCATGTTCGAGGTGGGACAATGCGCCACGCCGCAGTTATGTTTGGCGAAGACTTTTATTTCTTCGTCGTTGACCCACACCGCGTGCGCAAACCAGACATCATCACCAACCCAGTCCACTTCCTGCATGTACCCAACCGGACGATGACCGAACATCTGCACACAGAATTGTTCTTCATCTTCGGTCTCGGCGAGATGCGTGTGCAAATGCACGCCATAATTCCGCGCCAGTTTCGCGGACTGTTTCATCAAGTCTGATGTGACGCTGAATGGCGAACACGGCGCAAGGACAACTTGGGTCATCGCACCGGGTTTGGCGTCGTGATATTCTTCGATGAGGCGTTGGGAGTCTTTGAGGATGTTGTCTTCGGTATCGACCACGCTGTCGGGTGGGAGTCCGCCTTTGGATTCGCCGAGGCTCATCGAGCCGCGGGATGCTTGCAGCCTCACCCCCACTTCGAGAGCAGCGGCAATCTCATCGTCCAGTTTTGAGCCGTTGGGAAAAAGGTAGAGATGATCCGAGGCGGTGGTACAGCCCGAGAGGGCGAGTTCCGCCAGCGCGGTTTGAGTCGAAATGAAGATGTCTTCGGGGTTCATCCGCGCCCAAATGGGATAGAGAGTCTTGAGCCAGTTGAAGAGGTTGGCATCCTGTGCAGCAGGGACGGCGCGTGTGAGGGTTTGGTAAAAATGATGATGTGTGTTGACCAAGCCTGGCAGGACGACATGTCCTTTGAGGTCGAGCACTTCATCGGCTGTGGTCGGAAGCTCGGACATAGGTCCAACTTCTTGAATGAATCCGCGCCGAATGAAGATGCCGCCATCGGGAATTTCCCGCTGCTGGTCGTCCATGGTGACGATGTATGCGTTTTTGATGAGGAGGGTTGTCATGAGATAGTGAATAGTCGTTTGGTCGAACTGGAGTGGACTAGACTAATTTGTCTGACAACTTCTAGTTTAGCAGAAGAGATTGAGGATGTCAATTCGTATTTGAATAGACGTTATCGGTAATTAGAAAAAACGTCCCGAAGGTTGTTATTCGGCATCAAATTTACTCGCTCAAACCTTCGGGACGGTGGCATATAAGTTATTTCCGATAACGTCTAATGATGAAAGATTACAATCAAAAAGAGACAGTGATGAAGGATAACTGTCTCTTTCGTCTCATTTGTAAATATATTACGCATGTACGATCATGTGCTCGCGAGTCAATTCAACATATCGATTTTCTATCAACGCCGAGATCAATTGGTCAAAATTTGCCGTCAACAAAATCTCTAACTCGGCATTTTTTATATTCCCGGTGGAAATCAACAATAATTTGCTCGGACGATTTTGCAACCAAAAAGATGTACTGAAATCCGAATCTTTTGTCGTGATAACGCAGTCGTTTTTCTCGGAATAGTCCAGAAGTGCAATATCTGCAGTTGCATTGCCTTCAGGCAAATCCAACGTGTGAACAGCAACGTAACCGTGTTCTTGGAAAATACGAACCAAGCGTCGCGGCAAATTTGCATCGATCAGGAATTTCATATGTTGACCAGACTCATGCGTTTAACCTGGCTCAACCGTGCTGCGTAAAGCAGAACCGCCTGAATATCGGCGGGTTCAAGGTCTTCATAATCTGCAAGAATTTCTTCGTTCGTCATTCCCGAGCTAAGTGTTTCCAACAACCATTCGACAGAGTAACGCAACCCGCGGATGGTAGGTTTTCCAAATGCCATATTGGGATTAATTGTGATTCGATTAAGGAGTTCTTGGTTGGTCATGGCTAAATCTCCTGCTCTAATGATACACGATTTTCCACTTCATCATCCTTACTCAATTTATAATCTCGCTTCAATCAAGTACACTTTAGGGAATAATCAACCAATTGGAGATTCCCTTGCCACCTATCCAAAAATCCCTCTACCCTTCAAACGCCCTGATCCATAAATACACCTCCATGCCCGGAGCCTACACGGACAGCTACCTGACCGAAATCCCTGCGCGGGTATCCTTCCCAGAATACATCTTTGCCTTCTACACCACTCCCCTATTCAAATTGGAGCGGTTGATCTTGAAACTGCTGGTGCGGAAACCATCCACAGACATGCAGGCGAGAGAGTTGGCGGATGGTGTCCGCGATCAGTTCGCGGCGTGGACGGTGGAAGATCGAAGCGAGGATCAAATCCTGATGTGCGATTTCGCGGGCAGCACGCGCTCGTGGTTGATGGCTGTCCCTGCCGGGGATGATGGCACGCGTTTATATTTTGGGTCGGCGGTGGTCCCACATCGAATGTCCAAAGATGGAAAACCATCACTGGGTTTCTTTTTTCAAGCTCTGTTGGGGTTCCATAAAGTCTATTCGATCTTATTGCTCTATTCTGCCAAATCCGGGCTCATGCGCAAAATTTCAAAAGAAAATTGACCCAAGTCTTAACCGAAATTAAATTAAATCAACAATCTCCGTCCATAGGCGGGGATTTCTCTATTATCTTCAATCTCCCGTTAATACGCCTTTTAATTTCAGTCTGTACAAATAAAAGACAGGGCGGCATTAAATGGAATCCTGGTTCTGTAAGCGAAAGGAGTAACCATGAGTCAGCTCAATGATACGAATCGCTTCCGCTCGATCACCAGCCGTACTTCCGCGATGCGTGTGTTCACCATCAGCGAGGAAACTTTGCGGCGTCTGACTGGTTTGATCCAACTTGCTTTCGGCGTATTGAACGGCACGATCGGTCTGCGCTTCCTGCTCAAACTGATGGCAGCAAACCCATTGAACCCCTTCGCCAGCCTGATCTACTTCGTCACGTCACCATTCATTTGGATATTCCGTGACCTCACGCGTACCCCGAGCTTCGAAGGCATCGAGATCGAATTCTTTTCCCTGATCGCCATCGTGGTCTACGCGTTGATCGGCTGGATCATCATCCAACTCATGTGGATCTTGTTCTCGCGGATGAAATAGCAAATAAAAGTCCCCGTCGTGAGGCGGGGACTTTTATTTGCGCCAGCACAAAGAAGGAATTCCATGCCAGATGTATAAATCGCGGCATGGAGTTTTCATGAAACGTGGATTTTTGATCTTAGTCGGCATCCTGTTGTTATTTTCCGCCCTGATGGTGGGCTACACCCTTACTCAAACCTACGAATTCAATGGCTATGTTCTTCCCCAACCTGTCAAAGCGCCAGAGATCGCGCTCCGGTCAGCGGACGGAGCCGTCCGCCTTGGCGATTTTCAAGGCAAGCTCGTCCTTTTATATTTCGGCTACACCTCCTGCCCGGATGTTTGTCCCACCTCGTTGGCGAATATCAAACTGGCGCTCGCGGACTTGACCCCGGAGGAAGCGGCACAGGTGCAGGTCATATTCGTTTCTGTAGACCCAGCTCGCGACACGCCAGAAGCGCTCGGTCGTTACGTCAAGATGTTCCAGGATGATTTCATCGGCGCGACCGGCACACGTCAAGAGATCGACTGGATGGTGAATGCCTTCGGTGCAAAATACATCATCGAAGCGCCGGATGAAAAAGGCGACTACAGCGTCAGTCACTCTGCTTACACGATGGTGCTCGACCGCAACAGTTATTACATCATGAACTGGGCACATGACACACCGTCCATCGCGATGAGCCAAGACCTGCATTACCTGCTCGCACACGAGATTCCCATCAGCGCACAAATTCTTGCAGGACCCACCTATACACCGGTTGTTTGCGCAGTGACGCTTATCCCGGCGCACGTCCGCAATGGGCAGTGGCTGTACGAACATCACTGCGCCCAATGTCACGGCATGGATATGGCTGGCAATCCGCAGTGGCAGGTCGAGCTGGCAGACGGCTCACATCTGGCTCCCCCGCTCAATGGTAGTGGGAGCGCGTGGCAATATCCAGAAACCGATCTGTTGACCCTCGTCAAAGAAGGGCGCAATCTCGACAAGCCCATCCACATGCCCGCTTTCAAATCCGCGCTTGCCGATTGGGAGTTGGAATTCATCCTCTCGTATGTCAAGAGCACATGGGATGTCAACCAGTTGAACTACCAACACGGATTCATGACTCTGACCCCAAACCCGACCGCCACCCCCGCCGCGCCTCTCGCCCCGCTGATAACGGTCACGCCCTCTCCATAATGTTCTCCACCCTTTGGTGGATACCTCTCTATAAAACCACAAACTATGATGGATACATTCCATCTTCCAGGAGTATCACCATGAAAAAAGGAATGTGCCCCAAATGTGGTTCGAACGAGATCTTGAGCGAGCTTCCCTTACACGGTGGACAAGGACATCCATCGTATGTAGACATCGTACAACCGGAGCCCCCCAACCGCCCTTTCATTTGGGTGGCTCAAAGTGAACAGAGCAAGTTCGTTGCTTATATTTGCGGGGCGTGCGGCCACTCAGAATTTTATGCCGTTCGCTACCAAGCCCTGAACGAAGGCTGGAAAAAAGGCTTCAAAGCCCGCTTTGACTATAACTCCTGACAGACTCTCAATAGACTTTGACAGCCTTGCCCTGCTATCCTGACCTCAACACAAGGAGGCGCGGGTATGAAAGTCATTTGGGTGTGTTTCAAATGAGTTGAACCCTGAGAGAAAATCAAACAGCCAAAGGCATGCTTGAATAGCCAACAACGTGTGGCGAAGGAAATGATTGAGCCGTTTGTGTCTGCCAAACAGGTCGCGAGGCAAGAGATTGCA
>JACPVC010000222.1 GCA_016191955.1 Chloroflexota bacterium
CGCCGTTCCAAGCCAAAGAAACAAGAGCTTCAGCCGCGGATTACGCGAATTTTCGCGAATTGGTTTTAAAATCAGTGCGAATTCGCGAAATTCGCGGCAAAAAAGGGTTTGAAAATCCTTGTTTCTTAGTAGCGGAGCGACACATGCACCGCAGTGCGGATGCAGTGCGGTGAGCATCTCTACGACGGTCTGAGAGACTCTTCGCTCCGCTCAGAGTGACACGGTAGTGAGACTTATGAAAACAACCTTCGACACCCAAACCATCGAACTCAACCCCTCCGGCGAAAATTTTATCGCTGTCCTTAACGATAAAAAATACCTGGTCGAAATCGTTCGCGTGAACAGCATACAAGGCCGCATGGACTTGCGCATCACCGACCTGACCGAGTCCGTTCCCGTCCGTGAATCCGTGACAGAGTCCGCTTACGTCTCGTCCGATATGGCAAAGCGCTGGGTCACCGTAGGCGAGCAGACGATGATGCTCACGAAAACGTCGGGTGCAAAGAAGGGCGTCCGCCACGACCATGCCGGCGGGTTGATCGCCCCAATGCCGGGTCAGATTCGAAGCGTGGCTGTGGGCGTGGGCGATGCCGTGAAGAAAGGTCAAACCTTGCTCACGATGGAAGCCATGAAGATGGAAATCCGCATCCAGGCGTTGAAGGATGGAGTCGTCAAATCGGTTTCGGTCTCGCAGGGGCAGACGGTGGAACGGGAACAGATTCTGATCGAGGTGGAGGACGCATGACTGGAAAATTTTTCGATGAACTCGAAGTTGGCATGACCTTCAAGCACGGCGGGCGCACGGTGACGGAAATGGATAACGTGCTGTTCTCCGCGCTGACGATGAATACTCAACCGCTGCACGTCAACGAAGATTTTGCCTCCAAGACCGAGTTTGGTCAGCGACTGGTGAACGGCATCTTCACCTTCGGCTTGGTGGTCGGCCTGACGGTGGCAGATTTAACCGAAGGGACCATTGTGGCAAACCTCGGCTACGACAAGGTCGTGCATCCCAATCCCGTCTTTCATGGCGATACGATCTATGCCGAGAGCGAGATTATCGAAAAGCGCGAATCGAAGTCAAGACCAAATGCAGGGCTTGTAAAAATCAAATGCACCGGCAGAAAGCCGGACGGCACGGTTGTGGTCGAATTCGAACGGACGGCGATGTTTTTGAAGAGGGTTACAGGTTGAAAGTTTGAAAGTAAAACCTGCAACCTTGAACCTTCAACTTGCAACTCAATAACGGAGACCTATGCACTCACGACGCGCACTACTCTACATGCCCGGTGACAATTGGAAGATGATCACCAAGTCCGTGACCCTGGGCGTGGATTCAATCTGTATGGACATGGAAGACGGCACAGCCATCAATAAAAAAGCGGAGGCCCGCGCTACGATTGCCAAGGCGTTGCAGGAATTGGACTTTGGCGCAAGCGAGAAATTGGCGCGCATTAACTCGGTCGGTTCGGGATGGGAGAAGGATGATATCGAAGCCGTCCTGCCTTATCACCCGGATGGCATCGTGATTCCAAAAGTCGAGTCGTATGAGCATGTCGAATGGGCAAGCCGCATCATCGAAGATGTCGAGCTGAAGAACGGTTGGCAGGTCAACTCGATTCGGGTTTTGATCGGCGTGGAAACCGCCAAAGGCATCTTGAACTTGAAAGAGATTGCGGCGCATCCGCGTTTGGATGCGATCATTTTCGGCGGTGAAGATTTCGCGGCATCCATCGGCGCAACGCGGACAAAAGATGCGATTGAATTATTGTATGCACGGCAAGCGGTCATTGTCACGTGCGCAACGTTCGATATTCAACCCATTGATATTGTCACGATTGATTACAAAGATTTGGAAGCGTTGAAAGTCGAGTCGGAGTTTGGAGCCAGACTCGGCTTCAGCGGGAAACAGGTCATTCACCCGAATCAGGTCCCGGTGGTGCAAGAGGCGTTCACCCCGTCTGCGGAAGCGATTGCGTACGCGCGTCGAATCGTCGAGACCTTTGAAGCGAGTCAAAAAGAAGGCAAGGGTGCGTATTCGCTCGATGGCAAGATGATCGATATGCCGCTGCTCAAAAATGCACAGAAAGTGTTGGCGCGCGCAA
>JACPVC010000223.1 GCA_016191955.1 Chloroflexota bacterium
ACCACACCGCGCGATGTTTTGAGAGGCAGGTATCTTAACTGGGCGGCGGGCAGGGTATTCGTGTTGCGGCCCGCAGGCTCGGCATGACGATAGACCCAGTCTGCAACGGCAAGTTCCTCTTCATTGAGGTTGAGATTCTCGCTGATGGTTTTTATAACAAGGCGATCCGCCTCCGGGAGCAGTACCGCAATCGTCCGCCCGAAGGTTTGTTCGAGATGCTTTTGAAGGGCTTGCAGGATCATTTCGATGTTGATTGATGACGCGAGATCGCGGCTGAGATCGTACAGCTCTGCTGTTTCCGCCTCACGCTGACGCGCCGCTTCAGCCTGTTCGCTCGCCCGAGCCGCCAATTGACTGATGACCACGCCTACGAAAAATAAACCAATAAATGTGATGATGTATTCTGTATCGGATACAGTAAAAGTAAAGAAAGGATGTACGAAAAGAAAATCAAAGGTAAGCACGCCAAGAATGGACGCAAAGATGGCAGGTCCGCGCCCAAGGTAAATGGCGGCGATCACTACCGCCAGTAAATACACCATAACCAGGTTAGTGGCTTCAATGTCCCCTCCAACGATATAGCCGATCATCGTAGCCAAAACCACCAGCAAAGAACTCCATAAATAGCGATTTACCGGGCTATGAACCTTCCACGGGCTTTCATCGGCAGGGAAGGAAGGTTTGTCTGAACTGGTGACGACATAAACATCGATATCCCCACTTTGATGGATCAACTTATCCACGAGCGAACCACGCAACAATTCCTGCCAGCGCGGGCGGAGCGGTTTGCCGGCCACGATCTTGGTAATGTTGTTTTTGTGCGCAAACTCGATAATGGTTTGTGAAACCAAATCCATCGAATTGCTGGAAGAAAGCGTATAAGAACGCGCGCCCAGGTCCTCTGCCAATTGCAGAATGCTCGCTACACGGTCACGCTTCTCCGGTGACATGGAAGCGAATTGCGGCGTTTCCACATACAAGGCGGTCCATTCGGCATTGAGTTCATCTGCCAGGCGACGTGTGGTGCGAACCAATCTCTCGCTCAGCGGGCTGGGGCTGATGCACACCAGCAGGCGCTCACTCGCCGCCCAAATTCCTTGGATGGCGCGGGTTTGCATATAGGCGCGCATTTGATTATCCACGCGGTCGGCGGCGCGCCGCAGCGACATTTCACGCAGGGCAGTGAGATTCCCTTTACGGAAGAATTTTTGAATTGCCCGCGCTGCCTGGTCGGGGATATAGACCTTGCCTTCCTGTAGGCGCACAAGCAGCTCATCGGGCGGCAGGTCGATCACTTCAATTTCAGATGCTTCATCAATTACGGGGTCTGGGATCGTTTCGCGGACGACGACCCCCGTCACTTGCGCCACAATGTCGTTAAGGCTTTCAAGATGTTGGATGTTCAAGGTGGTGTATACATCGATGCCGGCGGCGAGGATCTCCTGCACATCCTGATACCGTTTCGGGTGACGTGAACCTGGGGCGTTGGTATGAGCGAATTCATCCACCAACACCAGTTGAGGTTTGCGCAGGATGACGGCATCCACATCCATTTCGGGCAGCGTCACATTATGATATTCTACCTGCTTGCGCGGTAGAACTTCCAGCCCTGCCACCAACTCCTCGGTCTCGGCGCGTTTATGGGTTTCAATGTAACCCACAACCACATCCATACCCTGGGTTTTACGCTGGTGTGCGGCTTCAAGCATGGCATAGGTCTTCCCCACACCGGCGACATAACCAAGAAAGATCTTGAGTCGTCCACGTTTGGTTTCTTCGGACTGGATGTTTTTTAGAAGTTCATCAGGATCCGGGCGTTTATCCATTAAAGTCATTGTATCGCATCGAGCGCAATATTTAATAACAGAACATTGACTCGCGGCTCGCCGAAGATTCCAAATTGGCGTACTACGGTGTGTGCAAGCAAAGGTTGTCAGCATCTCTGCTCAAGCCGCCGTCCTCGGCGGCGTTTTATGAGGGAAATCCCGCGCCGAGGACGGCGCTGGGAGCATATTACCTGACATGTTTTGCTTGCACACACTACGGTTGAGGCGCTCACGAGGCTTCTGAGGTCTGCTATAATTTATAGGACTTGGTTATGAAAACAACACAGTATTTCCAATATACCCGTCTGCGTCCCGATCGAGCACAAATCAAGGATGAATGGATCGAGTTCGTACTCAAGAATCCGCTCCGCGAAGAACGCCAAGGTGATGGGCGAATTCGGAAATGGGCGCGGATTGTCGCAATGGAAGATCGCGCCCTGCGCATTATTTTGCTTGAAGACGGTGAAACGGTACACAATGCATTTTTTGATCGGAACTTTAAGGAGTGAACCATGAAAGTTAAATATTTTGCGGATACAGATACGACTCTGTTGGAGTTTTCAAACACACCGCCTGTGGAAACCCAGGAACTAGACGAGAATATTTACCTCGACCTTGACGAACGAGGACGTGTGGTCAGCATTACAATTGAACATGCCAGCAAATCCATGAACGTTGAGGAATTTCTCTACCAACGAATTCCAGCAACGGTATAACCGAAAGCCCTCCGGGATATTGTCTCGGAGGGCTTTCGGTTAATTCTCATCACACATTTTTTATAACTTTTACAACTACAGATTTCAAATATAGGTCTTCAACTTTCTTTCTTGCCCAGGGTGTCTGGCGTAAGAACTTCAGGCTGGATTTAATGCTGGGATTGTCAGTAAAGCATTTAATGGGGACGCGGTTTCCCAATTCTACCCAGCCGAATTGTTTAACAAGTTGAATAAGCGCCACCTCAAGTGTAATTCCATGCAACGGGTTATTTGGCTGAGTCTCAGTCATTGAACCTCACCCCTGCCCCCAAACGCGGACCTGATTTCGCCCGGAGTTCTTCGAGGCGTACATTGCCTTGTCTGCGCGGTCTAAAAGGACATCGAGGGTTTTGCAGGTGTGGTTATATTCTGCCACGCCCACGCTGACGGTAATATTGTAGGTGTCACTCAAGGGCAGGTCTGGATATTCGAAGGAATCACCTTCCTGGATCGCCTGCCGCAAACGGGTTGCGACTTCAACTGCATTGTCAAGCGGGGTGTTTGGCAGGGCAACGGCGAACTCTTCACCGCCCATGCGCCCGAAAATATCATCAACCCGCAGAGAGATTTTGCAGGTTTCGGCAGTACGGATCAATACGGCATCCCCCACTTTGTGCCCGTGCCGGTCGTTGAATTGCTTGAAGTCGTCCACATCGAGCATGATGACCGAGAAGGGGATATTGCTATTTTCCGCCTTGGCAAATTCCAGCTCGGCGAGTTCGAAGAAACGACGACGGTTGAGGATGCCCGTCAATGGGTCGGTGTTTGCCAGTTGTTGAATCGAGTCGAACAGGCGGGCGTTTTCGATGGCAATGGCGGCATGCGATGCCAGCACTTCGAGCAGGTACAGGTCGTCTTCGTTATAGGCGTTCGCCTCGTACGATTGAGCCGAGACCATGCCATAGATCTCTCCATGCAGAATCATGGGCGCTGCCAGAATGGATTCAGTCGGGTCTTCTTCAAGGGTACCGAACTCCTCGAACTTGATCTCGCTCTCATCCATTTCTTTTTTATTATGGAAAAGCAGGGGCTTTTTCGTCAACACGATCTCGCCTGCCATGCCGTGGTCGGCAACGTAACGGTTGGTGAACACGCGCCGACCGGGATGTTCGACGGCGTAAATAGGTATGATCTCGTTGGTCTCCCTGTCGTACCCGTCGATGACGAAGTCGTTGCACGGCATGACCTCCGTCACCGTCTCATATACCACCTGGCAAACTCGTTCCATTTCGAGGCTGGCATTGATGGCGTTCACCGCCGCATGCAGAATCTTCAATCGCTCCACGAAATCACTCACCGCCTCCTGCGCCCAAATGCGCTCCAATGCCCCGGCACAGTGACTGGCAAGGTCTTTTAGCAGGTCAAGCTCTTCATCCTTGTAATAATGTCTTTCATAACTTTGTATGGAAAGCACGCCAATCGTGCGCGAGCCGCTGACGACCGGCACGAACAATTGCGAGAGTGTGCGTTGTCGGCGGTCGCCAAAGGAACGGGAAGGGTCGATTTCGAAGAACTCGTTATATTGAGAGAGAAAGCCCCCATGTTCAATGGCTTTTAGCATATTTTCGCTGGGCGTTTTCGGCGCAGCATTACGCTGGATCACGCGTTTGCCCTGAACGGTGTCGATGGTCAGCAATGGTCGCGGTGCGCCGCCCTTGGCAGGATCATATAAAATAAGGTAAGACGCGTCCCAACCCATCAAATGGTCTGCCGCATCCAGGATGATGGTTGCAGCGGTTTCTGCATCGGTGGTGGCAGCCAGATCCCTGCCAAGGCTGGCAAGGATGTCGATCTCGGTCTGGGCGCTCTCGCGTTTGCGCGTTCCTGTCATTAGTTTCTCTGCCGCACCGCCTCGTATATCATCAATGCCGTCGCAATCGATACGTTCAACGAGTTGACCTTTCCAGCCATGGGAATCTTCACACGCAGGTCAGAATTCTGCATCCAGAATTCGGTGAGGCCTTCATCTTCCGTGCCAACGGCAATGGCGAGCGGACCTTGCATATTGACGTGAGTATACATCTCTTCTGCGGATGGAGTCGCTGCAAGTACACGCATCTTTCGGGACCTAAGCCAGCTCAGCGCTTCGGGCGATTTCACCTCAACGACCGGTACGGCAAAGACCGCTCCGCGGCTGGCGCGAATCACGTTGGGGTTCCACACATCCACGCGCGGGTCGCAGACGAGGACGGCATCTACATGCGCGGCATCTGCCGTGCGCAGAATCGCACCCAGATTTCCCGGCTTCTCGACAGACTCCGTAACGATGACCAGCGGATTCTCGGAAAGCTTTAAGTTATCCAATTTTGATTCAGGCATGGGGAAGAGTCCCAGCCAGCCGTCTGGGTTATCGCGGTAGGAAATCTTTTCGAAGACCGCACGATTTACAGTTATATGTTCGGCGTTGGGAAAGGCCAGGGTCTGGCTTACAAGCTCGGGCGCGGAAAGGAGCGTTTGCGGTTGGAATCCACAGGCAAGAGCAAGGGTCAACTCATCGTAGCCTTCGACCAGGATCAGTCCGTCTTTTTGTCTTTGTTTTTTATCCTCGCGCAGTTTGACGATATGTTTAACGCGCGGGTTTTGCAAGCTTGTAATGTCCATTTATTTTGTATTCGTAACCAGCAAGCACGCAGCTTGGTGAGATTTGGAAAGCACCGTCATAAGCGGGTCGCTGAACCTGCATGCCTCGATGGCAACCGGACAGCGCGGGTGGAAACGACAACCAGACGGGATGTTGATGGGGTTTGGTGTTTCGCCTTGCAGGATGATGCGCTCGTGACGCAGGCGCGGATTGGGCACAGGGATCACAGAGAGCAACGCTTTGGTGTAGGGGTGCTCTGGCTTTTCCAGCACTTCGAGCATCGTGCCAACTTCGACAATGCGCCCAAGATACATGACAGCAACGCGGTCGGCAAAGAAACCGACAGAGCCGAGATCGTGCGTAATGAAGATAACCGCGATCTGCCGCGAGATGCGCAGTTCCGCCAGCAGGTTGATGACCTCGGCGCGGATGGATACGTCCAACATGGAGACGGGTTCATCGGCAATGATGATCTCCGGCTCGAGCACAAGCGCCGCGGCGATGACCACGCGCTGACGCTGCCCGCCCGAAAGTTCATGCGGATAACGGCTGAGATAGACCTCGGCAGGTTTCAAGCCGGCATCTTGCATGGCTTTCGTTGCACGTTCATCGCGGTCTTGCTGGCTTTCGCCGATGCCATGCACGATCAGAGGCTCGGTGATGATCTCATGAATGGTTTGAGTCGGGTTAAGTGACTCATACGGGTCCTGAAAGACCATCTGAATTTTACGGCGCAGGTCCTTTCGCTGGTGGTCGTTGAGATGGGTAATGTCTCTGTCTTCGAAGATGACATTTCCTTCGGTAGGTTCTTCCAAGCCCATCAGAAGCAACCCCAGTGTAGACTTTCCGCATCCGCTTTCGCCCACGAGCGCGATGACCTCGCTGCGACGCAGGGTCAGGTTCACGCCATCCACCGCATGGACGTGTTTCGTCTCGCGTGAAAAGAGGGTTGGGCGGCCCGCTTCAAAATATTTTTTCAAACCGCGGATTTCCAAAAATCGTTCGGCGCTTGTGCTCGTCATTTCGATGCCTCAACGAGATGGCAGCTAACGATATGCCCGTTCTGAAGGTTGTGAAGCGCAGGCTCATCGGTATGACAGCGGTCGAACGCGGCGGGGCAGCGTGGCGCAAAGCGGCAGCCAGCCGGGAGGTCATCCAGGCGCGGCGGGTAACCGGGGATGGATGAAAGTTTTTTCTTGGGCTTTGTTAAATCCGGGAATGCCTTGAGCAATTCCTGAGTGTAGGGGTGTTTGGGCGAATTGTAGATCACGTCCACATCGGCGTACTCGGCGGTGACACCGCCATACATGACGAGAACTTTATCACACAACTCTGCCACCACGCCGAGGTCGTGGGTTACAAAAATGACAGCCAGCCCCAGT
>JACPVC010000172.1 GCA_016191955.1 Chloroflexota bacterium
CCATATACTCTCGACATCAACCGCTGTTCTTCGCCGGAGGCTCCCCATGGACGTTCTCGGAAAGACCACTCCTGAATTTCAGGAAGTACTGACACCTGAAGCGCTTGCATTTGTCGAACAACTCGAACGCGAGTTCGGTTCACGTCGTCGCGAGTTATTGCAGAAACGGGCGGAACGTCAACGGGCGTTCGACAGCGGCAGCTTGCCTGGCTTCCTCGAAGAGACTGCGCACATCCGCGCCGGAGATTGGAAGGTCGGCTCCATCCCAGACGACCTGCAAGACCGCCGCGTTGAGATCACCGGTCCGCCGGAACGCAAAATGGCGATCAACGCACTTAACTCGGGGGCAAAAATTTTCATGGCGGATTTTGAAGACGCCAACGCGCCGACCTGGGAAAACCTCATCCAGGGTCACCTCAACCTGCGCGACGCCATCGAGCGCACCATCTCCCTCACCACTCCCGAAAAAAACTACGAACTGAATGAAAGCCCCGCGACGTTATTTGTGCGCCCGCGTGGCTGGCATTTGGATGAAAAGCATGTAACGCTGGATGGAAAACCCATCTCCGGCTCTCTCTTCGACTTTGGCTTGTATCTGTTTCTGAATGCGGATCGCCTCCGAAAGCGCGGCACGGGTCCATACTTCTACCTGCCCAAATTGGAGAGTCATCTCGAAGCCCGCCTGTGGAACGACGTCTTCAACTTCGCGCAAGATAAACTCGGCATCCCGCGCGGCGCCATCAAAGTGACCGTCCTCATCGAAACCATCCTCGCATCCTTCGAGATGGATGAAATTTTATATGAATTGCGCGACCACATCGTCGCGCTTAACGCTGGTCGCTGGGATTACATTTTCAGCACCATCAAAAAATTCAGCAAACAGCCGGGCTTCCTCCTGCCCGACCGCGCCCAAATTACTATGACCGTTCCCTTCATGCGGGCGTATACCGAGTTGTTGGTGAGAACTTGTCACAAACGCGGCGCACATGCCATCGGCGGCATGGCAGCCTTCATTCCCAGTCGCAAAGATAAAGAAGTAAACGACATCGCGCTTGCCAAAGTCCGCGAGGATAAACTGCGCGAGTCAAAAGACGGATTCGATGGCACCTGGGTCGCACATCCCGACCTGGTGCCCACTGCCAAAGAAGTCTTCGACAACGTGCTGAAAAACAAGCCGCACCAAAAAGAAAAACTGCGTGAAGAAGTAAACACCACCGCCGCAGACTTGGTCAATTTCACCATCCCAAACGGACAGATCACCGAAGCGGGCATGCGCTTGAACATCAACGTTGCCTTGCAATACATCGATGCATGGTTACGTGGTTCCGGCGCAGTCGCCATACATAACTTGATGGAAGACGCCGCCACCGCCGAGATCTGCCGCGCTCAACTCTGGCAGTGGATTCATCACCCCACTGCTTCTCTCTCAGATGGACGAAAAGTTTCAATAGACTTGTACCGCCAGCTTTTGGCGGACGAGATCGAAAAGATAAAAGCCCTGTATGGGGCGCAAACATACGCAGCCAGCCGAATGGAAGACGCGATCAAACTGTTCGACGGATTGGTCACCGCTGAAACGTTTTCTGAATTCCTCACGCTGCCCGCGTATGAAAAATTAGATTGAAACCGAGGAGAAAAATCATGTTCCACAAATACCAACCCAAGTCCGTCGAAGAGTTGAAAAAAGAATGGGCAGAAGATGCCCGCTGGAAAGGCGTGTATCGACCCTACAGCGCCGAAGAAGTGGACAGCCTGCGCGGCACCTTCCAGCATGACCATACCCTGGCACGCATGGGAGCCGAGCACCTTTGGCAGTTGCTCAACCAAGAGAAATTTATCCGCGCTTTGGGTGCATTGACCGGCAACCAGGCAGTCGAAATGGTGCAGGCGGGGTTGAAAGCCATATACCTTAGCGGCTGGCAGGTGGCAGGCGATGCCAACGACGCTCTCACCATGTACCCAGACCAAAGCCTCTATCCGGTGACCAGTGTGCCCACCGTTTTGAAGAAGATCAACAATGCTCTCATCCGCGCCGACCAGATCCAACACATGGAGGGACGCGATGGGGAAGTGGAATACTTCGCGCCCATCGTAGCGGATGCAGAAGCAGGATTCGGTGGTCCGCTCAACACGTTTGAGTTGGTCAAATCCATGATCGAAGCGGGAGCGGCGGGGATTCATCTCGAAGACCAACTCTCTTCGTTGAAGAAATGCGGGCACATGGGCGGAAAAGTCCTCGTGCCGATTCATGACTTCATTCAAAAGCTTGTCTCCGCCCGCCTCGCCGCAGACGTGATGGGGGTTCCCACCATTTTCATTGGCCGCACCGACGCCTTGTCTGCCACGCTCATCCGCGGCGACATCGACCGTGTGGACCATGAACATCTCACCGGCGAACGCACAGTAGATGGCTTCCTCGTGGTGAAGCATGGACTTGAATATGCTGTCACTCGCGCGCTTGAATTCGCCCCGTATGTGGATTTGATCTGGTGCGAAACCTCCACGCCAGACCTGGGCGAAGCGCGCGAATTTGCGAAAGCCATCCATGCTAAATATCCCGGCAAGATGCTGGCGTATAACTGCTCGCCGTCTTTCAACTGGAGGCGCAAACTCGATGACAAGCAGATCGCCGAATTCCAGGAACAGCTCGGCGAAGCGGGCTACAAATTCCAATTCATTACACTGGCAGGCTTCCACACGCTCAATGCCAGCATGTTCGACCTGGCACATGGTTATGCCCGTAACGGCATGAGCGCTTTCGTCAAAGTGCAGGAACGTGAATTTGAAATGGAAAAGACCATGGGCTTCCGCGCCGTCAAGCATCAGGCGTTCGTAGGCGCGGGTTATTTCGATGCGGTGCAGACCACGGTTAATGGCGGCGAAGTTTCCACCGGAGCGATCAAAGGCTCCACCGAGGAACAACAATTCGCAGCGCATGGCTAAGCTCAAAGCCGCCGTCACCGGCGGCGTGTTACCGGCAAACTCCCGCGCCGGGGACGGCGTGGGGAGCCATCTTGACTTTGCGTTTTAATAAGTGAACGATCAAAAACAAAAGGAGAAAAAATATGCCCACAGTTCCAACCCTTCCCGGTATTACGTCCAAGATAGTGAATACCTCCCGTCTGAAGCAGCACGTCCTCTTCAGTGGACCTGAGAACGGCGCGCCTGTTTTGTTCGTACATGGCAATGCTTCTTCCGCTTCGTATTGGGAAGAGATCATGCTCAAACTACCTGCGGGCTTCCGCGGCATTGCGCCTGACTTGCGCGGCTACGGCGACACCGAAGATAAATTGGTGGATGCAACCCGTGGCATGAGCGATTGGATCGATGACCTTGCCGCATTGCTCGATGTGCTCAAGATCGAAAAGACTCATGTGGTTGGTCACTCGATGGGCGGCACCATCGTGTTCGGTTTGGTCGGCTCCCTGAGCGGACGTGTGCTGAGCGGAACCGTCGTCAACCCCGGCTCGATCTATGGCTTTGGTGGTTCAAAAGACCTCGACGGCACGCCCTGTTACGATGACTTTGCCGGTTCAGGCGGCGGCGTGGTTAACCCGGACTTCCCCAAGTTGATCGCCGCTGGTGACCGCTCTTCCGATAACCCGCAAGCCTCTCCGCGTGTGGTGATGAACAGCTTCTATTGGAAGCCGCCCTTTGTCCCTGCCCGCGAAGAGGATTTGCTTACCTCGCTGATGACCGAAAAAGTTGGCGAACAGAAATATCCCGGTGATTTCGTTCCCTCTGGCAACTGGCCCAATGTTGCGCCTGGCAAGTTCGGTCCCATCAATGCGCTTTCGCCCAAGTATGTGGGGGATAGTGTGAGGAACTTCGTCGGTGCGGCGAGCAAGCCCTTCATCCTGTGGGTGCGCGGCGACTCGGACATGATCGTTTCGGACAACTCGTTCTTCGATTTCGGCACGCTCGGCAAGTTGGGCTACGTTCCCGGCTGGCCCGGCGAGGATGTCTATCCTCCGCAGCCGATGGTCGGGCAGACCCGCAACCTGCTCGAAAAGTACACGGCACAGGGCGGCGCATTCGAAGAAGTTGTGATCGCCGACACGGGTCACACTCCCTACGTGGAAAAGCCCGAAGAATTCATGGCGGCGTTCTCGAAAGCGTTGAAGTAATAAAGAAATGAGTAGAAAGTGGAAAGTGGCAATGTTCTTCTACTTTCCACTTTTCACTTTCTACTAACCACTAATAAGGAGTCGTAATGCCTAAAGTAAAGTCCCTCCCGCGCGGGGTCGCAATGGTTGGCGCGGGGATGTCGAAGTTTGGTGCGTTTGCTGAAAAGAACTCGCGCGATCTGTTCGTTGAGTCTTACAAGGCAATGACCAAATCGGTGGACAAAGGTTTTGATCCATCGATCATCGATGCCATGTACGTCGGTAATTTCTCCAGCGACCAGTTCGAGCATCAGGCGCACATCGCACCTATTCTTGCAGACTCGGTCGGCTTGCTGCCGATTCCTGCTACACGTGTAGAAGATGCATGTGCGTCGGGCGGCGTAGCGCTGCGTCAGGGCGTGATGGCGATTGCATCTGGCATGGCAGATGTTGTACTCGTCGGCGGCGCGGAGAAGATGACCGCACTCAACACGGCGGCTGTCACCGAAGCGCTGGCAACCGCTGCTGATGTTCCCTTTGAAATTCCCGCGGGCTTTACCTTCCCCGGCTTCTATGCCGCGATGGCGTCCGCGTATATGGCACAGTATGGAATGAAGTCTGAGCATCTCATGAATGTGGCGGTTAAGAATCACGACAATGCCGCGCTCAACCCGAACGCGCAATTTGGCGTCACCATTCAAAAGTGGATGGAAGGACGCGTCGCGGCTGCGCTCAAAAAGGGGAAGCCCGCCCCGACCTGGGCGAACATTTGGGATTTTCTCCACGACGAATCAGGCAACCCGACGATTGCTTACCCGCTCCGTTTATTTGATTGCTCGCCTGTCTCTGACGGTGCGGCAGCAGTTCTACTTGTGGCAGAAGAGATCGCGCATCAATTTACGGATCATCCGATTCGCATCATCGGCTCAGCGCAGGCTTCGGGTTCAGCATTGCATGACCGTCCATCGCTCACCAGCATCCCTGCGGCGAAGACTGCGGCGACGAATGCTTATGAGATGGCAGGCGTAAGTGCGAAAGATATTCGCATTGCAGAAGTCCATGATTGCTTCACTATTGCTGAAGTCATTGCCAGCGAAGACCTTGGTTTCTTTGCTCCGGGTGAAGGCTTCAAAGCCGCGGAAGATGGCATGACCGCTCGCAACGGCGCGAAGCCCATCAATACCTCGGGTGGTTTGAAAGCAAAAGGACATCCCGTCGGCGCTTCCGGCGTGGCACAAGCTGTCGAAGTGTTTAAGCAGATGCGGGGGCAGGCGGAGGCGCGTCAGGTTGATGGTGATGTCTCATTGGCATTGACTCACAACGTCGGCGCGACGGGCTCCACTTGCACCGTCCATGTGTTTGAGAGAAGAAATTAGTAAGACGAGATAGTATCTCGTCCTACGGAGTAAAGCAATGAAAGAAGAGACAACTACAATCCGCCCGTTCACGGCGGCGGCGTTCAATCAATATCTTGCTGAGCATAAGTTGATGACCGTGAAATGCTCAAAGTGCGGCGGCGTGTATGCTCCTCCACGCGCGATTTGCCCGAAGTGCCACAGCGAAGAGATGGAATGGGTCGAAGCCAGCGGCAAAAGCAAGTTGGCAGGCTTCACCATCATCTACAGCGGACCGACCTTCATGGTGGAGCAGGGCTTTGATAAGAAGAACCCGTATGTTTCGGGAATTGTCGAACTCGAAGAAGGTACATTCATCAGTGCCCGCATCACTGGTCTGGACATGTCCAAGCCCGCCGAGATCAAAGTGGGCACGCCACTGAGCGCGGACTTCGTTGAATTTGGAGAAGGCGAAGCAAAAAAGACCTATTTGGCGTTCAAAGCCATCCACTAATCCACACGAATTCACGCGAATAAAAACCAAATTCGCGCAGATTGGCGAAGATTAGTGGATAAGAATTGTCGGGCTTTGTAACTGGCGTGTAACAACCATACGTTAACCTAGCACAACTACAGGATGTTCTGACTATGCCTAAAGTCCATGCTAACGGTGTCGAACTCTACTATGAACTCTACGGTTCTGAGGCTGCCCCATTGTTGGTTCTCAATAATGGCATCATCATGAACGCAACCACAAGTTGGGCGTTTCAGACCAAGGCGTTAGCACAACATTACCGCATCCTTCAATATGACTGTCGTGGACAGGGACAGTCGGAGCATCCTGTTGGTAAGTACAGCATGGAAATGCACGCAGATGATCTCGCGGCATTACTCACGACTCTGAACGTTGACAAAGCACATATCGCAGGCATCTCTTACGGCGGCGAAGTGGCGCAGGCATTCGGATTGAAATATCACGAGCGGACTCTCAGCCTGATCCTTGCCGACACCGTGAGCGAAGTGGGCGCCGAAACACGCATCATCCTCGACGGGTGGCTTGATTCTGCTCGAGCGGCAGATGCCAACGCCTTTTTCAATGCCACCGCTCCATGGAACTTCTCGCCCGCATTCATCGCTGCCAACCCCGCCCTACTCGCAGATGCAAAAGGACGTTACAAGCTGCTGGATTACCCTGCCGTCGTCCGCTTGTGTGAATGTTTTCTGAACGTGAACTTCACCGCACACTTGGGCGAACTCAAATGCCCAACCTGCATCATCGTTGGCTCACTGGACATATTGAAAGGTCCAGCCTACGCGGCGATCTTGAAAGCGGGCATCCCTCATGCTGAGATGCATGTCCTTCAGGGAGCGGGTCACGCTTCTTGTTGGGAAAGACCGCAAGAATTCAACTCCGCCATTTTGGGATTTTTGGCGAAGCAAGACTAGCAACTTACCCTCACCCTAGCCCTCTCCCAAAGGGAGAGGGGACTCCCTTCCCCTTCGGGGGAAGGGTTGGGGATGAGGGAGAACACATAAAAAAGAGGAAACTCACCATGCGCATGAAAGATAAAGTAGTGCTCGTTACAGGCGGCGCGGCGGGAATTGGTAAAGCCACAGCCCTGCGTTTCGCCGAAGAAGGTGCGAAAGTCGTCATTTGCGATGTGAACGAAGCCGTTGGTCAAGAGACTTTGAAATTGCTCGGCGAAGGCGCCGCATTTTATAAAGTCAACGTGACCAGCCGCGAAGATGTTCAAAAGTGGGTGGATGATGTCGTTGCCAAGTACGGTCGCATCGATGTGATCGTCAGCAACGCAGGCGTTTTACGCGATGGGCAGTTGGTCAAGGTGAAGGAAGGCAATTTGGTCGGGAAGATGTCTGAGCCTGATTTTGACCTCGTCATCTCCGTCAACTTGAAGGGTGTGTTCAATTGCGCTCAGGCGGTTGCGCCTGTGATGGCAAAGCAAGGCAGCGGCGTCATTCTCAACGCTTCCTCTGTGGTCGGTCTCGATGCAAACTTCGGACAGACGAACTACGTTGCAACAAAATTCGGCGTGATCGGTATGACCAAGGTTTGGGCGCGTGAACTCGGCAAGTTCAACATCCGTGTCAACGCTGTGGCTCCCGGTTTCACCGCTACTGAAATGGTTACCGCCATGCCCGAGAAGGTCTTGGACGGCATGAAGTCTCACACTCCGCTCGGACGATTGGGCGAGCCGCGCGATATTGCCAATGCCTATCTCTTCCTTGCTTCGGATGATGCTTCGTTTATCACGGGTGAAGTCCTGCGCGTGGATGGCGGTATCGTGGTTGGAACGTAAAGTTCAGTTTCAAGTTCCATGTGTCAAGTTTCAGGTTCTCTGAATTTGACACATGGTTTTTTCTCTAAACACTCAACCTGCAACCTTAAACCTGTAACCTGATACCGAACCCATGAATTCTGCCGACATTCTGACCAAACGAGCATTGCTAACTCCCAATCGCGAAGCGATGATCGAACTCGCGAGCGGAGTCCACTATACCTATGCGGAATTGAATCAGCGCGCCAATCGCGCCGCAAATTTTTTGCGTGAAAAATACAAGGTGCAAAAAGGTGACCGTGTGTCCATTTTGGCGCACAACAGCGTTGCCTATGTGGATTTGTTGTTTGGTCTGGCAAAACTTGGCGCGATCCTTGCACCGTTGAACTGGCGGCTGACCTCTCGTGAGTTGACCTATATCGTCAATGACTGCCTGCCCAGGGTGTTGATCGTCGGTCCTGAATTCGTTTCGGTCTATAACGAGATGAAGGACTCTATCAAGGTTGAGCATCTCATCTCGTTGGAAGGCGCGGATGTTTCAGTCAAGGCATATGAAACGTTGATAGACCAAGCCTCGGCGCAAGAACCGAAGCGACCTGACATCTCAAGTGATGATGCAGTTTGTATCCTGTACACCTCTGGCACAACAGGTCACCCCAAGGGCGCGGTTCTTCCGCATCGACAGGTGGTGTGGAACTCGATCAACACCGTCATGTCTTGGGGCTTGAACGAAAAAGATATTTCCCCGATCCTGACCCCGATGTTCCATTCGGGTGGATTGTTCGTTTTTCTCGTGCCGCTCTTTCACGTCGGCGGCAAACTTTTACTTGGACGTGTCTTCGACCCCGATGCTTCGTTGAAGTTGATCGTCGAAGAAAAATGTACGGTCATTCTCGGTGTGCCGACTCTCTTCCAAGTGTGGATGAATTCTTCGCAGTTTGAGAATGCAGATTTCAGCCACGTTCGCTTTTTTATCAGTGGTGGCGCACCGTGCCCGCCTCCGTTGATTAAAGCGTGGAGCGAGAAGAAGGGCATCGTCATGCGCCAGGGCTATGGTCTGACCGAAGTGGGCGTGAACTGCTTCTCGATGACCGATGAAGATGCGCTGCGAAAAGTTGGCTCGGTGGGGAAGCCCATCTTCCACAGTGATATGCGTTTGGTGGATGAAAAAGATAATGATGTTCCTGTCGGTTCGACCGGCGAACTCATCATCAAAGGCGACCATGTTTGTGTAGGCTACTGGAATAACGAAGAAGCCACGAAGCAATCACTCAAAGACGGTTGGTTCCACACCGGTGACATGGCGCGCATGGATGAAGAAGGTTATTTCTATATCGCCGGGCGTTTCAAAGACATGATCATCAGCGGCGGAGAGAACGTCTATGCCGCCGAAGTGGAAGCACTCTTCCGTGAACATCCCGCCGTTGCCGATGCGGCACTCATTGGTCAGCCTGATGAAAAATGGGGCGAGGTTGGCGTGATGATCGTGGCGTGCAAGCCGGGAGAAACAGTCAGCGTGGATGGATTGCTGCAATTCTGTGCGGGACGTTTGGCGAAGTACAAACTCCCGAAGCGGATCGAGTTTGTTGAAACTTTACCTTATTCACCGTATGGAAAAGTTATCAAGGCTGAGTTGAAAAAGCAGTGGGTAGTGGAAAGTGGAAAGTAGAAAGTTTGCAATCCACTTACCGCTTTCCACTTTCTAAGGAATGACCTATGCCAAAGATACAAACAAACGGTATCGAACTCTACTATGAAGTCCACGGCTCTGGTCAGCTGCTTGTGCTGATCTCGGGGCTTGGATATTCGCTTTGGCAGTGGCACAAAATGGTCCCGCTGTTAGCGAAGCATTTTCAAGTCATCACTTTTGACAATCGCGGTGTCGATCAAAGTGATAAACCTGCCGGTCCATACACGGCGCAGATGCTTGCGGCGGATACGGTTGGTTTGCTCGATGCGCTAAAGATTGAAAAAGCTATTATCGCCGGTCACTCGATGGGCGGATTTATCGCTCAGGCATTGACGCTTGATTTTCCGCAGAGAGTAGAAAAACTGATTCTATGTTCGACCAACTTTGGGGGACCGAACCATGTCCCGGTCACGCCAGAGGCGATGAAAGTCCTCAGTGATGTCACAAGCGATGCGCTCACTCGTTTCAAAAACGGATTGGCGGTTAGCACAGCTCCGGGTTGGTCTGAAAAAAATCCAAAGATGATCGAAGAGTGGATCAAGTGGCGTGTGGCGAATCCGATTGAGCATGCCCCATATCAAGCACAGCTTGCAATTGGGCTTGGACTATTACCGGAAGCTGCTTCATTTGAAAACAAACTCTCGCGCCTCAACGTCCCGACCTTGATCCTGTTCGGCGCACACGACAAAGTGGTGCCACCCGCCAACGCGGACTTGCTCGCGCAGAAGATCGCGGGCAGCACGGTTGTGATTTTCCCCGATGCGGGGCATTTCTTCCCGATTGAAATCGCGGAAGCTGCCTCGCGTGCTATCACGGATTTTGCAGCATAGGAGGTGCCTCTGATAAATATCCCGCTTTTACCTCTTGTGTTGAAATATCAAATATTAAATCAAGGAGAGAATAAGAAATGAAAGTTTTACGCACACTCGCTTTTCTGCTGGTAACCGCCTCGCTCGTTTTGGCTGCCTGCGCCCCTGCGGCAACTGAAGCCCCCGTCGAAGCGACTGAAGCTGCAACCGAAGCTCCCACCGAAGTTGCGACTGAAGCGCCTGCCGGTCTGACCTGCGCCGAGCCGATCAAGGTTGGTCTCATCACCGATGCCTCCGGCGCGCTCGCCATCTACGGCGCTCACATCCTGCGCTCCTTCATGCTTGGTATGGAATATGCCACGGGCGCTGCTGGTTCCGCCGGTGACAAGTTCGATTTCACCCAGACTCAGGAAAACGTCTTCAAGCTTGACGACTGCGAAATTCAGGTCTTCGTCCGCGATGACGCCAGCACTCCTGATAACACCGCCACCGTCGCGCGCGAACTGATCGACGTGAACGGCGTGAACATCCTTGTCGGCACCGTTTCCTCCGGCGCGACCGCTACACTGCAGGGTATTGCTCTCGAAAGCGGCATCCCGCTCATCGTAGGTCCCGCCGCGGCGAATGCCATCACCGGCGAGAACTTCAACGAATACACCTTCCGCGTCAGCCGCAACAACTATCAGGATGCGATGAACGAATGTATCGCGCTGACCCAGCAGTACAAGACCTTCGTTCAAATTGCGCCGGACTACGCGTTCGGACAGGGTTCCGCCGCTGCCTTCCGCGATGCCTGTACCCTCGAAGGCGGCGAATTCGTCGCTGACGATATCTTCGCCCCGCTCGACACGACTGACTTCACCCCGTACATGGAGCAGATCGCTGACTCTGGCGCGGAAGCCTACATTGTGACCTGGGCTGGCGGCGGTTTCGTCTCGCTCATGCAGGCTGCTGCCGATCAGGGTGTGACCGAATCCATGGCTCTTGGCGCAACCTTCATCGACAACGTCCTCATGCCGACCTTCTTTGCGAATGCGGTTGGCACTACCGCGGGCATCCTGTATCACTACAGCGCCCCGAACAATGCCGCCAACGACTTCCTCAAGGAACAGGACAAGGCTCGCTATGGCGTGATGCCCGACCTGTTCGATGCCGATGGCATGAACGCCGCCATCCTTGTCGTGGAAGCCATCAAGGCGACCAACGGCGATGTCAGCGGCGAAGCGCTCAAGACCGCCATGGAAGGCATGGAGTTCGAAGGTCCCAAGGGCACCATCTTCATCCGCCCTGAAGATCATGTTGCCATCCAGGATATGTTTATCCTCAAACTGGTCAACGTGACCGACCCCGACGCCAACTTCTACGAGTATGTCGACACCTCCCGCCCCGAACCGCCCTGCTTGCTCCCCGAAGCTCTGAAAGATCGCTGCGGTGACCTGTCCTACGGCAACCTGAGCGGACAATAATTCTGCACTACAATGGGTGACTGAGATATGTGAGAGTTTTAGTCACTCGATTTCTGACCGAAGACCGTAGACGATGGATCGTGAAAAAAACATGGTCCATCGTCCACGGTCAACTGTCTATCTGGAAGGCTTTATGGAACCCGAGATCATTTTCGAAACCCAAAACCTGACCAAGCACTTCGGCGCGCTCGTCGCTGTGGATGGAGTGAGCATTAAAGTCCGCAAGAACTCATTACATGCCATTATTGGTCCCAACGGGGCTGGCAAGACTACATTTTTCAACCTGCTCAGCGGAAACATCGAACCCACCAGCGGCAAGGTCATCTTCAAAGGACGGGACATCACACATCAACCCGTCCATAAAACCATCCATTACGGAATCGGGCGCTCCTTCCAGATCACGAATATCTTCCCCAACCTCAGTGTCTTTGAAAATATCCGTCTCGCTGCACAGGCATTGGGGCGAGATAACTTCAAATTTTGGCAAGCGGCTTCGCACTTCAAACAGTACGAAACGCGGACAATGGAAGTCATCGAGAAGGTCGGCTTGAAAGACCGCGTCCATACATTGGCTCGCACGCTTCCGCACGGCGACCAGCGCAAGCTCGAACTCGGCATGATCCTCGCGCCCGACCCTGAAGTGCTTTTGTTAGACGAACCCACCGCGGGCATGGCATCGGAACAAGTCCCTGAATTGCTTGCGCTCATTCAAGATATTCAAAAAGCGGGCAATAAAACCGTCATGCTCGTAGAGCACAACATGAACGTGGTCATGAGCGTTTCCGACCAGATCACGGTCATGCACCTGGGCAAGGTCTTGGCTGAGGGAAATCCCTCTGAGATTGCTGCTAACAAGGAAGTACAGACCGCGTATTTGGGCGGCTTGTACGAACTCAACGTATAACTTCGCTCTGGTCGGGGCTAAGCCCCGACCGGAGCTGGTTTGCTGAGGTCAAATGGAAAACATCCTCGACGTACAGAACATCCACACCTTTATCGGTCAGTATCACATCCTTCAAGGTGTGAACGTGCGCGTGCCGAAAGGCTCCATCACGGCTTTGCTTGGTCGCAACGGCGCAGGCAAGACCACCACGCTCAAAACCATTCTGGGACTCACCCCACCACGCGAAGGTAAGGTCATTTATAACGGGCAGGAGGTGAATGGTCTGCGTTCTTTCGACATCGCCAGCATGGGCATCGGCTTTGTACCCGAACATCGCGCCATCTTCCGTGATCTGAGCGTGGAAGAGAATCTCAAGATCGCCGAACGTAAAAAAGGTGATTATCTTCGCAAGCGCGATTTCATCTTCAATCTTTTTCCCGACCTCAAACGTCTTATCACACTATCCGGCACGAGTCTCTCCGGCGGTCAGCAGCAGATGCTTGCCATCGCGCGCGCGCTCGTCCCCGATAACCAGCTCCTGCTCATCGATGAACCCAGCGAAGGTCTCGCACCTGTCATTATCGAACACATGATGTCTGCCATCCGCGAGCTTTCAAAAGATTCCACTGTGGTGCTCGTTGAACAGAACTTCCTCGTTGCCAGCCAACTGGCTGAATACTACGTCATCATCGAAGAAGGGCGCTCCGTGCAGGACGGTAAGATGAAAGACCTTGCCGCCGATAAAGCCGCCATTCATCGTTTTCTAGGAGCCGCGTAAAGCGAGATACTATCTCGCTCTACCGAGAAATTTTATGAACACATTCCTCCGTAAAAACATCGTCATGTTGGTTGCTGTTCTTGTGCTCTCGGCATTTCTCATTGCCGCCGCGCAAGGCATGGACAAGCAAGACTTCGTCATCACGCTCCTGCGCGGACTCGCTGTCGGCTCGATCACTTTCCTTGTCGCTTCGGGTTTCTCGCTCATCTTCGGGCTGCTCGACGTGCTCAACCTCGCGCACGGCACACTTTTCATGATCGGCGCCTACATGGGCTGGACCGTTGTCGTCCGCCCGGATACGTTTGTGGATTTGCTCACGCCGCTGGCGTTGATCGTTTCGGGCTTTGCGCTTGGGGATGTGTACCCGCTTCTCGCTAGCCGAATCAGGCTCGGCTTAAGCATGAAGCGGATGCTTCCCTGGGGTTTGATCCTCGTCTCGATCCTCCTCTTCGGCTTTATCCTGCCTCGTTATCCCATCGCCATCTGGGACGTGGGGAATTACGGGCAGAGTCCCGTTATCTTTGCCTTCATGGCAGACTCAGGCACGCGATTGCCGGTGATGCCTGCGGCGTTTACTGAAATTTCAATGCCTGTTGCGCTGATCGGACTTTTGCTTGCGAGCATTCTTGGCGCATTTGGCATTTCACTTTTCGATGGCACGCCCCGTACAGTTCATTTATCCTGGAGGAATTTTGTCAGCATCGCGATTGCATTGATCGTTGCAGTGGCGGGTGCAGCGTTCAATGACAGCCTGACTACCTTCCTATATGGCTTGAGTTCCAATTGGTTGTTCTTCACAGCAGTGCTCGTCGCCACCTTGAGCGGAGTTGCTCTCGGCGGTTTGATGGAAGCGACGCTCATCCGCCCGTTGTACAGCCGCCCGATCTATCAATTGATGCTGACCATTGGCATGAGCGCCATCGGCATTGAAATGGTGCGCGCCATTTGGGGTCGTCCCGAATTCGTGATGCCCAAGCCTGCTTTCTTCGACGGCGCGGGCGAAGCCTGTCCCGCTACGAACTTCGCCGATTGGTGGGCGAACCACTGCTCGACAATTTTGTTACTCGACGGACGCGTGCGCGTTTATAACGAGATATTTATTCCGCTGGTTGGGCTTGTCGTTTTGATTTCGATTTGGGTTTTGCTGCAACGTACACGCCTCGGTATGATTATCCGCGCGGGCGTGCAGGATAGCCAAATGGTGGAAGCGCTTGGCATCAACGTCCGCCGCGTGTTCACGATGGTCTTTGCTCTCGGTGTGGGGCTCGCTGCTTTGGGTGGCGTGCTTGCAACTCCATCCATGGGCTTATCAAATGTGATGGGGGAGAGCCTTTTGCTCAATGCATTGATCGCGCTTGCCATTGGCGGTCTCACCAGTTACCCCGGCGCGGCGCTTGGCTCGGTCATCGTTGGCATGATCCAGCAGTTCATCATCAAATACGGACAGATCGGCATCGCCATTCCCTTCACAGATATTGTCTTCAAACCCACCCCGCCGCTCGTCCCTGCCTCGACGGTGATGTTGATGGTCATCATCCTGCTCATCTTGCCGAACGGCTTGCTCGGTAAAAAGGAATAAATATCATGCAGGTGACAGTCACTTCGCAAGTGACTGTCACCTCATATAAAACATACTATGAAAACATTCTTCGCCTCCACCCGCGCATCCCTGGTTACCTTGCTCGTTCTCGTCCTTTTGCCGTTCATCGTCGGCTTGTTCGACGGTGCATCGCCTGCCACGATCTTCGTCAATGGCAGCGGACAATCCAAATTCATTCAAGGTCTGGCAATCGAAATTTTTATCCTCGCCATCTACGCCATCAGCTTCGACTTGATCTTTGGCATCACTGGCTTGTTGTCCTTCGGTCATTCCATGTTTTTCGGAGTCGGCGCCTATCTAACAGGCATTGCCATCAAGAGCTTTGGACTGTCGCTTCTGCCTACGCTCAGTTTGGTATTTGTCGCTGCCATCCTTCAGGCGATTTTGTTTGGGCTTGTCCTGCCGCGCGTCAAAGGCATTACCTTTGCGTTGGTCACGCTTGGGCTTGGCTCAGTGTTTCATATCATGGTCATGTCCAGTGAAATGAGTAAATACACCGGCGCGGATGTGGGTTTGCAGGGCGTGATCGTGCCTGCTTTCATCAGCCCTGCCAATGAACGCCTGCGTTTTTACTTCGTCATGCTGGTGGCGATGGTGCTGGTCTATCTCGCGTACCAGCGCTTCGTCACTTCACCGACCGGGCGGGTTTGTGTTGCCATCCGTGAGAACGAAGGGCGCGCCCGTATGCTGGGATATAACACCTTCTATTTCAAACTCGCCGCGCTGACGCTTTCCTCCCTTACGGCAGCATTGGCGGGGTTCTTCCACACGCTTTATCAACCCATCGTCAGCCCGAATGTGGCAGGGCTGGGATTCACCGTCACGGCTCTGCTCATCATTCTGATCGGCGGCGTGGGCACGCTCAATGGCGCGTTCGTCGGTGCCGTCGTCTACCGCCTGCTGGATTATGGTCTAAGGCGTTACATTGGTGAAAGCGCCAGCTTCATCAACGGCGCAATTTATGTGCTATTCGTGTTGTTCATTCCCTATGGCATTGTAGGGACATGGAAAATACGCTCACTGCAGATCAAGCAGGGATGGGAACGATTGTTGGGAATGTTTAGTAAGTAAGGGCTATCAGACCGCAAAGGTAAAAAAGCCTTCCTGTATTTTGAGGAAGGCTTTTTAGATAATCAATAACAAGGTGAACGACAAATTCTCGCTGATTATTCAAAGTAACAAGGGTCTCTGGGACAGTTGTAGCGATGCTCACCGCACTGCATCCGCACTGCGGTGCATGTGTCGCTTCGCTACTAAGAAACAAGGATTTTCAAACCCTTTTTTGCCGCGAATTTCGCGAATTCGCACTGATTTTAAAACCAATTCGCGAAAATTCGCGTAATCCGCGGCTGAAGCTCTTGTTTCTTTGGCTTGGAACGGCG
>JACPVC010000173.1 GCA_016191955.1 Chloroflexota bacterium
ACCTTTGCCAGCATCATGGAAGGCGCCGAGACGGAAGCCCGAAAGAACAATTATTTTGTGTTGTCGTCGTCGGCTTCAGACCCGCAGGCGTTTCAGGGCTTGGTGGATGAGTTGGTGGGGCACCGCCGGGTGGATGGTTTGATCGTGATCAACCCGTATGCAGATGAGCGTTATGAGTTTATACCTAAAGATTTCCCGGTGGTCTTCGTGGGTGCGCGTTCGCATGATGAGAATGTATGTTCAATTTCATTAGATGATGAAAAGGTGGCATACGAAGCCACGCAGCATTTGATCTCGCTTGGTCACAAGCGCATTGCTCTGGTCACCGGACCGATGGAAGAAGATTGTTCGCAGGATCGCCGCGATGGTTTCCGCCGCGCATTGACGGAAGCAGGTATGCCGTTCGATGAGTCGTTGGTGTTCGAGGGCGATTGGTCTGCTTCATCAGGTCGCGATGCGTTATTGGACTTTGTAAAGAAGGATAACGTACCGACCGCCATCTTTGCCCAGAATGACCGCATTGCAATGGGTGTGATGCGTGCTGCGAGGGATGCGAACCTGAAAGTGCCGGATCAACTCTCTGTCATTGGCGTGGACGATATGCCCTTGTCTTCTTATTTTGACCCGCCTCTTACAACCATGCGGCAGGATATGCCTCTCATTGGTCAGGAAGCCATCCGTAAGTTGATCGACATTATTCAAAACAAGACCGTTGAGCAAACTGTCCTTAAATTACCCGCTCAGTTGGTTGTACGTCAATCCACCGTTAAAGGAGGTGATTCCACCTCGTAATACTTTTAGCGCAAACCTGCCTGATCGTACGATGATTTGTTCGTCTAATTCCAAGGAGAGAATAAATGAAAAAGAATTTGCTCGTGAAGATCATGGGGTTGATCGTAATAGCCTCTTTTGTTTTGGCTGCTTGTGGCTCCCCCGCTGCAACCGAAGCCCCTGCTACTGAAGCGCCAGCGATGACGGAAGCCCCAGCGGCAACTGAAGCTTCCGCCACCGAAGCATCGAGCGCTGATGTTGCTTTGCGCTGGCGCACACGCCCAGACAATCAGGAAGAGATTGACGTTTACAGCAAGATCAGTACAGAACTTGATGCTCAACTCGATGGTATCACATTAACCTATGAACCCGGTGGTTCTGAAGGTGCGAATTATCAAGATCAACTCCGCGCTGAAATTGCAGCCGGCACCGCTCCTGATGTCTTCTGGATTCCCGGAACCGATGTGGCGGACTTTGCTACTCGTGGCTTGATTCTCAACGCTGCCGATCTCGCTGATGCTACCGAAGGTTACACCGCTGCTGACTTCTACGAAGGACCCATGTTCCACCTGACTTACAATCCTGAGACGGGCGCTTCCGGCGACGGCTCTGGTGCGGTTTGGGGTCTACCTCGTGATGTGTCCACTTTCGCTCTCTACCTGAACCTGGACTTGATCGCCGAAGCTGGCGCTGCTGATCCTCGTGAACTCGCTGCCAACGGCGAATGGACCTGGGAATCCTTCCTCGAAGTTTCTCAGGCTACCCGCGCTCTCGGCTCTGATATTTACGGCTACGGCGCTTCTGCTTGGTGGGGTCCTTACGGCGTTTGGTTGAATGCTTCTGGCGGCGGTTTCTTCAATGAAGACCGCACGGCTTGTGCGCTCAACACCGAAGAATCCCTTGCTGGTCTCGACTTCCAACGCTCGCTCTATCAAGACTATGATGTTGCCACTCCGTACGGTGAAGATCCTGAACCCGGTTTCCGTGCTGGTAAGGTTGCCATGTTCCAGAATGGTCGCTGGGCTACTCCGGGTATCCGCACCGTGGACTTCAACTGGGACGTTGTTGAATTGCCTGCTGGTCCTAACGGAACCCCAGGTAACTGGCTGTTCTGGGGCGCGTATGTGATCAACGCCAACACCGAACATCCTGAAGAAGCTTGGGCTCTCGTTCAGGCTCTCACCACTGCTGAAACCCAGGGACAGATCTCTGCCCTTGGCGCCAACATCCCCAGCCGTGTGAGCCCCGAAGCGCTCGACGCCTTCCTCACCTTCACCCCGCCTGCCAACAATCAAGCCTTCTTGAACGGTATCGCTCCTGAAGCTGCTCCGACCGCTGAAGGTCCGTTGTGGGCTGGCTCCTGGCCTGAGTTCGACAAGATCATGGGTCCTGCCATTCAGGGCGTGTTGACCGGTTCCACCACCGTGGAAGATTTCGGCGCCACGATCTGTGACGAAGCCAACAAAGCCTTCAATCAATAAATAATCCCTGTTTGATTTGTGGGGCAGGCAGTGTATTGCCTGCCCCACTTTTCGCCGCACAAGGAATCTCCAAACTTCAAAATGGTTTTGCGGTTTCGAAATTTTTTGTACGATGTTCTGAAGTCCGGGTTTACGGAGATGAGAATATGACGGCTCAATCACGGGTAGACGCTCAGACAAACCTTATAGTACGTGTCCACATGATATGGCGGATCCTATTTGCCCTCTTGGCGGCAGGCACTGTGTATATGATGTGGACAACTGCCGCTGAAACATCGCTCTGGCAGAAGATAGTACTGTCGCTCACGGCGGTTGCTGCCGCAGGCTTCAGCGTATATGGCGGGGTACAAATATCAAAACGCAACCACGTCGGGCGCATGACATCGCTTGTGCTCGACTATCTTGGCTTTGTAGCCTGCTTCGTTTTCGCCTTGAATGTGGGTGAGTTCTTCATCGGCATCGACGCATTGGGGCAGACCTTTGGAAAAGGACTCCCATACCTGGGCATCACCATCCTTGGCTATTTTCTCGGCGCGCTTGAGGAATATTTCCCCGGTAAAAAGAAATCACCGGAAAGCAGCCTCAAAGTTGTCAGCCGTTGGGTGATGATCGGCGGCTTCATCCTCTTTCTCTGGCAGGTGGATGCAGTCAAAGGTGTCATTTATTTCCTCGGCAAACTTGCCCAGCCAACCGGACTTATCGCTATAGTGGGATTGGTCATCTTCGGTCTATCGCTTTGGTCGTTGAATCGCACGAATATATCCCTCGCCTTGAACACCAAGACCGGGCATGAGCAGATCATCAACGGCTGGCTGTTCCTTTCGCCCAACCTGATCGGTTTCCTCATCTTCTTTGCCGGTCCATTGCTGCTCTCATTCTATTTCTCCTTCACCGACTCAGACGCCATCCGCACGCCCAATTGGGTGGGCTTTGAAAATTACGCCAAGATCCTCAATATCAAATTTGTCACACTTGACTCACCCGATCAACTCGCCCGCGATGTCGTGGACATCAAAATCTATGACGAGGTTGGGCGTTTCACCTTTGGGAATACGGGAATCCTGTTTGCCGCCGCCGATAAATTCTTCTGGCTCGCGCTTCGTAACACCCTGACCTTTGTGTTGTTCGTTGTTCCTCTGAGTGTGATCCCCGCTTTGGTCTTATCGAATATCCTCAATAGCAAACTGCCCGGCATGAAGTTCTACCGCGCCGTGTATTTTATGCCCAGCATCGCGGCAGTCGTTGGTATCTCTCTCGTTTGGCAATGGTTGTACAACGCGACCATTGGGTACATCAACTATTTCATCACACTCGGTATCGAGTTTTGGAATAACCTGTTCAATGTCGCCGTTGTAGACCCCAAGATCCAATGGGTGTCTGATGAAAAGACAGCCCTCTTCGCCATCATTATTATCGCTGCCTGGCAGACGATGGGCTTCAACACGGTGCTCTTCCTCGCTGGTTTGCAGAACATCCCCGGCGAGTTATACGAAGCCGCTACTGTAGATGGCGCCGGAGCCTGGGATAAGTTTTGGGGCATCACCCTGCCCATGCTTGCCCCAACAACCTTCTATGTTGTGTCCACTACCACCATTCAAGCCATGCAGGTATTTGAACAGGTCTTCATCCTTATGAACCCGCCAGAAGGACCGAACAACTCGACCATCACACTGGTTTTATATTTGTATCGCTCCGGCTTTCAAAACTTCCAACAGGGATACGCCTCTGCCATTGCGTGGGTGCTCTTTATCGTCATCTTTGGTCTGACGCTTATCCAATTCCAGCGCCAGCGCCGCTCCAGCATTTACGAAAGCTAAGAGGAGACCAACATGAACATGAAATCGTATCGCTTCATTCGTTTCCTAAGCAACCTCGGCGTGTACTTCGTGCTGACGTTCTTCGCGCTCATCATGTTGTTCCCGTTCTTCTATATGCTTTCGACCTCCTTCAAAATCCCAGCAGACACTTTCCGCTACCCGCCGCGCATGTTGCCACGTGACCCGGTCACGATTCAAGTAGATGGTTACGAAGAGCCGCTTCCGCTTTACTTTGTGGAAGTGGATGGTGTGCGTAAAGAATATGCACTTGCCAAAAGCAATATCAAGGTTGGAATCTATGCTCCCGCCGATGACCAGACCAATAGCGTTGAAAGATTCCTGAGCGAGGTCAAACCGACTGGCGGCGTGATGAATCAGCAGAAGGTCACCGTCAATGGAGAGGAAGTCAAGCTCTTTGATGTGGAAGTGGATGGACAAGTCATCCCGATGATCCTTGTCGAGCAGACCACAGTAGGGGAGTTCATCGATCCGCAAAATCCTGAGGCTGAACCGGTCTTCCAAAACGTGCGCTTAAGCGAACCCGTGGAAAATGTCAGTTGGCATCCTGAAAACTACAAGGAAGTCATCGAGTTGAATAATCTTGGGCGTGCTCTCACCAACACCACACTCGTCACAGTTTTGGTAGTGCTTGGTCAATTGGTCACATCCGTTTTTGGTGGTTACGCTTTTGCCCGTCTCAAATTTCCCGGGCGCGATACGGTCTTCGTCTTTTATCTCGGCACCATCATGATTCCCTTTGTGATGTTGATCGTGCCGCTTTATCAACTCATGGTGCTCATCGGCTGGACAGATCACCTTGCCTCGCTCGTCATCCCGTGGATCTTTACCGCCTATGGAACTTTCCTCATGCGTCAGCACTTCATCACCTTCCCCAAAGAGATTGAGGAAGCTGCGCTATTGGATGGCGCTTCACGCTTTGCCATTCTCAAAGACATCATCATCCCCGCCTCTGTCCCCGCCTTGGCGACTCAAGCGACTTTTACCTTTCTCTATGCCTGGAACTCGTTCATCTGGCCCCTAGTCATCATCAATGTTGGCAATGAGAAGAACCACGTCCTCACCCTCGCCCTCAACGTGCTGCGAGGACGAGCCTCCGATACGCCCAATCTCATCCTTGCAGGCGCGGCGATTGCTATCGTCCCACCGTTGATCGTCTTCATTCTGGGTCAGCGCTTCTTTGTGGAGAGTGTGGCAGGCAGCGGTGTGAAGGGATAATAAATGACTGGGTATGTGCTTCACAATCCGCACTTTGAAGGCGGGGGATTTTTCTGGGAAGGGGGTCCAGTAGGTGTCTTCCTTTCGCACGGATACACCGCCACAAAAGTATGTTTATTTGCCAAACGTTTGCACGAAAAAGGATTCAGTGTGGCAGGTCCGTTGTTGGCTGGGCATGGCACCCAACCCTCTGACCTGAACTGCGTTCACTGGCAGGATTGGGTCGAGAGCGGAGAGAAGGTCTATCAACAGTTGGTGACTCACTGCAAACATGTCTTTCTTGCCGGAGAATCCATGGGCGGGCTGGTCGCTTTGTATCTGGCGAACAGGCATCCCGCCGCGCGAGGCGTTCTTTTGTATGCGCCCGCCATCGAGTTGACCATGTCCATGATCGACAAGGTCAAGCTCTACCTCGGCGCATCCTTTATGCCGTATGCCAAACGCGAAGCGATGGGTGCTTCGGACAAATGGCAGGGCTATCATCCCGAACTGCCCACCAAGGGCATCGTTCAAACCCTGCAATTTCAAGAGGCGGTGAAACAGGTTTTGCCGAACATTCACCAACCGATCCTCGTTTTTCAGGGTCGCAAAGATACGGTCATTTCCGCCAATGCAGGCGAGATCATTCTGCAAGGTGTTCGTTCAACAATGAAGGAACATCATTGGATGGAGAATTCATCTCATCCCATGTTGATCGACGTTGAAATGGAAACGATTGCAGGGTTATCTTTGAATCTTATGGAAAATGTGCTCTCGCGCGCTGGACGCATTTCCATAAATGGAAGTTTACGATCAAACACCATGTTCAGACCCTGAAGGGAAGCCTTTGGGGTCTCGCAATAATTTTTATCTTCAAGGAGAGACATCATCATGCTGCAAAAGAAAGACGGCCGGTACGAGGTGTACGGCAACCCGATCACAGAGCGCCAGTCCCGCGCCGCGGACAAGTGGAAGGATATGCTGGCGAAGAAGTTCAAGTATGATCCGAATGAAAAATTTAATCTTACCGTTGAAGACCACCCCTACGGCTCGGAAATTTTCGGGCTTAAGAACATTGTCCGTGATGGAAGCGGACAGCCCGTGGACAAAAAGAACGGCGTGATCGTCAGCACCATCCGCATGGGATTTGGTCACTACCGCATCGCGATGGCGGGTGTCTCTGCTGCGAAGGCGATGGGATTTACTCCGTATTGGCTCGACCTGCTCGGCATCCCCGGCATCAGCACCGACGTGATCAACTGGTGCAACACCAACTATAGCAAATACTCGCGCATCTCGCAGCATTATCCGTCGTTCGACAAATACGTGTGGGAATCCCTCACTACCGGCGAACCGACTTTGCCCGGCTTGGATCGACTCTTCAATTACATGACCAGCACCTGGCCCTGGCGTTTTCTCAAGACCGAAGTCAAAGATTTCAAGATGAGCGAACTCTTCAACAATCTCTATGGCGCGCTGCCTTCCGATATGCCCATCCTCACCTCGCACATGTGGAACTGCATGGGCGCGGTTGCAGGCGGCATGACCAACGTTGTAGATATGATGTTCGATAACTGGCCCATGGCTTTTCAACTCACCGAAGGCGCGAAACACGCGGTTCAATCTCCGTCGGGCTATTACGGCTTCCGCGTCATGCGCGGCTTCGATGACAAGGGCAAAGTGCTCAAGCCCACTCCGTCTGATGCGCTTTTCTTCACTGGTCATCATGTAGATCATGAACTCGTCGAAAACATCGAAGCCGATTGCGACGACCGCCTCCGCCGCATGAAAGCTAAAGAACCCCGCCGCTTCCTGCTCACGATGGGCGGCGCAGGCGCGCAGCGTGAGCTCTTCAAAGCCATCGTGGAACACGTCATCCCGCTCGTCAAGCAAGACAAGATCACGCTCTTTGTCAACCTCGGCGACCATAAGAACAACTGGGAATGGCTGCAAGGTGAACTCACCGAATACAAAAACCTCATTCAAACCCACTTCACCTGGGAAGATACCCGCGAATTCACCGACAGCATTCGCAAGAAACCCGCGCATGGCTTGCATGTCTTCCTGCACGACAATACCTTCAATGCCGTCTACGCCACCAACTACCTCATGCGCGTCGTGGACGTGATGATCACCAAGCCCAGTGAACTTGCTTTCTATCCCGTCCCGAAAATTTTCAACGCCCGCGTCGGCGGACATGAAATGTGGGGTGCCATCCGCGGCGCAGAGATCGGTGACAGCACGGTCGAAGTCCGCACCATTCCGCAGACCCTGCAAGCCATCGACATGCTCACCGATTACGATGATCTGCTCACCATGTTCTGCGATTGCATCGTCAAGAACAAAAGCATCGGCATCTACGACGGCGCGTATAAGAGCGTGGAACTCGCCACTGGCAAGAAGTTCAAGAGATAACCCCCACCCATCCTCCCCCAAATACGACGGTACTTCTGTCGTATTTGGGGGAGGATGGGTGGGGCGGAGGGGGCATGGATGCATATGATTCAACTCGAAACCACTCCCCATCCCTTTTCCATCTCCTTCAAAAAAAATAACATCGTGATGATGACCGTGAGGCTGGATTCTGATTCCAAGCCGAATCTCCGCAGCGACGATTCATCCGTCACCGCAGAATTCCCGCGCTTCACTCTTGACTTGAAACTGGTCGCTGACCATTGGGCTTTATCCACCATCCCAAGCGATGCTCCCGTTGAAATAAAAATCCAACTCCCCGGCTATTGGTATGGCGGCGGCGAACTCATCAATCAGCATCACCCCCTCAACAAGTTGATGATGCACAGCGCGCCCTTCCACACCTTCGATAACGGACCCACTGGCTTGAGCGGTGTGATGAACCCTGCCTGGTTCTCGTCCAATGGCACGCTCATCATCGCGGACTCTCCTATTGAACTCGGCATCAACCAACCGCCCGCGGATTATCCGCGCTTCAAGTGGAGTTTCGCCACCGACGGGCGTGGTGCCTTCTCCGACCGCCCCTTTCTCGATAAAGGCGGGCAGGGAGATGGACTTTTTACGTTCAAGGGAAATTCTCTCAATCTCAAATTCTCCTTTTCCGAAAACGCGGTCACTGCCTACGAAAACCAGATTCGGCATTTCGGTCATCCGCGCGAATTGCCGCCTGAAGGCTTGTTCAACAAACCCACATGGACGACATGGGCAAGATACAAAACTGCCATCAATCAGGAAGTGGTTTTGAAATTTGCGGATGAGATCATCCAAAATGGCTATCCCTATCACGTGATGGAGATTGATGACCGCTGGCAGGTTTATTATGGCGACTTGGAATTTGACCCGCAGCGATTCCCAGACCCCAAAGCGATGATCGATGAACTGCATGTCAAAGGCTTCAAGGTCACCACTTGGGTTATCCCATTTTTAGATGAACGTTCGAATGCTTTTGCCGAAGGGACGAAGAATGGTTGGCTCGTTCGCCGCGCTGATGGCTCTCCCTATCTCGTGCCTTGGTGGCAGGGACACGGCGGACTGCTCGACGTCATCAACCCGTCGGCGTTGGAGTGGTTCTTCGAACGGCTGAATCAGTTACAGGTCAAGACAGGATGCGACGGCTTTAAGTTCGATGCGGGTGAGGCGTGCTTCCTCCCTGATGATGCGGTCACGTATCAAAAAATCCATCCCAACCAGTACAGCAACATTTATGTTGCTGCGGTGGCGAACCATCACCGTCTTACCGAAGTACGATCAGGTTGGCGCAATCAAGCCGCGCCGATCTTTTTTCGCCAATGGGACAAGACCACCTCATGGGGTTTGGATAACGGCTTGCACTCGGTGTTGACGGGTGCGTTCGCGATGAGTTTGGCAGGCTATCCGTTCATTTTGCCCGACATGGTGGGCGGCAACGAGTACGACGAGAAAGCGGACGCGGATATGATGATCCGTTGGACGCAGTTGAATGCGCTCCTCCCTTCGATGCAGTTCAGCCTGGCGCCGTGGGATTACGGCGAAGATGCCACAGAACTCTGCCGTCGCTTTGCGAACCTGCATGTGGAAATTGCGCCGAAGATTTTGGAAATCGCACGTGCTTCGATCTCAAAGGGACAGCCCATCATTCGTCCCATCTTTTGGCTTGACCCATTTGATGAACGCGCCCTGACCTGCGACGATGAATTTTTATTGGGTGATAAATTTCTCGTCGCGCCTGTGGTTACGCCGCGAACAACGATGCGCGATATTTACCTTCCAAAAGGGAAGTGGCAAAATCATTGGACAGGCGAGATCATCTTGGGAAACACCTTGATCGAAAATTATCCAACCCCGCTCGATACCCTTCCGATCTTCAGACGAATCAATTAACGGAGAAACAATATGACAACCTATAAATTTCCGCACAACTTTCTTTGGGGAGCGGCGACCGCTGCCTATCAAGTGGAAGGCGCATGGAACGAAGATGGCAGAGGTGAATCGATCTGGGACCGCTTCAGCCACACACCCGGCAATGTGTCTAATGGCGATACGGGCGATATTGCCTGTGACCATTATCACCGTTGGGAGGAAGATATCGCGCTTATGCGCCAAATTGGGTTGAAGGCATATCGCTTTTCCACTTCATGGAGCCGTGTCTTGCCCACCGGGCGTGGACGCATCAATCCCAAAGGGTTGGATTTTTATGACCGTTTGGTAGACCGTCTTTGCGCTGCGAACATCGAGCCGCTGCTCACGCTTTATCATTGGGATCTGCCGCAAGCTTTACAAGATGAAGGCGGTTGGGACAATCGCAGTACCGCTTACGCCTTCGCCGATTACGCTGCGCTCATGGTCAAACGCCTCGGCGACCGCGTGAAATACTGGACGACTTTTAATGAGCCGAGCGTCATCACGTATATTGGCTACCTCACTGGTGAACATGCCCCCGGCATCAAAGACCAGCGTATGGCATATCAGGTTGCGCATCATCTCATGGTGGCACACGGCTTGGGCTTGCAATCCATCCGTGCTGTCAAAAGGGATGTGAACGCTGGCATCGTTCTCAACCTGTGGCCCGCCGAGCCCGCCTCCGACTCCGCTGAGGATGTGGTAGCTGCTAATAAATTTTGGGATGAACAGGAAACCTTGTTCCTTGACCCGCTCTTCAAGGGACACTATCCGCCCGCCGTGTATGACATGGTTGGCAAGAACATGCCAACCATCCACGATGGTGATATGGCGTTGATCGCACAAACGCTGGATTATGTTGGCATCAACTTCTATTCGCGCAATGTGCTCAGCGCAAAAGGAAAGTTGGAAAAGATCGCAGACTCGGAATACACCGAAATGGGCTGGGAAGTCTGTGCTCCTGCATTGAGACGCATGTTGGTCAAGATCAACAACGAATACAGCTTGCCGCCCATCATCATCACCGAAAACGGCGTGGCATTCAAAGATGAGGTCAGCGCCAATGGCAAAATCCACGATTCGCGCCGGATTGAATACCTCAAGGATCACTTCATCCAAACCCGTCTTGCCATGCTCGATGGTGTGGACGTGCGCGGCTATATGGTCTGGTCGTTGATGGATAATTTCGAATGGGGGCATGGCTTTTCCAAACGCTTTGGTTTGACCTATGTCGACTATGTCACTCAAAGAAGAGTTATTAAAGATTCAGGGGAGTGGTATGCAGAAGTCATTCAGAAAAATGAGGTTGCCTATTAGATTATTCGATCATCAACTCGTTGAGAAAATATTTTAGCTAGATATAGAAGTTGAGATATTTTCGTTTCTTGTAAGGATTTCAATTTCTTAAATCATTTACACAATTTCCCTACCGTACAAATAAGAGCAAAATCATTAATTGCTCCTTGCGCCGTCCTCGGCGCAAGATTCCCTCGGAAATCGCCGCCGAGGAAAGTGCCCAGCATGGGTACGGCGGCGTGAGCGTTTCATGTACGATAGAGAAAACACAATTATTTTAACGTGAATAATGTTTAAGCCGTGAGTAAACCAGAAGGAAAGAGGTTCAAAGACGGCTTCTTTGGTTGATGGCAATAAGCAATCAAGCCAGCAATAATGTTCACAAAAGCGTTGATTGGGCTGCGGTGTCGAGTGTGCTCAATCTGAGAAATATTCTTGAGTTGATCGACCACACTTTCAATAATGGCACGTTTTCGAAGAAGGAGTTTGTCCATCAAGGGCATAAGATGGTTCTTCATATTCTTTCTGAGCTTTGTGATGAGTTGGAGGTCGAAGGTTTCCAAAAGTAGCTTGAATAACGATTGGGAGATATACCCTCGATCTGCAATCAACTTGCCAAATAGCCCTTTACATAAGTCTGGCACAGGTTTGCGGTCATCCAGACTGCCAGGTGTAATCTGACAAGCCAGGAGTTCGCCACAATCATTCACGACCAAGTGGAGTTTGAAACCATAAAACCAGCCCATCGAACCCTTTCCGCGATCGGCAAAGCCAGCAAAAACCTTGTGATTATGGATACGATGGTTATCACAAACGCTCAAAGCTGTTGAATCGATGAAAGCAATACTGCGAGATTGCCCATACATGCTTTTCAGGTAGGCACTCAAGGGACCCAGCACGGTTGGCATGAGAATAACGAAGCGTTCGTAACTCACCAAGTTCGGAAACTCGCTGAGCAGATGTTGGCAAACATGCTCTGTATAGTACGCTTTGAAATTCCGATACTGTGAGTGATGAAAGTAAATGATGATGGTCATAATTTCGCTAACACTCAATTGTCCGCTGCGCCGCCGCTTTTTACTGCCATCGTCCAATAATTTGGCTTCCCAAAGCGGCAAAAAGCTCAGGCAAAAATCATCTACATGCACAAATAATTCGAGTAAATTTTCCATGGCGCGGGATTCCTTTCTCGGTTCTTTTTGGTTCGCACCTGAAGTGTACCGAAGAACCCCGCTCCTTATCCATTATTCACGTTATCTTAGAAAGGCTTTTTGGTGAAATATCAAAGCGGCGGAGAATTCTCTCCGCCGCCTACGTTGCCGCCTACGCTCTTTTACGAAACTTATACCCATATACCAGATATGTACCCCGCCGGACAGATCCGATTGCGGTTGTGAGGCAGAAAATTGGCAGTTTTGACTTCAACGGATACAATTTTAGTAGGATTAATACTCTGGTGTCGCTACCCTGTCGTCAAGGAAGTTGTTCTAAACAAGGTAGTGACTGCTTCCTTAAGAAATAGTAGAACTGGTTTGGTCATCCCAATTTAGTATTCGCTATGTTGTCATAATAGAACACGGTATATGGTGACCGCAAGGTTAGTTTTGCCAATATATAGAGGAAAACAAGGGCAAAAATCGGAATACAATTATGCTCCTGCCTTAACAGAAGCATAATTGTATATGATTACTTATACCAATATAAATAATATGTGCCGTGCTGGATAGTTTTTGCTTCGATTATGAAGGCAAAGTGCATCAAAGGTGTGTAGGGCTTGAACTATGAAACCTACGGCGATGAACTGATCTTCCAATCCGAAAGCGCCCTTACAGGGATCCGCTATATCCACATAGAAACTGTTTCAAGCCCCTCTTGGATCGCATGGAGAGAGATTGAGGTAATTGGTGAATGATGGCATGCAATTGCTCTCTTGCTGCAACGTTGCCCAGGTGCAGGGTGGCGTGATAAACGGCACACTTGTGCCTGTGGTTAGACCCGATCCGTGTGCGCCGAAAAAAATCGGTCTTACATCATTGGCGTAATGAAAATATTAAGGAGGCTTCCATGAATCTGAACACCATCTGGTCCGCGCTCGAAGAAAGTTCCGACAACCTTGGCGACTACGCCTACCACGCAATGGACAAAGCCGCCGAAGAATTGTCACTTCCGCCCAACTACTTTATGTGGGTGGCGGCGATCAATATGTTCGGATCCAAATCGTTCACCATCGCGGAGTTCATGCGGATCTTTCCCTACGGATTAGCGCGGGTGAATGAGGAAAGTTTTGCTTCCGCGATACAACATGGATATCTGGTTGTGGACGGTAAGGGCGGGTATCGCGCTACTGAGTCGGGAGAGGTTTTAGGCGAACGAACATTTGGGGATGCTAATAAAGCTATTGCCCCACTTCAACCCATGCCTGCCGAGTCTATGCAAAGATTGATCGATCTTCTCGTCCGCATTTCAGACGCGGCATTTGTGAAGCCTGAACCGCCGTTGCATTTTATTCTGTCCCGCAAACGGGAACTGTATTGGCGAATGGGAATGATAGAGTCGTTGGCAGGCTTTGTCGCTCATTGTCTCGAACTGGAAGGGCACCGCGACGACGCGTACATCACAACATGGGAAGCGCACAAAGTCGATGGGCACGCGTGGGATGTGCTTGACCTGCTTTCGCGCGGCGAGACGTTGATGTTCGACGAGCTCCACGAGAAAACCAGCAGGCGCGGCGTCACGCGTGAAGTCCATGTGGAGGATGTGCAGGAACTCGCGCGGCGTGGGCGGGTGGAAGAAGGCTCGGGCGTTTACCAAATCACATCAGCGGGCAAACAGGTTCGGGAGGAGGTCGAAGCGGAGACAGAACGTCTCTTCTTCGCGCCGTGGAGTTGTTTGAGTGAGTCCGAGTTGGAAGAGTTGGCGAGTCTCGCAAGTCAATTGCGGGATGGATTACAAAATCCAATTTGAATATGGGAGAATGAAATGGATAAAGTCGTTAGTTCCCTAATTGACACCATGAATGCTCAACTCCCGTTGATGTATTTATATATGTCTGGCGTCCAAGTTACAGAAGAAACCGATTGGCTTGGAATGCAATCAAGTCACGATGTTTTCTACAACGCCGTTTATGACGCGCATTTTTCGCCTGACAATGTTGAGAAAAGAGTAGATGAAGTTGTTTCGTTTTTTTCATCGAGAAGTAAACTTCCAATGACTTGGTTTGTTACTCCTGCCTGTGAGCCAACAAACCTGTCGAAAGTATTGGAGTCCAAAGGATTTAAACTGGCTTTTAGAAGCCCAGGAATGTTCCTTGATTTGGGAAGGATTGAAAATACAAAGAATGACGGCAGCCCGCATAAAATCATACAAGTATCAAACGTAGAACAATTATCCCAATGGATAATTCCAGGCAAGGAAGGCTTTGGTCTATCCGATTCGGTTATCAACGCATATTTTGAATTGTTTAAGAGCAAAGGGTTTGAATCTCAGTTGCCCTGGAAATTGTTTGTTGGAATGGTTGATGAAAAACCGACTACGTGTGTGCGTCTGTTTTTTGCAAACGGTGTTGCGGGGATATTTCATGTGGCAACCGTTCCATCAGCACGGGGTCATGGCTATGGCACTGAAATCACAGTAGCTGCTTTGGAAACCGCAAAGGAACTTGGCTACAAATTAGCAGTATTGGCTTCTTCTCCAGCAGGACACAATATTTATTACCGTTTGGGTTTTCGAGATTGTTGTTTCTGTGATGTGTATATTGGAGCTGAGTGACCTATGAACACCGCCGAACAAAGCCGAACAAAGCGTAGTGGATGGTTGAAAAAATCATAAGAAAAGAAGGTTATTGTAGGATGACAGCCTTTCCGCTTGAAAACCTAAGCGCTGGCTACAGTAGCATTGTGGGGTATCACAATAACCTGATGCAAATCCGCTTCACAGTTGCTGGACTTTCGGTTGCCGCTGATGGATTTCTCGCCAGCGCTTTCTTCCAGACGGGTTCCCCCCGAGTTCTCCATGATACTAATCACAGCCCTCGGCTTATATCTGATATTCATTTGCGGAATGTTGGAACTCCAAACGCTCCAATTCTTGATGAAACTCTTAAAATCGGGATATGCGCTTCATCTGAAATCTTGTTAATACCGCCTATCAGGGCAGGTGTGCGATACTAACTCCCCTCCATTGCCAACTCCCTGACCTCCCCCACACTCATCTTCTCCCCCTCCCTCCACGCGGACGCGAACTCTTTCTTCCCCAGCGCTCGCTTTGTCAGGGCGAGATGTTTTTCATAATCCGCGCATTCGACAGGTGGGATGGGGATTTCCATTTTCTCGCGTAATCCATGCGCCGCGCCGAAGAGACGCGCGGCGCGCTCGGCTTGGGCGTGGAGAATGTTCAGTTTGGCGAATCCCTCTACGGGGTAGGGAAGAAGCGGGAGGGCTTCGGTCAAGGTTAGGGATTTAAGATAAAAGCCACGGGCGGAGTCCAAATCCCCATCCAACCGCGCAAGGTCGCCGCGGGTGAGGCAGGCGAGGGCGTGATCCGTTTTTTCGGCGTTGGGGATTTGCTCGAAGATGGTGAGACTTTCATTGAGCGCGGCGCGGGCTTCGTTGGGTTGGGAGTCATAGTAATGAAGCAAGCCGAAATCCCTCAAGACCCGAGCCAGGTTGATTTGTCCTGTGGCGGCGCGTTGAATGCGCAAGGCTGTTTCGAGATGTACGCGGGCAGTGGCAAAATCGCCTTGCAGGGTTGCGGTGACGCCAAGATGATTATAGGCGGCGGCGTTGTCGGTGGCAAAGCCGTGTTCAAGCGTAATGGCAAGCGCGCGCTCGAAGAAGTCTTTGGCAAGGTCGAACTTTCCCATGCGCATGGCGCGCAGTCCGAGCAGGCGTTGCTGCCATGCGACATTGTTCGTGTCGCCGACCGCGCGGAAAGTTTCGATGCTGGCTTCATGCGTCGCCAATGATTTTTTTGTATCGCCTTCGTTCCAGTAACAGATGGCAATGTCCATCAGCGGATGGGCGAGATTCCACAGGTCGCCGTGTTCGCGCAAGATGACGATGCTCTGTTCGAAGTGGACGCGCGCCTGTTTGGGGTTGCCGTCAATTTGCGCCAGATGACCGAGACAATGCAGGCAACTTCCCATGCCCCAGGCATCTTCCGCGCGGGTGGCAAGTTGATAGCCATGCTCAAAGACTTCACGCGCTTTGACAAAATCGCCTTCGACCCACGGCGCGCCGCTGCTGACATAAACAGCGTGAATCATTTCGGGCGTATCGCCGATTTCTTCGTAGATGCGAATCGCTTCGCTGGCGTGGTTTCGAACGAGTTGGGAATCATTTTCGAACTTTGGAGTTTCCAGAATCAACACGGCGATTCCGAGATGGACTTTGGCGCGGTATTTTGCGGGGATGGATTCCGCTTCTGATTCCTTTATGGCTGACTCCAACCATTGGAGTCCTTCTCCCGCGTACGCCCTCATCTTCCAAAACTCGGAGAGCGCGCCCGCGAGACGCAGGGCGGTTTCGGCTTTGTGATTCTTCAGCGACCAACCCAGCGCGGCGCGGAAGTTGTCGTGCTCGGCTTCGAGTCGGTCGAGCCATTCGACTTGTCCGTGCTTGCGGAGATTCGGCTCGGCGCGTTCAGCAAGTTCGACGCACCAGCGGGCGTGGGTTTCTTGCGCGTTGACTTCTTCGCCCGTCTCTTTCAGTTTTTCGCGCGCGTATTGGCGGATGGTTTCGAGCATGAAGTAGCGTGGGGCGGGATGGTATCCCGCCGATTGCGGATTGCCAATCCGCACCACGTCAACATGAATCAGTGATTTGTTGGCAAGTTGGGTGAGTGAATCCAAAACTGATGAGCCATCTTCGCAACAAACAGACTCCGCCGCGTCGAGAGTCCAGCCGCCCGTAAAGATGGACAACTTTCTAAACAACGCCTGTTCCGATTCGGGGAGCAGGTTGTAACTCCAGTCAATCGCGGCGCGCAGGGTCTGCTGGCGCGGGAGAGCGGCGCGGCTTCCGCCCGTCAGCAGTGCAATCGCGTTATCGAGCCGCGCCGAAATTTGTTCGAGACTCAACATCTTGACGCGGCTGGCGGCAAGTTCAATCGCAAGCGGAATCCCGTCGAGCCGTGTGCAAATATCCGCAATCACCGACGCATTCGACCCATCCAACGCAAACGACGGCTGGACGAGTCGTGCGCGTTCGGCAAACAAACGCGCCGCGTCGCTCGTCTCCAACGACGGCACGCGCAACGCAAACTCGCCGTCAATCTCCAGCGACTCGCGGCTGGTGGCAAGCAGGCGCAGGTTCGGGCAACCCGCCAGCAAATGCGCCGCAAACTTTGCCGCGCCTGCGATGATGTGTTCGCAGTTGTCGAGCAAAATCAGCGCGGCGCGTTCGCGCAAAAATTCGACCAGCGCGTCGGCGTCTTTGTGATCTACGCCCAGCGCGTCGCCCATCGCCTGCGGAATCAAATCCGCCGAAGCGAGCGGCGCAAGTTCAACGAGCCACACGCCCTGCGGGAATTGCGAAAGCGCCCCACGCGCAGACTCAATCGCGAGACGAGTCTTGCCGACCCCGCCCGAGCCTGTCAGCGTGACGAGTCGATTCAGCGCGAGTTCGGATCGGACGCGCTCCGCTTCGTTCTCCCGACCGATGAAACTGGTCACTGCGGCAGGGAGGTTGTTCCTGGCGGACGGTTTTTTCTGCAACCCACCTGCGCGGATTTTTTCGTGGAGAGTCTTCGTCTCCGCTTCGGGTTTGACGCCAAGTTCTTTTTGCAGGGTCGCTTCGCATTGCTGATACTGCCGCAACGCCGACGCATGTTCGCCCGCGAGTTCGTAGGCAATCATCAACTGCCTGTGCGCGGACTCGTTCAACGCGTCGAGCGCGAGCCAGCGGCGGGCGAAGGGAATCGCTTCGGCGGCGCGGTTCGAGTCGCAGTAACCGTTGGTCAGCGTTTCAAGCGCGGATGTCAATTCGCGGCGCAGAGACTCGGCGTGGAAGAACGCCCAGTCGTCGAAGGCAGGCGCGTCTTTGAGCGTGAAGCCTGCGAGGAAGTTGTCGGTGTAGAGCGCGGCGGCTTGGGCGAGGGAAAGGATTCTCGAAGCAGAATCAACTGTCGCTGAGTTTGAAGCGGCGAGCAGGGCGTGGAAACGAGTCAGGTCGAGGTCAATATCCCCAGCGAGTCGAATCTCGTCGCGGTCGGATTCAATCCAGCCTTCGCCGAGTGATTCGTTGATCTCCCACAGCGCGTGGCGCAGGTTGGCGAAGGCGCGTTCCTGCGATTGCTCCGCCCAAAAAATCGCGGCGAGGGATTCGCGGGTGTGAGGTTTGGAATCGAAGGCGAGATAGACGAGGAGCGCGAGAGTCTTGCGGCGGGCGGTTTCGATGGGCGAGTTGCCCAGCGTGACGCGCGGCGCGCCGAAGAGAAAGACGGTGAGGCGGTTCTCCTTCTTTGGCATGGGGCAATTATATTTTATTTGAGACGTTTTATGAGACGATTTTGCAACGCGGACTTTTTATACTGTGGGAAATTCAAACCAAAAAGGAGATATACCATGTTGAAGTTTGCTTGCAAGGACACAGGCGTTGATTGCGATTTCGTCGCCACGGGCGAGACGGTGGAGGAGATCAAGGAGAAGGCGTTCGCGCACGCGGGCGTCGTCCACGCCGAGATTCTCAACTCGATGACCGACGAGCAGAAGGCGGATTTGGCGAAGACGCTCGAAGCGAATATCAAGGCTGTGTAAACCATAAGGTGACAGTCACTTACAAAGTGACTGTCACCTTTATTGGAGGAATTTATGTCTGCATATTTTATCTTTCACGCCCGCATTCACGATCAGGAAAAGATGGAAGCGTATTACGACAAGGCAGGCGCGACAATCAAGCCGTTTCGCCACGAAATTCTGGTCATTGACGATAATACCGAAACGGTCGAAGGAAACAAGGATTTTCCGCGCACGGTTGTGATCAAATTCGACTCGCGCGAAGAGGCGCTGGCTTGGTACAACTCCGACGCTTATCGGGAGGCGCGTCCATTGCGCCTGGCGGCGACGGAAGGGTACACCGTGCTGGTGGATGGGTTGGAGTAGGATGAAGAAGGAATAATGACCCAACAACCCACCGTCAACCCCTGGTCGGACGATGACAACTCCGCCTTCCTCCGCCTGCGGATGAAGACCTTCTGGAATTTTGACTACTTCGAGCGGATCATCCTCCCGCTTCTGAATCTACCCCCAAGCGGACGCGTCCTCGACGTGGGCTGTGGCAACGGCGGTCTCTCGCTTCTTCTTTCTGACCTCCGACCTGATCTGCAAATCCTGGGCATTGACTTTGAACCCAAACCCCTCGAAGGCGCGTCCGCCTACGGCTCGCGCAACGGACTCAAAAATCTATCCTTCGAGCAGGGCGACGCGCACAACTTGAAATATGACGACGCGGCGTTTGACGGAGTCCTCTGTCAGACCGTATTAACTCACGTTCGCGATGCCCAATCTGTGGTCAAGGAAATGACGCGGGTACTCAAATCGGGCGGAGTCTTCTTCGCGGCGGAATACACCGACAGCGCCATGTCCAATTATGATAATGTCCATTTCGACAAGCGCGATGAGGAATGGTATCGCGAGTATTATCGAATCAATCTATTGTTCATGAAAGGTAAGAAAGCGTTGGGTCGCGGCGATAACACCGTCGGCGTGCGCGTGCCTTTGCTGGCGACACAAGCGGGGCTGGACGTGTACGATGTGCGGCTCAATGACCGCGCCATGCACGTCTTCCCGCCGTATCGCCACGAGAAGCAGAGGAATTATCTCGAACTCTCGAAGACCGCCAACACGATTGATAACGATGAGAAATGGTTGAGATTGGATATCGAAACCGTCGTCGCGGGCGGCGGCACCGAGGCGGATGGACGCTGGTTCCACCACGCGATTGACAGCGCGGGAATCGTCCGCGCGATTGAAGACGGCACGTTCGCCGCGACGGGGTCGTTTCCATTGTATTTGACGTTTGCGAAAAAGCCCGTTTAACCACGAAGGACACTACACCTAAAATAAGGAAATCCATTGTTCGCAACGAACACTCCCTCAGAGTAACAGGGAGTTTTTGAAAAAAAGTACCCATATTAAATGGATTCTTGTAAGCCCGAGCATATGTAACAAAAGTCACTGAAATTGTCCGCTTTTTTTGCTAAGATAATAATAGACCTCTTGCATAAGTATTTGTAGGGCGGGTTTGCCTGTGCTGCACACAACCCGCCCTATATAAAATTCCAAAGGGGTGTCAGGCTAAATACCCTACGGCACATAGCCTGACCTACGATTGACTTTGCAGGAGGTCTAACAAGGAAAGTAACTACGATATATCTGCAGCGTCGTGAGGCTTTGCGCAAATCAAAATGTAGGTTTTAAGGAGAGAGCTATGCGGTGTTCAAATTGCGGAAATGAAGTTCCAGAGACCGCCAATGTCTGCGGGTATTGTGGGCATAGGTTAAAAACAAACAAGCCAGTTTCAACATCTCAACCTGAAACCCATCAGGTTCAACAAACTTCCCGAGGAATCCCTGGATGGGTTTGGGGGCTGGGCGGGTTGTTGCTTGTGGGAGGAATAGTTGTTGTCGCGGGTTTTATATTCTTGGGCGCGTCCGGTTTATTTGCTCCAACTTCCAATAATCAATCAAATCAGCCAGTAGAACCTGCCGCGCCGATTCAAGTTGTGACTACGGCAACTCCTCCTTCAGCAGTATCGTCTTCGTCCGAAGCAGGTTGGGTAGTGGTGTTTGAAGACGATTTCTCCAACCCAAATGAAACCGAATTAGAAATAAACGAACTGCGCGAGATTGTGGATGGTGAATACCGTCAACGTATGGATGGGGGCGGATATTCTGCAGGTGAGATCTTACTACCAGTTCACGGAAATTTTAGAGTTTCCTTTGACATACGTATGATATATGCGGAATCAGGGTTAGGCGGATGGGATTTTTCCATTCTTACACAAGAAACCGAAAGCAGTAAAGAGTTTACTGTCTGGAGTCAGATGAGTTTGTTGGAAAACGGAAATTTGTTTGTTACAAATACTGATGCAAACTTCGACTGGCGTCCAATTGTCGAAGAGACTGTATTTCCGGGCGTTGGGGGCGTGGGCGAAGTGAACCAAGTGTTAATCGAAGGGGTCGATTCAACCATCACAGTATGGTTTAACCACCGTGAATTATTCCAATTCGATCACCCGGTTGACGGTCTTGTACATTATTTTGGCTGGAGCGTACTCAATGTTACGGAAGTTGGCTTCGATAATTTTGTCATTGAAGAATATCGAATTCCCTAGCGAAGGAGTTATTCATCATGAAATGTCCAAACTGTTCCAATGAAGTACCTGAAACCGCCAACGTCTGCGGGTATTGCGGGCAGAGGTTGAAATCCGCCGTCCCACCGCCGCTGTCCACACAGCCCGCCGCGAAAATCGGGATCACATGGAGATTTGGCACCCTGCTATTGGGCGCGGTGTTAATGTCCCTCAGCGAAGCGCTCTGGTACTTTAAGGGCATCTCCACGACATTTCTCGACACTCCCGTATTGATCCTGCTGGCATTCGCGGCGTTCGTTTACTGGCAAAAAGGTCCCCGCGGACTTGGGTGTTTTATCGGGTTGATTTGGCTGGGTTTGCTGGCGACTTTCATCTTTTTCTTTCTTTGATTCGAGAGGCAATCATGAGTATCTTCCATCTGGTTGTATTGTTTCAAGTGGGATTGATCCTGGCCTTGTGGGTTGCCGTAGTCTGGGCATTGAGTGAGGCTCTCCGCAACGGGAGGTCAAAATGAATTGTCCAAATTGTGGAAATGAAGTCCCCGAGACCGCCAATGTCTGCGGGTATTGCGGGCATCGGTTTCAAAGACCAGCGCCAACGTCAAGTCCGCAGGTAAATCTGGCGAGTATGCCCCCAAAAAAAACATCTCTTCCGAAATGGGCATGGATTGTTTTTAGTCTTCTGATTGTATGCTTTGCTTGCTTTTGTATGGTGTACGGCTTGCCGTTACTTAACACGTTTCTTGCTAGTAGCGTGTCAAGCATGAATTGATGGGTAGAGGCGTTTAAGTTTGAGGCGAGCATCCTCAGTTGCAAATTGCCAATTGACCGTAGCCTGTTTATTGTTCCGTTGGACCGTCCAAGCTTCAGTTTCACGGATCAGGATG
>JACPVC010000174.1 GCA_016191955.1 Chloroflexota bacterium
AAATTACGCCCAGCCCTGATTGCGAATGAAATCGGTAATGACCGGGATGCGAACATCCAAACCCTGATATGCCTGATAAGCCCACCAGAACATAACGAGGAACAAAATGCCGCCGCAGCCGAGCGTTACAGTGGAGATGATGGTCAGCGCAACGGTCGCAACAAGCGACTGAACAGCGTTGAACTTCACGTACGGACGATTCTTTTTATCTTCCATGAAAAGAACGACGATAGCGATAATCGGGATGACGTATCCGAGCATTGCCCAAAGTTTGTCATCCTGGGTAACATCAGACATGGGTGCTTGAGACATGGTTTATTCCTCCGAATGAATTGATTTTGAATTTTCAGTATTTTACAACCTTTCACCTCAAGATGCAACCAACCATCTTCACCCAATGGTACTGTATAATCGCGGCATGTCCATTCGAGTCGTTTTCATGGGGTCGCCCGATTTTGCATTAGCTGCATTGCGCCAACTTGCACAACATTATCAAGTGGTGGGCGTTGTCACTCAACCCGATCGCGCCTCCGGTCGCGGACGTGAACTCAAAGCGCCGCCGGTCAAGTTGCTTGCGCAACAGTTGAGAATCCCGGTAATGCAGCCGCAAAAATTGCGCGAGCCGGAAGCCATGCAGCAACTGCGCGAATGGAATCCCGATCTCATTGTCGTTGCCGCTTTCGGCCAGATTCTCAAAAAAGATGTTTTGGACTTGCCGCGCTTCGGCTGCATCAACGTGCATGCATCGCTGCTCCCACGTTGGCGCGGCGCGGCGCCCATCAACGCCGCTGTTCTCGCCGGGGATGAAGAGACGGGCGTGACCATCATGAAAATGGATGTGGGACTGGATACAGGTCCCATGCTTGCGATGAAAAAAATCCGCATCACGCCGGACGATATAGCGGGTTCACTCTTCGAGGCTTTATCCACGCTGGGAGCGGGCCTACTTATCGAGACCCTGCCCGCTTACATGGATGGGAAACTTTTCCCGCAGCCTCAACCCGAAGAAGGCGCGACCTATGCGCCCATGCTCAAAAAAGAAGATGGACGATTGGATTTCAATCATTCTGCTGTTGAGCTTGAGCGGCGCATCCGTGCCATGAATCCGTGGCCCGGAGCGTGGTTCGAATGGGACGGCAATTTACTAAAAGTGAGTCGCGGGGTCGTCGGCGAAGGAAAAGGCATGAAGGTGGGGAGCAGGTTCATCGTCGAAGGAAGACCCGCGGTAATGTGTGCGGATGGAGCATTGATTCTGGAGGAAGTCCAACCGCCGGGCAAGAAAATCATGCTAGGGAAGGCGTTCCTCTCCGGCGCGCGAAATTGGGAATCGTCGTAGCAGATCGAGCGTCACGGGGTTGTAACCTTCAAACCAATCTTTGGAGGATGTATGTTCAATTGGAAAGTATTTCTCGCTGAATTTATCGGCACGTTTGCGCTGGTGTTCATTGGCGCAGGTGCGGGCGTTGTGCAGGCTGGGCTTTTGGGCGTGGCTCTCGCACATGGGCTTACCCTGATGGTGTTTGTTTATGCGTATGGTCATATCTCCGGCACGCATGTGAACCCCGCTGTGACTTTCGGCCTGGCGGTGCAGGGCGCGGTGAAGTGGATGGATGCCCTGGTATATTGGGTGGCGCAATTCCTCGGCGCGATCTCGGCGGCGGGATTGCTTCACCTTGTTGTAACTGAATTAGGCGGGACGATCAATGCAGGCGCAACCACCGGCGCGTTGACGGAAAACTACCCCATATATGCCATGATTATCGAGGCGGTGTTGACGTTCTTCCTCGTCAATACGGTTCTGCATACAGCGGTGGCAAGCAAGGGCGGACAATTAGCTGGAGTCGCAATTGGCATGACGTTGACGGCTGCCATCCTCGTGGGCGGACCGATGACAGGTGGTTCGCTCAACCCGGCGCGTACACTTGGCACGGCTGTGTATGCTGCGCCGAGTTTGGCGAATCTCAACACCTATGTGATCTATCTTTTGGGTCCTTTTATTGGTGCAACGGTGGCGGCGTTGTTGTTCAACATCTTCATGAGTGAAACAAAACCGATGGAAGCAGAGACCGCACCCAGAAAAGCTCCCGCAAAACCGGTGGTTAAGGCAACGACTCGTAAGACGGCTGCCAAAGCCAAAAAGTAATCTGGTCTTTTTTCATCAAGCCTTCGTTTTGTGGACGAAGGCTTTTTGTTTTACAATTAATCAACCACCTTACGCGCTTACGCTTCGACTACGAGTGGGAGGAGCATCCGCTCTCCGCTCAGCGCGGCAGCCGCCCTGAGCGGAGCGACGAGTGAACGTCGAGGAGCGCAGTCGAAGGGTGAGGGATGCAAGAAAGTAGAAACCGCGTAACATCAATTAATCAACCACCTTACGCGCTTCGTGGACATTCCGTATGGGCAACCTTCTCCTGGCGCAACCATGTTTTGCAAAATACGGAGGGGTTGTCCCTACCAGCACATCAAAAATCACCGGAGGCACTCATGACCCAATACATCGGCGCAATTGACCAGGGCACGACCAGCACTCGTTTTATTATTTTCGATCACGATGGGAATGTGGTCGCTGTTGACCAGAAGGAACACAAACAAATTTACCCCAAGCCGGGTTGGGTGGAGCATGATGCGCTTGAGATTTGGGGGCGCACGCAGGAGGTCATGGCGGGGGCGCTGGCAAAGAGCGGACTTTCCTCCCCGGATATTGCCGCCATCGGCGTGACCAACCAACGTGAGACGACGCTTGTGTGGGATAAGAACACGGGCGAACCGGTTTACAACGCCATCGTCTGGCAAGACACGCGCACGGATGCCATCATTTCAAAGTTTGCAAAGCAGGGTGGGCAGAACCGCTTCCGTCGCAAAACGGGCTTGCCGCTTGCCACATATTTTTCTGGTCCCAAGATCAAATGGATTCTGGATAACGTCAAAGGCGCAAAAGAACGTGCAAAAAGAGGCGAACTGCTCTTCGGCAACATGGATACCTGGATCATCTGGAAGCTGACCGGCAAGCATGTGACCGATGTGACCAACGCCTCGCGCACCATGTTGATGAACTTGAGGACCCTTGATTGGGATGCCGAAATTCTGAAGGTCATGGGCATTCCGCGTGCGATGCTGCCGGAGATCAAATCATCTTCTGAGGTGTATGGACGAGTTGGCTCGCAAAATGCAGTGACCTTGCATGGTATCCCCGTTGCCGGAGATTTGGGAGACCAGCAAGCCGCATTGTTCGGTCAGACCTGCTTCAAGGCAGGCGAGGCGAAGAATACCTATGGTACAGGCTGTTTCATGCTGTTGAACACAGGCGAGAAGCCTGTGCAAAGCAAGGCGGGGCTACTCACTACGCTTGGGTACCAAATTGGCAACAGGAAACCTGTCTATGCCTTGGAAGGCTCGATTGCCATTACGGGCGCGCTCATCCAATGGCTGAGAGACAATCTCGGCATGATCGAAAAATCTGCGGATGTTGAAGCGCTTGCAAGTTCGGTGGAAGACAACGGCGGAATTTATTTCGTCCCAGCCTTCAGCGGGCTATATGCACCCTATTGGAAATCCGATGCACGCGGCGTGATCGTCGGTATGACACGCTACATCACGAAGGGACACATTGCCCGGTCCGCGTTGGAGGCGACGGCATATCAAACCCGCGAAGTGTTGGACGCGATGGAAAAAGATTCCGGCGTCAGACTCCGCTCGCTGAAAGTGGACGGCGGCATGGTCTTCAATGAACTGTTAATGCAGTTCCAGTCCGACATTTTGAATGTGCCTGTGGTGCGCCCGAAGGTGGCGGAGACAACCGCTCTCGGCGCTGCCTACGCGGCGGGTCT
>JACPVC010000040.1 GCA_016191955.1 Chloroflexota bacterium
ACTTGCGTTCTTTCAAAGGTGTCCACAAAGATTATCTGAGTGGCTATGTGGCAATAGCTGAGTTTCGTAGAAACCTTAAACGCATTTCACCTGAGTTCATCGCTGTTCTTGTCGCTTTGCACACTCCTTACACATGAGCCATAATATTTTGAAATATTATTCTCGAACGATGTTTGGAGAAAATGATAATGCCTAAAACAGACATGCTGAAACGCGATGTCCTCATCATCGGTGGCGGACCCGTAGGATTAAGTTGCGCGTATTACCTTTTGAAATCTGGAAGACAAGTTACCCTGCTCGATGCAAAAGAGATCGGCAAAGGCAGTGGCGCAGGCAATGCAGGGCATATCGTGCCGAGTCATGTCATTCCGCTGGCGGCGCCCGGTGTGGTGACCTCTGCACTTAAGTGGATGCTCGACCCGGTGCATAGTCCATTTGGCATGAAGATCAGCCTTGACCCGAATTACATTGCATGGCTGTTGAAGTTTGTGATTGCGTGCAGTGAAGCGAACGTTCAGCGCAGCATCAAGCCGCTGAATGAACTCGGTCAACTCAGCGCGAAGAATTTTGCTCAGATCATCGCCGAGGAAAAATTCGATTGCGCTTATCAAGAGATGGGCTTACTGCATCTGTTCAAGACCGAGAAAGCCTTTCATGAAGGGCAACATGAAGCCGAGTTCATGCAGAAGCAAGGCATTCCCGTCAGCGTGTATGACAAAACAAGGATTCACGAAATCGAACCCGCCGCAGTGAACGATGTCCTTGGTGGCGTGCATTTCACGGGGGATGCGCACCTCAACCCGGCGGTCTTCCTCAAACTGCTCAGTGACCGAGTCCGCGTGATGGGAGCGGAGATGTTGGAAGGCACGGCGGTGACGGGATTTGAATCAGCGGAGGGAAAGGTTCGGGTGGTGCGAACAAGCCAGGGCGAGTTTGAGGTGGAGCACGTCATCCTGGCTGCGGGCGCGTTGACCCCGTCTGTGGCGCGTGATCTGAAATTGAATATTCCCATCCAACCTGCGCGCGGGTATAGCATGACCATGTCTGCGACGAAGACCATGCCGAGCCATGCGTTGATTCTTGGTGAAAGAAGGGTTGCGGTTTCGCCAATGGGCGGATTGCTGCGCTTCACGGGTCGACTCGAGGTTGGTAACTACAGCATGGAACCAAACCCCGTTTGGATTCAACGCATTGAAAATTCGTCGCGCGAATATTTGCGGCTTGATGAAAAACTCGATGTAAAAGAAACATGGGCTGGGTTACGCCCCACCACACCCGATGGTGTGCCAATCATCGGCAGGTCGCCGAAGCACAGCAATGTGATCCTTGCCACGGGTCATGCCATGCTCGGTCTCTCGCTCGGACCAGGGACCGGTCAAGTTGTAGCTGAATTACTTTGTGGGAAAGAATCCAGGGTTAATGTAAACCCGTTTGCAGTGGAGCGATTTTAAATGAGCTTTGAAAAAATAATGCTATATAGTTTTTTGGGAGTCTTTTTTCTTGTCCTCATAATATCATCAAGGATACTTCCTGCGCTTGGGCAAATTTCGCGCATTTTCGCATGGCGGAAATTTGCAAAGGATGCAGGCTTAACCTTTGTTGCCGGTTCGTTTTTTAATAGTGTTAATGCTCCTGCCCCAACGATTGTGGGAACCTACAAGAACCATTCGATTCAAATCGCGGCGGATACATTTGGGAATATTGGATTTTTTGACTCATTTACCCAGATAAATATTTCTGTTCGAAATCCTAATACTACTGGTTTGTCTCAGGGTGGGTTTATCTATGTAAAGAAAATGGGGGTGCGTGATATTTTTTTTGATAAGTACCAGAGATTGAATGTAAATCTAACTAAACAATCTTCATATCGAATCTATTGCAATCACGAGAATCTCGGCAATTTTATTAACAGGAACCCTGCTTTCCAAAGAATAATTGCTAATAAAAGATTTTCCGGGCTGGTTATTCAAGAGCAAAAGCTTTACTTTCGAAGCAGGAATGTCGATCTTGATTCGAAGCGTTTACTTATTTGTGTTGATGATTTATATGACGCTATTGAAGCTTTTGAACAATATTCTCAGGCATGGATAAAATAAGGAACTTATCGATCAAAAGCCTGATTTCAACACAAGTCCAATGCGCTTGGAAAGGTTTTAGAAATAGAAAGTGGTGAGTGGAAAGTATAATCAGCCCACTCACCACTTTCCACTTCATCACCTTTGAATCCCTCCTTCATCATCATTCTCGTTTCCGTCTTTGTAGACATGCTCGGCTACGGCATTATGCTGCCGTTGCTGCCGTTCTACGTGCAAGCGCAGGATGGCAGTGCTGCCATCGCGGGCGGACTGATGTCGATGTATTCGACCATCCAACTCGTCTCGGGTCCCATCCTTGGTGCGCTCTCGGATCGTTATGGGCGCAAACCGATTTTGCTTCTTTGTCTCTTCGGGACAGCGATTTCCTATTTGTTACTGGGTCTTGCAAATTCTCTCTTCATCATCTTTCTTGCCGTCTTCATTGATGGATTGACCGGCTCGAACCTCACCCTTGCCCATGCCTACGTTGCAGACACCACCAACGCCGAGACTCGCGCGCGCGGCATCAATTATTCTCAATTAGCATTTGGGCTTGGCATCATGGCGGGACCCGTCCTCGGCGGCACCCTCAGCGGGCTTGGACTCAGCCTCCCAGCTCTCGTCGCCTCTGCCTTCGCCTTTGGCAATACCGTCTTCGGATTTTTTTTCCTACCCGAATCCTTGCCATACGAACGGCGCGAGACCAAACCGATTTCGCAGGTCTTTAGTTGGGCGGGACAATTCACCAGTATCTTCCGCCAAAAGAACATCCAAAATTTTTTGGTCGTGCTTTTTCTGCTCAACCTTGCCTTTGCCGGTTTGCAGACGAACTTTCCGCTCTACTCCAACGCCCGCTTTGGTTGGACGCCCGCACAGAACAGTTACTTTTATTTATATGTCGGTTTGTGCGGTGTGATCGTTCAAGGATTTTTATTTACCCGGCTTCAAGCCCGTTTCGGCGAACGCGCACTTATCCCCGTGGGTCTCACTTGCATGGTCATCGGCTTGGCGGGCATGGCATTTGTCCCCGCCGCGTGGATGCTCTTTCCCGTTGTCGCTGTCGTCGCGCTTGGCACGGGCATCAGCATCCCGTCACTCACTGCGTTGGTCTCGTTACGCGTCCCGGATAGTGAGCAAGGTCGGCTAATGGGCGGCAATCAAACTTTGCTGGCTTTCACCAATATCTTTGGTCCCGCCATCGCAGGCATTTCATTTGATGTCATCGCCGTCTCTGCGCCGTATTGGTTGGGGAGTTTGTTTGCTCTTTTTGCTTTGGGAATTGCCTTGCGCATGAGTGCGTCGCACCAGACTTAATGAGATGAAACTGACCCGTAGCCGAGTCTTCTTAATTGCCATTTTCCACCCGTTTGGTGCGACGCATTTTTACAGCACGCTTCGGATCAGACTCACCGCAGCCTGTATCCCATTCTCTTGACTCAGTGCCTCGCTGACAGCTTTTGCTTTCGCGTTCATAGTCTTATCCGTCAATGCCTGTGTGATGGCGTGTGAAAGATTCTCTACATTGAGTTTTCGCTGTGGAATGGACAAGCCTGCACCGATTTGTTGAACCTGCTCGCCCCAGAAGAATTGGTCAATGGCTAATGGCAATGTGACGGTTGGAATCCCTGCATGCAAACTCGCGGACGTTGTCCCTGCCCCGCCGTGATGGACGGCGACTTTGACATGGCAATATAACCAGTCGTGCGGAATATATTCGATAGGCAGGATGTTTTTAGATCTTATGTCGCCGTGCCATTTGGATGGGATCGTCAGAACAGCCTGCGCGTTTGCACAGTGCAGGGCTCCTTCGAGCATCGGTAAATATCCTTTTGTGCCGGGGCTGCCAAAGCCAATGGCAATGGGGTTCTTTGCCGAGTCGATAAATCTCTGCACTCCTTCCAACTCATCAACTCGTTCACTTGTTACTTTCTTCCTCCAATACCCCGTAATGATCTGCTTTTCAGTCCAATCTTGCGGGCGCGGCACGACTTGTTCGCTGAAACCGTTGAGGGTGAAGGGTTGGCGCGAGTCCGCTTGCAGCGAAGGGTCAAGCCAATGGGCGGGAGCCAGCCCAAAGTCTGTGTGACGCGCGTGGTTGATCTCTGAGCGCCACGCAAGCCAAATGGACTGAGTCACAGCCCAATGAGAGAACCAGTTTCCGATCCCTAAAAGAGAAGAACGAAACGGCAAAAGTGCAGACGGAAATTCGCGGGTGGGGGCGAGGGGTTGGAGCAAGGCACGTATGGCGGGGATTTTCAGCCCTTCGGCGATATGCGCGCCCCAGATGGTGGGCAAGCCGTGGATGAGCAGGTCTGAACCGCGGCAGGCTTCGGCGGCGGCGTGGAGCATGTGCCGATACAAGGGGCGGGCTTTTTGCAGAAAACTGCGTGTGGCTTGTAGCGAGCGAATGGGATTTGTGCCGAACGTCATCGGCGTGGAGTCGCCTTGCTCGATCATCAGGTCGGTGGGGTTGCCTTCGAATGGCACAAATCGTAGGGGCAGGGTCCCCCCGCTCTGGTTGTTAAAGAGATTTGCAAACCCAATCGGCGCAGCAATGCGGACGTTGTAACCTGCATCCAACAAACCTTCACCGAGGGCGATGTAGGGAAGTACGTCGCCGCGGGTGCCACTGGTGAGAAGGGTGATGGTCTTTACTGTTCCAGCCACAAAATGGGGACGATTTTTTCAATTGTGTGAAATTCGGGGTCGCCGGAGACAAGAGTAGCGTTGAGTTCTTTTGCCAGCGATATGGCAAACGAGTCGGCGTATGAAACCGGGAATTCTGCTTTGACCCATGCCGCGGCAAGGATGCGTTCTTCGGTCGCGTCGAAAAGCAGGATGGGGAGGTTTTTCAAATCTTCCAGCATGGATTCTGCCGCACTTCGCCCCCGCTCGCGACTCATCAGATACGCCAATTCGCCGGCGTTAATGAGACTCATTACCAGTGTTGCTTCACCCACCTCTGCCTTTTCAAGCAGTTCCAAAACTTGTTTCCCGCCAGTTTCTCCCCCAAAGTGCGCCATGAGCGCAAAACTATCCAGCACGAAAATGGAACTATCCATTTCGCCGTCCGAGTTTGTTGTTCTCGCGTGAGGTTTCGGAGCGTTTCTGTTTGAGGAGCGCCTGCGTTAGGGAAGTATTGCCCGCATATTTTCCATGGGTGGCACGGATAACTGCCATACCATTACGGGCTGGCGCAGCGACACGATTTGCTTCAAGCAGTTGTTGGACTTTTCGGTACAACTCGGGGGAAAGTTCAATCATCTTTCCATCGGGGGTAATCAATCGGGCGGAGGTTAACATGGCAACTCCTTTAGACGATGCTTTGATTATATACCAAAGCAAAACTTATTTTTCAAATACCAAAAAGCGATACTCCACGATCTTCATGTACAAGCATTGCTGCAACGCCATACTCCCAAGCATGGACGGGAGGATGGCGTGGTTGATGGTAAGTTTCTCGCCAAGGAAGAGAATTGCGCTGGCAAGAAAATCGGGCAGGTTGCGCAGGCGGAGATGTTGAGTGAGTTCGTCGTTTCGTTCGAGGTTGAGTTGATATTTATGCGCGAAGGACATGGTCTGCGCAACCGTGCGCACGCCGGGGACGTGCCAGCCTTGAATGAAAGCATCCAGCCATTTTTGTTCGTGCTTCGTGAACGTACGCGCCACTTGATAGTCGTCCACGAGGATGAGTTTGCCGCCTTTGCGCAGAAGACGGCTGGCTTCCTTGAAATATTGTTCGGGGTTCACGGCGTGACAAACAGCTTCGACGGAATAAACGGCGTCGAGCGATTCGCTGGGCAGCGGCACACAGGTGAAATCGCCTTCGGCAAAGTTGATTTGATTTTGCAAACCCAGTTCAGCGGCGGATTCTCTTGCGAGGTTGGCTTGCACGGGGCTGAGAGTCAACCCGAGGGCGGGGGCGGGCTTGTGCAAGCGCGGATGGATGTAAAACAGACTCGCGCCCACGCCGCAGCCAAGGTCCGCAATGCGGGCGTTTTGTGGCGCAACGGATTCGATCTCCGCTTTGATGAGCGCGTTGGAGGTGTTGAGCGCATCTTCAAGCGATTTGATATCCGGCATCCACAATGAGCGATGGATGTTTTGCGTTTTTGCATGTCCGCTAAATTTTAGAAAGAGATTAGTGTTCTCATCGTAATACATGCGGACGGAGTCGACTGTAATAGGCATGGAAAAATTATAACGTACTTGCTTAGGTATAATAACAAAATGACTATACAGACGTGTAGAACAAGTCTGTAGACATGTTTTACCAACTGATGTTATGCACTTGCGCTTCGACTACGAGCGGGAGGAGCACCCGCTCTCCACTCAGCGTGGCAGCCGCCCTGAGCGGAGCGACGAGTGAACGTCGAGGAGCGCAGTCGAAGGGCAAGGGACACAAGAAAGTAGAAATCGCTTAACATCAATTACCAAAGAGAAAATGAGGATTTGTAATCATGTCACTTATACCCTGGAGAATTATCGAATCACGGCGCCCCTTTCCCAAATTTCGCATGGATACTTGCGAACTGCCGAGCGGGAAGGAATATAAGGCATTCGTTTTGGAGTTCGATGCCTGGGCAAATGTGGTCGCGCTGACGAAGAACAACGAAGTGGTCCTTGTGAAGCAGTATCGTCATGGTGTGCAGGAGGCATTGCTTGAACTGCCCGGCGGCGTGGTGGAAAGGGGTGAAGATCCGCTGGTGGGAGCGGGGCGCGAGTTGATGGAAGAGACAGGCTATTCGGCGCGGAAGATCATCGAGGTGGGGCGCATTTATCCGAACCCGGCGATCCAACACAATACGCTGTTTTGCTATCTCGCCACCGACGTGGAATTGACAGGCGAACAGCACCTCGATGAAGCCGAGGATATCGAGGTCCATCTTGTGCCGTTGGATGATTTGATCGAAATGGTGCGGCAGGGAAAATTTATGCACGCCTTGCATGTAGCAGTCTTGTTTCAAGCATTAGCTTACTTAAAGAAGGTTTGATCTCATGGCATATAACTTTGGTCTGACAGCACGCGATTACGCCAAGTATCGCGCAGGGTTTCCCGATGAATTTTTCGAGCGCGTTTTTGACGAGGGGATCGTCAAACCCGGCGCCTCTTTACTGGACCTCGGAACGGGCACCGGCACCCTCGCCCGCGGATTCGCATCTCGCGGCTGTTCCGTCATGGGCATGGATATTGCCGCGCAGTTGCTCGAACAGGCGAAGGATCTGAGCATTCAACAAGATTTGGACGTAGAGTTTCGCTGGGGCAAAGCGGAAGAGACCGGCTTGCCCGATGCTTCGTTTGACGTAGTTTCTGCTGGGCAATGCTGGCACTGGTTCGACCGTCCGCGGGCGGCGCGGGAGGTGAGGCGTTTGCTCAAGCCGAATGGCACGATGTTGATCGCGCACTTTGACTGGCTTCCGCTGGAAGGCAATGTGGTGGATTTGACTGAGAAGTTGATCCAAAAATACAACCCAACCTGGTATGAGCGCTTTGGAAATTTGACAGGTATATACCCCGATTGGTTCCGCGACTTGGGTGAGGCGGGCTTTGAAGGTATTGCCTCTTTTTCGTTCGACCTGGATGTGCCATACACCGCCGATGCCTGGCGTGGACGCATCCGCGCGAGTTCGGGGGTGGGGGCGAGCCTTTCGGATGAAGAGGTAGGTAGATTCGATTCGGAGTTTAAGACTCTGCTCGAAGGGGTGGAGCAGGTTTACCCTGAGTTTGATCGAAGGGCATTGGTCGCGGATGAAGCGGGAGCAAGTCCCATCCTGCAAATTCCGCATCGCGTGTTCGTCATCCATGCGCGTAAGTCAAAATCCAATCACTAAAATGGTTGTGCAATTCCATCAACGGGCGTAAAATGGGCGCGGCTGAAAAGCAGGAATCATGTATCACACTGACGAGAGCGATTTAGGTTCTTCCGATAGTAATCCGCTAAGTAAAAGCGGATGGCACGCGTTTAATTTATTAATAACCGTCACGTAGGTGCGCGGCGCGCCCTTGCGTGACTATTTCACGTAAGGAGGCTGCCATGCTGAACATCTACAAGACCAGCGAGAACGGGCTGGAAAAGCTCGATATGATCGCAAACGGTGCATGGGTCAATGCAGTGGACCCAACACCCGATGAGATCGAAAAACTTGTAAATTGGGGGATGGAGATGGACTATATTAATTATTCCCTCGATCAGGATGAAATGGCACGCATGGAACGCGATGAAGATTACACCTTCATCCTTCTTCGCATTCCCATTTATCAACCGGATAGCGATATTCCTTATAACACAGTGCCGCTTGGCATTATGATTTTAGGCAATAAGATCATTACGGTTTGCCGTTATGACAGCGATGTGTTCAAGCCTTTGACCAACGGCAAGCATCGCTTCATGAAGACGGGCAAGCGTTACCGCCTCACACTTTATATCTTCCTCGAAACGGCTGCTCGTTATTTGAACCTGTTGCGCGAGATCAACCGCGCCACCGAGGCGGTGGAAGACCGCTTGCAAAAATCCACGCAGAACCGCGAGTTGCTTGAACTGCTCAAATATCAAAAGAGCCTTACATACTTTGCCACTGCTCTGCGCTCCAACGAAGTGATGATGGAACGCGTGCAAAAGACCCAGCTCTTCAACTATTACGAAGAGGATCAAGACCTGCTCGAAGACGTGCTCACCGAAAACCAGCAAGCTATTCAAATGAGCAGCATCGCCACCGAAATTCTTTCAGGCATGATGGATGCCTTTGCCTCGATCATCTCCAACAACTTGAACGTGGTCATGAAGGCGCTTGCGGCGCTCACTATCATCCTCAACATGCCGACTATCGTCGCTTCGTTTTACGGCATGAACGTGGCGCTGCCCGGTGAGAGTCACCCGCTGGCGTTTCTTACGGTTATTGGCATGTCGCTTGCTCTCACTGCACTCGCAACATATTTCTTCTACAAGCGAAATTGGTTCTAGAAAATAGACTGCTCTCGCAGGCGCTTAGCCCCTGCGAGAGCGTATGGAGATTCTATGCAAACCGAACTTCTTCTCGATGCCAAAGCCACACTGGGAGAAGGTCCCGCATGGGATGAAAAGACTCAAACTCTTTATTGGGTTGATATTCTCCAGAAAAAAATTTATGCGGGGACGGAACTCCTCGCTCAATTGGATGACTTCGTCGGATGCCTTGCCCCGCGCAAAAACGGACATCTCATTCTGGGAAAACGCGCCTCCTTCGTGGACTTTGACCCGGGTTCATTCCAACAGACTCTTCTCGCCGCTTTGAACGAACCTGCCACTACCCGCCTCAACGACGGCAAATGTGATCCCGCAGGCCGCTTCCTCGCCGGTTCAATGGATTTGAACGAGAAAGACCCGATTGGCAGTTTTTATTCCTTTAACGGTACAAGCGCGCAGACGTTATTCCGCGATGTGACCATCTCCAACGGCATGGCGTGGAGTCCTGACCATAAAACGTTTTACTACATCGACACACCTACGCGCGAAGTGAAAGCTTTTGATTACGATGTGCTGACGGGTGAAATCGCAAATCCACGTATTGTCATCCACATCCCCGACTCCCTGGGCTGGCCCGATGGCATGACTTCCGACACGGAAGGCAATTTGTGGATCGTTCTCTGGGGCAGAGCGCAGGTGACGAGATGGAATCCGAACACAGGAAAATTGCTGGAGCAGGTTTCTGTGCCTGCTCTGCATACATCCTCGTGCGTGTTTGGCGGAAAGAATAGAAATGAGCTGTATATTACGTCCGCTCGAAAGAATATGGGCGAAGCAGACTTAAAAAAATACCCGCTCTCCGGCGGGCTGTTCAGGGTGGAAACGAAGTTCGAGGGCATGCCAACATTTGAATTTGGATAACGGCGTGGGGTGCGTCGCACCAGACGGGTGAGATTTGTCTTACTCACTCACCTTACGCAGCCCGCCCGACGATAAACCGTCGGGCTACCCATACGAACCCCGCTGAAGCGGGGTAGTCCCGCCCTGGCGGGACTTTGTAGGAGTAGCGCGGGGGTTCATCCCCGCGCGGTGAAGGTGCGTAAGGTGAGTTACTCACTTACCTTACGCACTTTTACCAGAAAGTATGTCGTTGCGAGCCACACACTTGGTTTTAGCGGCGACGCTTCGGACAAAGAACAAGAGCGTCCTCGCAACGACATACCGTTACTGCGTAAGGTGAGTGATTAAGAGGGATGAGCCCACGGCGTGGTCTCATCTCATTAGGTTTGGTGCGACTCACTCTTATAAATTTAACCTCTCCCCGTATTCTCTCATGAAATTGATAGAGGTGTCAGGCTGCATACCCTACGGGCACATAGCCTGACCTACAGATTCAATTTCTCCCCATTCTCTTTCAACCACTTGCGGTGACGTTTGAAATCCGGGCACAGGGATTCTACCAATTTCCAGAATCGCGGCGAATGGTTTTTGACGCGTAAATGCGCCAGCTCGTGTAAAACGACATAGTCAATCACATCGAGCGGAGCCATCACCAACCGCCAGGTGAAGTTGATCGTCCCGTTTGCGCTGCATGAACCCCAACGCGTCTTCGCCGAGTTGACCTTGACCTGCTTGGGTGAAAATCCATACAGGGCGGCATAGTGATCGACCCGCTCCGTAAAAACCTGCAATGCCTGCTCCTTGTACCAGCGGATGAACATCCCCTCGCCGCGCTTCTGGGCTGTGCTGCCGAGCGTAAAACCGTTCCCCAATTTTAGGGCAGGTCTCTGCGGGTTGACGATGCTTAATTCATATTCGCTTCCCAAAAACAAAAACGTTTCTCCGTTTGCATATTGTTTTTTGGGAAGCGTGACAATGGCTCGTAGTTTTTCGCGCGAACGCAGGATCCAGTCTATTTTTTCATGGATGAATTGCTCGATGTCTCGCAACGCCGCCCGCTTTGGCGCGCGGACGGTGAGGCTGCCATCCCTTTCGATGATGAGCGCGATGGTCCGTCTTTTGGCGCGAACAAATTTATTGATCTCGATTGACATGATTTCTTTTCGCTTACTGTCTATAGTCTATCGTCCACTTTCATACACTTCGGGGTTCACACAATGCGGCAGTCGTTCGCCTTTCAACCCGGCAATGAGATTGAGCGCAGCGAGTCTTGCCATATCATCGCGAGTCTTTTCGCTGGCGCTGCCAATGTGCGGAACGATGACGCAGTTTTCCAGCGTGAGCAAGGGAGAATCGAGCGGCAGGGGTTCGGGGTCGGTCACGTCCAATGCGGCGGCGAAGATTTGATTCGACTTCAGCGCTTGGTACAAGTCATCCTGATCCACAACAGGTCCGCGCGAGGTGTTGATCAGAATCGCATTGCGTTTCATCTTCGACAAAAAATCCGCATTGACTATGTGCCGCGTGGCTTGGTTCAACGGCGTATGAATGGAAACAAAATCTGATTCGCGCAAAAGCGCATCGAGGCTGCTCATGGGCGCGGCATTGAATTCAGGTTCAGCCGTCGGGTCGTAAAAGATCACACGCAAATCAAAACCAACGGCGCGTTTTGCCATCGCACGCCCAATGCGACCAAAGCCCACCAACCCCAATGTTTTCCCGGCAAGGTCTATGCCCAGCAGCATCGAAGGATGCCACGTCTTCCACTTCCCGGCGTGGATATACCTCTCCGCCTCCGTGATTCGCCGCGCAGCCGCAAGCAGAAGCGCAAACGCCAGGTCTGCTGTGGCGTCGGTCAAAATCCCCGGCGTGTTGCCAACCGGAATTCCACGCGCGGTCGCATCTGGCACGACGATATTATCGAATCCCACCGCATGATTGCTGACCACCTTCAATTGTGATCCCGCTGCATCCAACAACTCACCGTCGATGCGGTCGGTCAGCAGGCAGAGCAAGCCGTCCATGCCGCGTACTTTTTCGAGCAGCACATCATGAGTGGGCGGCAGGTCGCCTTCCCAAACGTCAGCGTTGCAAAACTCGCGCACGAGAGTCAAGCCTGCGTCCCGAATGACGCGTGTGACGAATACCTTGGGTCGAGTCATCTTCCATCTCCTTAATGTCCCTGCTCCCGCCGCAGTCCCCGGCGGCGAGGACGCCGCCGTGAGCGAAATGGGAACATGAAGTATCATACTATTACATCGGCATCCTGTGAAAAATTTTTACACAACCACTTTACAGAATCATCCGCGCGGGCACGACATCGTGCAGATCCTTGCCGCATGCATCGAAGCCGTTGAACCCGGCAACGCCGTGCGTCGATTCGTTCACCGCGAAAAAAATCTCCTGCACATC